>CAMFND010000034.1 GCA_945965395.1 uncultured Bacteroides sp.
TTGTTAACCTTAAATCTAATACTATGAAAAACACAGTACAAAAGTATTTATTTTATTTGGAATAGCAAAGACTAAGACTAAAAAAGAAGGATTTACAATATAGATTAACAAAATCCTATTTACTGATTAAATCCCTTAACAAATACAGCCTCAACCTTAAAAAAATCAAGAACGAAACCACATCTATCATATTACCTCTCTCAACAGTCAATTACTTTTGTCTAAAAATCATACACCCCATGTCAAAAATTTAGACACTCACAAAAATCAAGAAAAAACGTATACATCTATAAATCAACATCTTGAAAGAATGGCACGAAAATTGTATTGTATATTGCAGTAAAAATAAAACCAAGCACAGAAAAAATGAAAACTTACTTTACCTTTTTACAACGCAACAAGCTTTTTACCTCTGTTAATGTCATTGGACTAAGCATCTCACTCATGTTTCTTCTGCTGATTACCCACATGGTGACCCGACAACTCACTGTAGATAAAGACATGAAAGATGCAGACCGGACTTACGTATTGGCTAACGAGATATGGGCTGGAGGTCACATCTTGCTGGGTGACAAACTACAAAGCCGTTATCCGGAGATAGAAGACTGGTGCGCCGTAAGCGGTTCATGGAAAGTGTTCGTGAAAACAGAAGGCAGCCCCATAGCCACACAGACACTTTTCGTCCGTGAAAACTTCTTCCGGTTCTTCAACTTTAATCTACTGGAAGGGAACCCGGAAACCTTGCTGGCCAATGAAAACGACATCGTGCTGACACGCTCCTGTGCCATCAAACTATTTGGTACGGAACATGCGATAGGGAAAACATTTATTGCACAAGCATTCGGCGACAAGCGGTGCACGGTGAGTGGAATCATTGAAGACATTGATAATTCTATCTTTCCTTCCAATATTGAAGCATTTAGCCTTCATAAGAATGTGCGATATGTTAATTGGAGTGCCAGCGAAGAAAACACTCACTTAGGCAATGCCGCCAGCTGTATCTTTTTCCTGCGTTTCCATCCGAACATCAATCCCAACGACAAAGCCGATGACATTGCCCGCTTTTTCAAAGAATTCTTCTGGATTTACCAATATGATTCCGTTAAAGAGGTATTATTCATCCCCATACACGAGTTTTACTTCTCCGATACACTGGCTGCCGGAGCCATACTCAACCAATATAGTCTGAAAGTAGTACTTGTTTTCCTGACTATCGGTGTCTTGATTCTGTTTATGGCCATCTTCAACTATACCAGCATGAGCATTGCCCAAACCAGTTACCGAGCAAAGGAAATGGCCACCCGACGCCTGTTAGGCTCTTCCAAGAAAAGCATCTTCTGGCGTATGATTGCCGAATCGTTCCTGCTGACAACTTTGGCCTTTATAATCGGTTTTTTACTGGCCAAGGCAGCAGAACCTACGGCCATGGAACTACTTCATACACGACTTGATATTGTGGGCGACTTAAATCCCATCACTCTATTGTGCTATCTACTTCTGATTACCGTACTTTCCCTGCTCTCCGGATTTGTGCCGGCCACCCTGCTGTCACGCTACAATCCGCTGGACATCGTAAAAGGTACCTTCCGCCGCAAGACCAAGACTTTATACCTCCGCCTGCTAAACATTGTGCAAAACGGACTCACCATTGCCATGCTAGGATGTGCCATTTACCTGAGTGTACAGATTTACCGCATCCTGCATGCCCCATTAGGATATGAATACGGTCACGTCATCCACTACCCCCCTATGGCCAGCGATCAGAAACTTCAGCTTTTCCGCCAGGAAGCTCAGAAACTTCCTTTCGTAAAACGTGTCAGTTTTGCACAAGGTACTCCCATTGACGGCGGGAACAATGATAGCATGTACTTCACATCGGCCGACAGTACCAAAGACCTAAGCTTCCAAACTTTTGTGGTGGACTCTGCCTTCATCGACATCTTCCATATCCAAATTACGGAAGACCGCCATGCAGGATACAATCCAAAAAATTTCCTTGTAAGCCAGTCGGCCATGAAAGACTTGCGCCAGTTGGGATTTACAGACTTTGTAAGAAGTGAACGTGGAGGCTATACCATGAACTTGGTAGGAGAATTCAAAGACTTCCAGATTCGCTCTCTGCTTATGAAAGATCCTCATCCACTGCGCATGCAAATTGCTCCTTCCGACAGCATCAGTCCATGGAACATCCTGATAGAAGTACGCGATGAACAACCCGAAGCTTATAAAAAGCAGCTGGACCAGCTCTATTCCAAGATAATAGACGGATACCCGTTTGATTCAGAATGGTATGACGCACTGGTGCAGAAAATATATGAAGACATTACCCGTATGAATCACCTGATTCTTATCTTCACCTGTGCGGCACTGATTATCTCTCTGTTAGGACTTACCGCCATGAGTATCTACTTCATCGCACAACGCAAACGAGACATCGCCGTACGCAAGGTATTCGGTTCCGACAGCCACAGTGAAATGCTCCGGTTAATGAAATTCTCTTCCGTATCACTGGTAGCCAGTCTGCTCATCGGCCTTCCACTGATGTATATCGGTATTCAGCAGATAGACAAGATTGTGACCTACGAAAGCAGTTTCCCCTGGTGGGTACCGATTGCCGCTTTCCTGATTGTAGCCCTCATCTCACTGGCCTCCGTCTGGCTAATCAGCCGAAAAGCCGTACGGGAGAATCCAGTACTCAACCTGAAAACAGAATAATCTTTATCAACTCAGAAACATAAAAAACGAGTATATGAAAACCATCCTACGAAATCTATTCTACACACTGAAACGCTTCCAGACCGCCTCCGTGCTGAATCTGATGGGACTTTCGGCAGCCTTTGCCGCTTTTGTCCTGCTTATGATGAAGGTGAGCTACGAACGCGAATTCGATACCTGCTATCCTCATACCGACCGCCTGGTCATGCTGAATTTGGCACGACCTCAAGAGGAGAATTATGTCAGTACACTTCCCCGAGGTCCTATCGACTACCTCATCCAGCAAGTACCTGGCATCGAATATGGCACCATCTATTCCCCGGCCTGGCAGAAGCAAGCTTTCTACACCGACCCCAAGAATCCGCAATACTTCTATGAGGAACCCTGGGCCGTATATCCCGACTTCGGGAAAATTATCGGACTGAAATTCGTGGAAGGCAGTGACCAGGAGATGAATCAGCTGGAAAGTGTTATCGTATCCGAAAGCTATGCCCGCAAACTATTCCCAAATGGAAATGCCTTAGGTTCCTACCTGTACACAGATACTCCAGACTGGCGAAATCCAGAAGCCACCAAATTCCGAATATGCGGTATTTTTGAAGACCTGCCGGAAAACTGCCAGTTCAAAAACGACCTCTTTGTCCCGATGGGAAAGCTTCAGGAAAACGACTGGGGCAGTCAGAACTTTTTTGCGTTCTTCCTGCTGAAACCGGGAGTCAGCGCAGAAGAAGTCAACCAGCAGATTGCAGCTACAGAAGCCAACAAACGACTGTTTACCGGGGATCCAGGTACCCAGAAACTCTATGTTCTCCCGATACAGAAACTGTATTATGACATGCACTCTCCCTACTACTTCCAAACAGGCAGCCGCAGCACCATGACTCTGCTGGTTAGTATCGGGTTCCTGATCATCCTCATAGCCTGCATCAACCTTATCAACTTCAGCACGGCACTGGCTCCGGTACGCATGCGCAGCATCAATACCCAGAAAGTGCTGGGAAGCACCAACGGAGAACTGCGCCGTGCCCTGGTAGCCGAATCGGTGAGTATCGTATTGATAGGCTGGCTATTATCATTAGGTATTGTCGCAGCCCTGATACGACTGAACGTATTATCCTTTATGGGCTTCACACCTTCCCTGCTCGTTTACTGGAAATACGTGCTTTACACCGGAGTGATAGCCCTGCTTACCGGTATCGTGGCCGGACTGTATCCGTCATGGTACATGACTTCTTTCCCTCCTGCCCTTGTATTGAAAGGAAACTATGCCCTGAGCGGAAAAGGAAAACGGCTTCGTACGATACTCATCGGTTTCCAGTATATCGTTTCGTTTGCCCTGATTGTGACCGCGGCTTTCATTTTCCTGCAGAACCGCTTCATGCGAAACCATGAACTGGGCATCGACAAAGACCAGGTACTAGTCGCTTCCCTCCCCCAACTGCCTTATCACAGCAGTCCGTACCGCAAATTCGACAGCCAGCTGAAAAGTTTTGCTGAAATTGACGACATCGCCTACGCCAAATGGGAGTTAGGAGCCACCGAGGGATATACACAGTATACCTTCCGCTACAAAGGAAACAACTACGGACATCAGTATATTGACGTCACAACGAACTTCTGCCGAGTCATGGGAATGCACATTCTGTCGGGAAGCGACTTCCTGCCCAGCGATTCCATCTACACCTCCCAGCTAAACTTTATCGCCACGCAGGACCTTCAGGAAGAAAGCGGTATCCCGGCAGGAGAGACACTCGACTTTTTCCCATGGGGAATGAGCGCCACCCTCAAAGGATATGTGAATAACGTGCAGTTTACTTCACTCAAAACTGGCTCCGTCCCCTATATTTTCTGTCCCAACGGAATCTACAGCAACAATGTGCTACCATTTGCCTATATCCGCGTAAAGGCCGGAAGTAATATGGACAGCGCACTGCAGCATATCCGTCAGACAATGAGTGAATGCTTTACGGGCTATCCCACAGAAGTGAAATTTTACGACCAGATATACGGCCAGCTTTACCAAAAAGAAACAAACCAGCAAAAAATAATCACCTGGTTCAGTCTGCTTGCCATTCTGATTTCACTGGTAGGAGTGTTTGGACTGATTATTTTTGAAGCGGCACACCGCCGTAAGGAAATCGGGGTACGAAAAGTGTATGGAGCCTCCACGGGACAAATTCTCTGGATGTTTGGCCGCTCCTACCTCACACTGTCCATCGTCTGCTCACTCTTAGCCAGCCCCATCGCCTGGTATGCCGTATCGGAATGGCTGAAACAGTTCAATGAGAAAATCCCTATTTCTCCATGGGTATTTCTGATTACATGCGCCATAATCAGTCTGATTACACTGATAACCATTACCATACAGAATTACCGGACAGCCCGTAACAACCCTGTAAACAGCTTGAAATCAGAATAAATACAAGAGAAATAGCTTAGAAAAGGGCATAAAAAAAAGGAGTTCCGCTGAACTCCAACCTTTGTTAACCTTAAATCTAATACTATGAAAAACACAGTACAAA
>CAMFND010000035.1 GCA_945965395.1 uncultured Bacteroides sp.
TTTCGTCTTTTTCTGTATATATAGTCTCAAAGTGATCAAATTCTGCATGAATACTCTTTTCTTATTCTTTTTTTATGCAAAAAGATCCACAGAAGCTCTTTGTTTGAGAAAGGGGTGGTTAGCAAATTGTTTGAAAGGAGAGTATAATGATTCTATTTTATAAGATTTAGCGTCTTTTTGTCGGAAAAGGTAGGAGTGATACTTGTCTTGTGTTACGAATAAAAAAGAGGAAATCTTGCCGGAAGATTCCCTCTTTTTTATCTCGAATCGGAGAGCAGGGCTGATTAGCCGTTAACTCTTTTTTCTTTGATTCTAGCTTTTTTGCCGGTAAGAGCACGCAGGTAGTACAGTTTAGCGCGACGTACTTTACCAACCTTGTTCACTTCAATGCTGTCGATAGCCGGTGATTCGATCGGGAAAATTCTTTCTACGCCTACAGTTCCTGACATTTTACGTACAGTAAAACGTTTCTTTTCTCCGTGACCTGCAATTTTGATAACAACACCGCGGTACAACTGTACACGCTCTTTGTTACCTTCGATAATACGATATGCTACTGTTACAGTGTCTCCTGCTTTGAAGCTCGGGTGCTGTTTTCCGGTAGCGAATGCTTCTTCTGCAATTTTAATTAAATCCATGTTTTGTAATAAATTAAATTGTTTGATCGTTACAACGCAACATATCAAGTAACTCTTCTTTGACAGCGATTGCGCGAAAGCGGGGCAAAGGTAGTGTTTTTCTGCGAAGTAGCCAAATGTTTTCTTCGTATTTTATTAAAAAATGAGAAGTCTTGTGGATAGCTTTTACCATTCTTTTGAGCATGTTCCTTTTTTCCGTATTTTTGGCTGCAAATAAACCTTGTTTTATGAATTATCTCAATGTTAGACTTGTAAAAAGTGCAGTTGCCGGAGTGTTGGCCGGATGGCTGCTGGCCAGCTGTAACTCAGGTTATTCGCTGGCAGGTGTGGAAGGTGGAAGGGTGCCCATTACTGATGTGTACGACCGTAAACCAGATGCCGAAGCGTTGAATATCTTGAAACCTTATCAGCAAAAAGTAGATAGTATTATGTCGCCGGTCATCGGACATTCGGCAAAGAACCTGACCGCATACCGTCCGGAATCTCCGTTGTCTAATCTGATTGCCGATGTGCTTCGTCAGGCAGCAGTGCGGGCGATTGGCAAGCCGGCTGATGTAGCTGTCATGAATATGGGTGGTATCCGGAATGCAATGCCTGAAGGTGAAATTACCTTTGGAACGGTGTATGAAATTGCTCCGTTTGAGAATGCCTTGTGTGTGCTGACAATGGACGGGGCCACCTTGAAGGAGTTGTTCGGACAAATAGCTTCTGTACATGGAGAGGGTCTTAGTGGCGCCGCTTTAAAAATAGATGTAGAGGGAAACCTCTTGGAAGCGAAGGTGAATGGCCGGCAGATTGATGCAAAGAAAACCTATACGGTAGCTACCATTGATTATCTGGCCGAGGGAAATGATAAGATGGAAGCGTTCCGTCGGGCTTCTTCCAAAATATTCCCGAAAGATGCGTTGTTACGCAACTTGTTGCTTGACTATGTAAAGCAGTGTGAGCAGAAAGGACAGTTTGTGACTTCGCAGGTAGAAGGAAGAATAAAAGTGAGTGCGTCCAATTGAAAAATAGAAAAGAGATGAAAAAGATATATTGTTTATGTCTGGCGTGCCTGCTGGTGAGTGTGATGGCCGCGCAGTCGGTAAAAGAATTGTATATATTTCATACGAACGACATGCATAGTCGTATCGAACCCTTTGCTTCTTATTTCCCTGATACGGTACTGGCCGGAAAGGCGGGTGTGTTGCGTCGGGCGGCTTTTGTGAAAGAACAGCGTCGTGAGCACAAAGATATGTTGCTGTTCGATTCCGGGGATTTTTCTCAGGGAAGTCCTTATTATAATTTGTTTAAGGGAGAGGTAGAAATCAAGATGATGAACGAGATGGGGTATGATGCAGGTACGATTGGAAATCATGAGTTCGATTTTGGCCTGGACAATATGGCCCGCTTGTTCAAGATGGCCAACTTCCCGATTGTATGTGCCAATTATGATGTGGCAGGTACCGTGCTGGAAGGTTTGGTGAAGGAGTATACCGTCATTGAACGCGATGGAATACGTATCGGTGTGTTTGGACTGGGACCGGAACTTGACGGTCTGGTAGCGCATGCCAATTACGGGAATGTAAAATTTGAAGACCCTGTGTCTGAAGGCCAGCGTGTAGCCGACTTGCTGAAGAACCAGGAACATTGTGACTTGGTGATTTGCCTGTCGCATTTGGGATGGAAAGGTGAACCTTATTCGGATATAGAACTGATAGAGAATACCCGTAACATTGACATTGTATTAGGCGGACATTCTCATTCTTTCTTTGAAGGTCCGGAGTTTTATAAGAATCTTGACGGAATAGAGGTGCCTGTGCAGCAGATGGGAAAAAGTGCGGCATTTGTAGGGCGTATGGTTGTCAAGATGCAGAAAAATTAAACAGATAGGATAGAATGAAAAGACGGATTTTGTGGTGTATATTGTGTGTTTGTCTGGCCTCGACTAGTCTCTTTGCACAGGAGCCTGCGCTCTTGAGCCGGGTACACGACATGGAAGCCTGCCGGAAATGGGTAGACGGGCAGATGGAGAAAATGACGCTGAAACAGAAAGTGGGTCAGTTGTTCATTTATACTCTTCAGCCGGTGACAAACCAATACAGCAAGAATGTTTTGCGAAAAATGGTCGATGACTATGGAGTAGGAGGGCTGTTGTTTACCGGTGGAGAACTCCGGAAGCAGGTGCAGATGACCAACTATGCCCAGGCTCATGCGTCGGTGCCTTTGATGGTGACTTTTGATGGTGAGTGGGGATTGGGAATGCGTTTGAAAGATACCCCTTCTTTTCCCTACAGTCGTGTGTTAGGATGTATACAGAATGATTCACTGCTTTATGAATATGGTAAGGAAGTGGCTCGTCAGTGTCGTCTGATAGGCGTACGGATTAATTTTGCGCCGGTAGCCGATGTGGATAATAATCCCAATAATCCCGTAATCAATTTCCGCTCTTTTGGCAGTGACCCGAAGAGGGTGGCCGAAAAAGTGGCAGCTTATGTAAAAGGATTGGAGGACAATGGTGTAATGGCGGTGTGTAAGCATTTTCCCGGACATGGAGATACGGAAATTGATTCACACAATGCATTGCCTGAATTGAACTTTGGCCGGGAACGTCTGGATAGTATCGAGTTGTACCCGTTTAAGAAAGCCATTGAGGCAGGAATTGGCGGTGTGATGGTAGGTCATTTGCATGCCCCGAGTTTAGGTGACGGACCTGCTTCCATTTCGCAGGAGGTAATTATGCATACACTGATTGATGAATTGCGCTTTCATGGACTGGTGGTGACGGATGCCCTGGAGATGAAAGGCATTGCCGGGCATGAGGATGTGTGTGCCCGTGCTCTGATAGCAGGAAACGATGTGGTTTTATCTCCTCGTAACTTGAAAAAAGAAATTGACGGTGTGATGTCGGCGCTTAAAAAAGGTCGTCTGTCGGAAACGGATATTGACCGGAAATGCCGGAAAGTACTGTCATTTAAATATGCGCTGGGACTTTCCTCCTGGAAAAAAGTGGAAGAAGAAGGACTTGCAGAAAAACTGGTAACGCCGGAGCTTCTGTCGCTTCAGCAGGAATTGTCAAAAGCGGCAGTGACAGTGCTGAAGGATTCTTCGTCATTACTTCCGCTTGATTTATCTGTATCAGGTACGGTGCTATTGAGCGTCTCTCCTTCCTTGTCGGAAGCTTATCCGTTTTACCATCAGTTAAAGCAGACTTTCCCGGTTGGCTGGCTGCATGCGAATGTAGATTCATTGGATGCCGTGGAGGCACGTCTGCGTCCGACACAGCGGGTATTGGTGGCTTTACATTCCGATAAAGTGGAACCGTATGCAGCTTTGCTGGAAAAGCTGGCCAAAGACAAGCCTTTGGCTTTGATTTGCTTTGGCAATATGAAGATGCTGGAAAAGATTCCGGAAGTAGTCCGCCATGCTTCTACTGTAATACTGGCACATTCTGATGAGAAGTTTGTGCAGCGTTATGTGGCTGATTTGTTCTTAGACAATGCGTATGCTGATGGGCGTTTGTCTATTCCGTTGGCAGGATTGTTTAAGGCGGGGGATGGACTGACAGTCGACCCAGAAGCTCCTCGTCAATATTGTCCGGAGGATGTGGGGATGAATGCTTCAATATTGTCGCAGATAGACAGTATTGCAGAAGAAGGTATCCGGCTGAAGGCTTATCCAGGATGCCATGTAATGATTTTAAGGGAAGGTCTTCCGGTCTACAATAAGTGTTTCGGCAGTTATACCTATGAGGGTAAGGAACCGGTCAAGGAAAATAGCTTGTATGACCTGGCCTCTTTGACGAAAGTCACGGCTACACTGCTGGCAGTGATGAAGCTTTATGATGAGGGAAAATTCGGACTGACCGACCAGGTATCTGATTATTTGCCTATACTGAAAAAAACGGATAAGTCGCGTATTACGGTCCAGGATTTACTTTTCCATGAATCTGGGTTACCTGCCTACTGGCCTTTCTATGAGGAAGCTGTGGATATGAAGTCCTGCAAAGGAGGATTGTTCCGTAAGAAGGCCGACAAAAATCACACGCTGAAACTGGCCGAAAATGTGTATGCCTGCAATGATTTCCGTTATAATCCGGAGTGGGTATCGCATGTTCCTTCTGCTGAATATCCGCTTCAGGTAGCAGACAGTCTGTTCTTGAGAAGTGATTTCAGCAAGAATATAGTGGAGCAGATTGTAAAGCTTCCTTTGAAAGGAAAGTCCTATCGTTACAGTTGCCTGAACTTTATGCTGCTGAAAGAAATGGTGGAAAAGATAGCGGGTATGCCAATGGATGTGTATTTGGATAGCGTATTCTATGCCCCGATGGGATTACGTCATACAGCCTTCTTGCCCTTGCGTAAATTCCCTAAGGAGCAGATTGCTCCTTCTGTTGAGACTGATTTTCTTCGTGGAGGCAGGTTGCAGGGATTTGTGCAGGATGAGGCGGCCGCTTTTATGGGTGGCGTATCCGGAAATGCCGGTTTGTTTTCTACTACGCAGGATGTGGCAAGAATAGCACAGATGTGGCTGGACAAAGGAATCTGCGGTGACCGGAGATACCTTAGCCGGGCAACTTGTGAGCTTTTCACTACATTGAAGTCGCGTGACAGTAGGCGGGGTTTAGGTTTTGATAAACCGGATACAGATAATACGGATAACAGCCCTTGTAGTCCAGAAGCACCAGCTTCGGTGTTTGGACATACAGGTTTCACGGGAACTTGCGTGTGGATAGACCCGGATAACGAGTTGGTTTTTGTGTTCTTGAGCAACCGGACTTATCCTTCTGTTTATGAACCGAATAACCTGGTCCGTTATAACATACGCACGCGGATGCAGCAGGTGATGTATCAGTCCATCTTGCATTGATACTATTTAGACATGATATAAATTGGGTAGAAAATGCAAAGTGGATGTGACAACTGATTGGAAAAAGATTAACTTTGCACTATCAATTTAGGACTAATAATAACTTAACTTTTTTACTACAATGGCTTACGTAATTAGTGACGATTGTATCGCTTGCGGTACTTGTATCGATGAATGCCCGGTTGGAGCAATCTCAGAAGGTGATAAATATTCAATCAATCCGGACGCTTGCACAGAATGTGGAACTTGTGCTGACGTTTGTCCTTCTGAAGCAATTCACTTGGGATAATCGAATCGTCTGTATGACACACAATAAGGGAATTCTTCTTGGAGAGTTCCCTTATTTTTTTACTTGTGATACTTTGAATTGTATGTACTAATGAAAAGGTGTTTTTTATTTTGTCTTTGGATTTTATTTTCTTTATTTCTTCACGGAAATATTTATTTCAAACACTTAGGCAAGAATGAAGGTTTGTCGCAGATTTCTGTGGTGTCTATTGCTCAGGATGAGCTTGGCAGAATGTGGTTGGGTACATTGGAAGGACTAAACTGTTATGATGGGAACCGTATGACAGTGTTTAATGCCTTAAAGGATAGCCTGATTGGTAATGAAATCCATGATTTGGTATGTGATAAAAAAGGAAATGTTTTTTTTACTGCTGATGGGAAGTTAATGCGTTATGCTCTTTATGAAGAACGATTTTATGACTTGAAAATGAAATCTTCTTGTCTCTTTGCAGATCAAGAGCATGTGCTGACTGCTGTACAAGATAGTATTTTCCAGTGGAATATGACAAAAAAAAGTTTTCAATTTGTTTGTCGTGTACCTTCTGTCGGTAGAATCAGTAATTTATATATGGGGGCAGATGGAGGAATTTGGATTGGTTCGGTAAAGGGACTTTATCGAATGGAGGAATTGTCCGGTCAGTCTCCGGTTTGTATCCTTCCGAAGGTGACAGTTTATTCATTGTTTCAGGATTCAAAAGGAAGACTTTGGGTAGCAGGCTTTCGTGATGGAATGTATCAGCTGTCACCATCCTCTGGAAAAGGTTGGATTGTTAGGAGAGACTTGCAGCTTCCGAGTAATGATGTACGCTGTTTTGTAGAAGATGATGAGGGGTGTATTTGGGCTGGAACTTTTAATGGACTTTATAAAATAGAGGATACACGTGTTGTTTCTGGATATAAGAAAGAGATTGCACCAGGAGCTTTGAGCCATTCTTCTATTTTTTCTCTTTATAAGGATCTGCAGGGGAGTATATGGGTTGGTACATATTATGGAGGCGTAAATTATTTCAATCCTGTATATGATATTTTTCAGCATTACACCGATAATCCAGAACGGGATGATTGTTTGAGTTTTGCCTATGTCGGCAATATGGTGGAAGACAAGCGAGGAGATATATGGATTTGCACGGAAGGAGGAGGATTAAATTGCCTGCATCGGGCTACAGGTAAGTTCTCTTATTACTTAAATGATTCTTCTCATCCTGAATCTTTTTTCCCTAACCTGAAGTGTATAGAGTATAACTCTGCGGAAGATTGCCTGTATATCGGTACTCATAAGCAAGGTATGCTTTGTTTTGATATTGCTTCCAAGAATATTCGTAAGGAAGAAAGCTGGGGAAAAATGGGAGCTTCTTTTTCTGAAATCCTTTTGAAAGGCAATAGTTTGTATTTGCTGGGGAGTAATGGATTATTTGTGAAAAGCAGAAAATCCGGCTCTGTGGATTATTTGTTTCCGGAAGTAAAAGAAACGCATGTAGAAGGTACTAGCTTTTTTATAGATTCTAGTGAGAATGTTTGGGTGGCCTTACGTAATAAACTTGTCCGTATCAATTTGAAAGATAACCGTGATAAATCAGTTTACTCGTACGGTGAAAATGGGTTAGGGCGTTTTATCGTTTCTAAGATTGTGGAAGATAAGTCTGGGAATTTATATTTTGGAACTTTTGGATCTGGTATTTATAAATACAATCGTTCAAGCGATAGGTTTGTTCCTTTTTCAGAGATTGATCTTCGATATTGTTATACCTTGAACGTTACTCCTGATGGCTTTTTACTGGCTTCTGGTGAGAAGGGGGTATTCGTATATCATCTTCAGACGGGTGAAATAAAGATTGTGGATGCAGAAAAACAGCTGCATCTTTCAGCTGTGAATGATGGATGTGGCTTGTTATGTACACGTGATGGAGAAATATTTGTAGGAGGAACCGAAGGAATGAGTACTTTTCGTCTTTCCCGTTTGTTTTCTCCTTTTCCAGCCTATAATCTTTTCTTTTCGGCTTTGGAGGTAAACAACCGGCAATTTTCAGCCGCAATGGAAGGAAGTGTACTTTCAAAGGCGCTTCCCTTCTTGAATAAGCTGGAACTGGCCTATAATCAGAACAGTCTTCAGTTGACTTTTTCTTCCAACAATTATATTGAAAGTGCCAAGCGTAATATCTATGAGTATTGTTTGGAAGGGTTTGATAAAAATTGGAATACAGCCTATAGTCATAACCTGGTATTTACCAATTTGGAGCCGGGGCATTACAAATTGGTAATTCGTGAAAAAGAAGCAGGAGATGAAAATGGCCAGCATACTATAGAACTTCCTATTTTCATACATCGTCCGTGGTGGAATACATGGTGGGCTTATTTGACATATTTCTTTGTCTTATTTGTTATTGCGTACGAACTATTGAGAAATTGGCGTACAAAATTGAATCTGCGTCACTCTTTGGCACAGGAAAAACTAGAGAAAGAAAAAAATGAAGAGTTAACACAGGCTAAGTTGCAGTTCTTTGCTAACATTTCGCATGAGTTTCGTACTCCATTGACCTTGATTATTTCTCAAACTGAAGCACTTTTACAAAGTCCGTCTCTTTCTCCGTATTTTCGTGTACGACTACAGAGAATATATAGGAACACGTTTCATTTTAGAGAGTTAATTTCAGAATTGCTGGATTTTCGAAAAATGGAACGTGGCAAGTTGACTTTGCATGTTTGTCGGTTGGATGTGATTGCTTTCCTTCGGGAAATGACAGAAGAATTTCAGAACCAGGCTCAGGTGAAAAATATTACGTTCTCTTTCCGGGCAGACAATGAAGAAGCATGTTGTTGGGCAGATAGAAGACAATTGAGAAAGGTTATATCAAATCTTTTGTCGAACGCATTTAAGTATACTCCGGTTGGAGGTAAAGTCGAACTAGTCGCTGGAGTAACGGAAAAAGGTATTGAGATAAAAGTAATTGATAGTGGAGAGGGAATTCCGGAAGACTCTCTTCCATTTGTATTCGACCGTTTCTATCAGGCTGATACAAAGATGTCCTCTCCTGGAAGTGGTATAGGACTTGCCTTGGCCAAAGGTATTGTAGAACTGCATCATGGCATTATTTCAGTAAAAAGTGTGATGGGATACGGAAGTATTTTTACTGTTTTGTTGCCTGTGGAGAATCCTTTCCAGGAAGAAGATGGAGTGGTGTATGTAGAAGCGGAAGATGCAGAAGAAACCATTCCGGTGCAGGATATGTCCGAACTATCGGGAGACTCACTTGCTTCACCTGCAGGTGAAACAGAAGAGATTTTGGATAAACAAACCATTCTGCTGGTAGAAGATAATGAAGACATGTTACAGGTGCTGGTAGACATGTTGTCTCCGCTGTATAAGGTCAAAATTGCGATGAATGGTCAGGAAGGATTGGATAAAGCATTAGAAGAGAATCCTGATTTGATAATAAGTGATGTAATGATGCCGGTCATGTCTGGTACAGAGATGTGCATGAAACTTAAGACAAATTTTAACTCAAGTCATATACCTGTGATTTTACTTACTGCCTTGACTTCTGATGATAGTAAGCTAAAAGGAGTACAATGCGGAGCTGATGACTATGTTGAAAAGCCTTTTAATCATAAAATTTTATTAGGGAAAATCGCTAATATACTGCGTTCTCGTAAGCTGCTGGTACAGAAATTTCAGATGAATAAGAACGCAGAGGCCGATTCTGCAGGTGACATACAAGCATTGGCTTTGAATCCGATGGATGTAAAATTCTTGTCCCAACTGGAAACCGTAGTAAAAGAACATTTGGCGGACCCGGAATTTGATATCAATGCCTTAGCCCGTCAATTAGGAGTAAGCCGCAGTTCTTTATACAACAAGTTGAAGGTGCTTAGCGATATGACTCCCACAGAGTTTATGTTAAATGCACGTTTGAAGTATGCGTTGGACTTGCTGGAAAATCATCCGGATTTGCAGATAACGGAAATAGCTTATCAGGCAGGTTTTAATTCTCTTCGTTATTTCCGTCATTGTTTCAAAGCACGGTTTAATCAAACTCCGCAGGAGTATAGGGAGAAGAAAGGTAGTGTTTAATCGTTTATGTTAAGATGTTTGCGCAATTCTTTTAGTAAATCCATATCTTTCTTTCTCATTTTTCCGTCTCTTGCAGGGGGAACATTTAATATCAGGATATTATCTTGAGAGGTTGCGCGATTATAGAGTCTGATTAGTTCATTTAATGATTTGTATACAGTGTCAGTTGTGCAGTAGAACCATCGTTTGCTTAAGCATACAGTAGATTCAAAAGGCATGTAATAACGCTGTCCATGATGAGTGAATATTTTGGGGTCAGGATAAGCCGGAAGTAAAGGGTCGCCTAAACGGAAGTCACTGGGAAAGTAACGTATGGGGTCACCTTCTTTTTGTTTCTCCGGGTCAATCCGATAGGATTTTGCAGGTGCAGCAGGATCATTGGGGTTGCTGTCTTCTCCAATGCTCCAGTTGATACCTATTTGACATTGAGGTTCCCGTTGCTTTATAGTAGAATAGATGTCTTGTATAGGCCATCTGTAACTGGGCTTTTCCCAACTTCCGTCAAACCAAAATTCAACAATGTGCGTATATTGACTGGTTATATCCATTAATTCATTTAATTGTGCCAGCATATATGAATTATATTTTTTGTCAGCCTCAATGTTTGTAACATCGGTATTTTCTTTTCGGTCCCACAGAGAATAATATAGTCCAAGTTGTATTCCTTGTTTTTGACACTCTTTGGCTACAGCCTCTATAACATTGGTTGGATTGCCGGAATTGGCTACGTCATATTCTGTGTATTTGCTGTCCCATAGGCAGAATCCATCGTGATGTTTCGTAACTAAAATTACATATTTCATACCTGCATCTTTGGCTGTTTTGACCCATTGTGCTGCATCTATAGTCTCTGGCTTATAGGAATGAACTGGTAAATTACCGTCAGACCATTCCACATCATGAAAGGTATTGATTCCGAAGTGAATGAACATTCCATATTTTCTTTTTATTTGTTGCTTTTGATATTTGGATGGATTTTCAGACGGAACGGGTACAATGGCTTTAAGGTTGAATGTATTCCATAACAAGATGGTGGTATATAAAAAGGATTGTAATTTGTTGATTATATTCATTTCAGGTGGTTTTAGTTTTTAGAAAGATTAAGCTTCTCTTCCGATTTCATCTGGCAGGTGGTGATTTCTTGTATAAACGGATTGATAATTCTCATCTATTTTTCAAGAAATATGCTTATGCCTTTTAATCAAAAAGAGTTGCTGTTATTTTTACTACTCATTTCTACTGTAATTTTAGCTTTACTTCCTTGTGCAGGGCAGGCTATTTCTAACATCGTAATACCTTTAATTGGTTTTTCACCAGGGTAAGTATTATAAGCAGGGTAGGTATGGAACGTAGCTCCTTCGGGCGAAAGAATTCGAAAATAGAATACTTTTTCGTCTTTTTGAAGCTGTGCTACTGAGCCATTTATTGTAACATCGGCTTTTGTTGCTGCGATCCAAAAAACGGTAGAGGATGTATTTCGTAGTTCCACTTCATCTTCTACTTCGATAGTATGGTCATTGATTAGCGTAAATTTACGGAACGCTTTGTGAGCCTGTACTTTATATACTTCTGAGAGATCCAGTCGGGCATAGGGTTGTGCTGTATGCGTATTTTCTTCACATACGAAAGCCTTACCGTTGGCATATTGTGGTTGTCTGTCAATATTCAATGTATTATGTGAGAAGTTGTTGTTGCGGAAGTATTTCCAGCGGTCTCCTCCTGGTTTATAATCCCAGAATCCAGGTAAGGCATAATCATCGGCACCCAAGTCTTCTGTCCAGCTCACACTGTCACTTTCGATGATAAATGTGCCGCAGTCCATCTGCTGGTGTGCCTGATTGGGCAGTCCGCCTTTGGCTACGAGGAAGACGGAGCCTTTTTCTTTTCGGTTTCCGTTAAGTACAACTAAATCGTTGATACTATTGTGGTATACTTCCAGTGACGGAATATTTTCGTTCTGAGTTGGGGATGCCGGATTGAACCAAGGCAATGATAGAAAGAAAAGTTGGTGTATGGGTTGATTTTGTTTGATAGTTTTTTCTATTTCTTTCCGGAACCATTCTGCTACTTCCGGTTGCTGATACTTCCGGCTGAAAAAGAAGAAAGCCGGTGTGTTCATAACTTCTTCAGTGCTGGCGTTCCCAAAGTTGAAACGTTGTCCGGAGGGAGTTAGCGTACGTTTATAGAAAAGAGCGGTACGTGATACTCCCGGTAGCTCTCCTATGCCTCCTTGGTCTCCCCCGTTGTCACTGACGGCTTTTAAATATAAAGAAAGATAACTATTAGTGTATCCCCAGTAAGCTGGTCCTTCATAACACACTCCATCGGGGGCAAAGTGTTTCAGGCAGTTAGGTATGTAGCGAGCAGCATTTTCCAAGATTGTTGCTGTTTCCTTCGGATAATCTTCAGCTACGGCCAGTGCTCCCAAAGTCATTCCTGTATTACATACTACATTCCAGTTAGTTTCTCTTTTAGCCCAGCTTCCAGGGCCTCCTTTCTCATATTCGCGCAAAACGATGGAAATCGCATTCTTGTAGATACTTTCCTTGACTTTCTGTCGGGTACTTTCAGGAAGTACATCAAAAAGCCAGTCATAAGCAATGGCCACAGCTGTAGTCATTTCTGCAGTATCAAGGAAATGTTTTGGGTCCCAGTCTTTGTAGTCGCATATCCATAGTAAGGTCTTATTAACAGCATCCAGGTATTTCTGCTCTCCATACAGGCGATAAGTTAATGAAAGGGTTCCTAATCTGGTGACATAAGCCCTTGAAGTATAAAGTATGTTTCCGTATTTGTTTAAATCATAAGTTAGCTGAGGTAATACGACCATGGAGTCGGCTTTTTCTTTCAGAAAAGATGCTAGTTTTCCAACCAGTGGATCTTTCTTGATTAGTTTTTTTACTTCTTTTTCTTCCACTTTATTGAATAGCAGTCGAGGATGTGTGGATGACACGTATCCAAATGCGGGAATTGTAATCCATAGAATAAGAAAGAGTGTGCACACTTTGCTTATTTTGAATATGAATGATTGTTTTCTGTTCATGGTGCTTTAATCAGTTAAACGTGTGATGTCCTTTTCAGGTTTTGGATAATGTTTTGAGGTAATATATTCTTTTGTGTCTTCTACCATTTGTGGGGTTACCTCAAAATCATAGTCAGCATAGTCGCCTACATGAAATTTACCAGTTTCAAAGAATCCCCAGGCCTGGAAGAAATCGGTCAAGTCGGTTTTCAGTAAATCGCAGGACACTTTGGCGAATTCATACATATTGTGAATAGAAGCGTTTCCCGTACCTTTGTGGGGGTGGTTTCGCATATATTCCATCAGGTCAGCGTAAAAATCGTTGTATCCCTTTTCTTTGGCATATAAGTATAGTTGCCAGAATGGTACCAACTTTTGAAATGGATCACCCACGCACATGATGAATGGTTTCTTTTCCGCCTCAAGCACTTCTTTAAATGCTTTGTCGTAGTTTTTTGATTTTGACAAGCGGCTGGGTTGTCCTGCGAGTGTGGCCACATACATGGTGAACAGGTTGTTACTTACTTCTGTCATACCTCCCCAAGTGAGCTGTGGACTCATCTGCATAACGTGTCCGATTTCATGATTTACTCCCCAGTCTTTGTAGATGTCCGGCCCTAATGCCGATTTCATGGTGCTTTCATTACCGAGGAAGGCCACACCATCACCGTCGCGGAACATGAAATAGTTGAAGTTGACACGAGCTAGAATTCGTTTTTCGGGTACACGGTTGTATTTTAAAGCTCCACAGAACTCATACTGCTGTGTCATGATTTGGTCGTATGCCTGAGCTAGCTCCTTACCTTTTCCATAATCGAACTTTTTCAGGAACTCTACAGGATAGGCAAGTTGCATGTAACGGGTTTTGACATCCATTACCGGGCTGACTGCCTGATCAAGAAGTTTGTTCCAATCTTCATTTGTTTGTGTTTCGGCATCAAAGTAGCCGTTTACTTTTCCTGTCACAAAATGGATTGTAATACCGGGAGCGGTTTCTGGGTCATCGGCAAAATAGTCTATGTAGACATTTCCGGCTTTTTCTACATGAATCACGTTGACTCCTTCATGCAAGGCAATGACCTGCTTTTTCAGTTCCCATCCTTCCGGATCTTTGGTGGGGGCAAATCCTGGTGTAGGCTGTCGCATCCAGTCTGGAATCAGCAGGTTGATTTCTCTTCCGTGCATGTCGCCTACCAATACCACATTCTCTCCTTTTTCCAGATACATACCGGTGATGTTTTCATAACGGCTATATCCGTCTGATAACTTTAGTTTATTTTGGAGGATTTTGTTGGAAGCTATTGGCCTGTAAGTTTTCAACCGGTATTCTTTCTGATAGTTTCCCTCTATCATGCTTTCGGCAAGTTGTCTCATTAAGGGACTACGGAAATTGGTTAATTGTTTTTTCTTGAAATTGGGGGTAAGTTGTGAAGCTTCCCATCCGTTGAAAAATTCCAAATCTTTCAGAATTTCTTGTGTAGAATACGAGGGTTCTTGTGCAAGAAGGGCGCTTCCAATACAGCAGCAAGTTGCCAATGTCCATGTGCGTAATGTTTTCATGTTCTTATAGTATTTTGAATAGATACAAAAATAGGACAAAATCAGAGAAAAGAGGGGGCTCTGTTGTCCAAATCAAGCTACATTTCTGTGTAAGGTTCTGATTTTAAGTATTTCGTTTAGTGTTAAAACTCAAAGACTAGACAGACGTGTGTTTTTGTTTGGACGCAAATGTATCCTGTCTGATGAATGTATTTTCTAGTTTTGCACAAAACCTTAAAATAATTAAGTTTTATGTATCAATCTAAAAAAGAAAAACGCACGTCGTATGGAAGCCTTTCTTGTTGGCTTTTGGGAGGAGCTTTGTGTTGGATAGGCAGCACAGCTTATGCTGAATCTTTTTCTTCTATGGAAAAACTTTCAGACTCTTCTTATATGGTATTGCAACAAAGTGGTCGTGTTGTGACTGGAACCGTAACGGACAAAGCTGGTGAACCGATTATCGGTGCAAATGTATTAGTGAAAGGAACTTCTCAAGGTATTATCACCGATTTGGATGGTAACTTTACGCTAAATAACGTACAAGAGAATGCGGAATTAGTCATTAGCTACATTGGTTATAAGGAACAGACCATCAAGACTGGAAATCAAACCAATTTTACAGTTAAGTTGGCAGAGGACACTGAGTTGATAGAAGAAGTGGTAGTAGTAGGTTATGCTTCCCAGAAAAAGGTGAACTTGACAGGTTCTGTATCTTCAGTAGATATGGGAGAAATTGCAGAGAAACGTCCGATAACCAACCTTTCTTCTGGATTGGCTGGTATGGCTGCCGGTGTGTCTGTTACTTCTTCAAGCAATAAACCGGGGGATGATAATGGAAGTATTCTAGTACGTGGTCAAGGTACCCTGAACGATTCTTCTCCTTTGGTGATTATCGATGGTGTGGAAAGTAATATCAATACAGTAGCTCCTCAGGATGTGGAAAGCATGACTGTATTGAAAGATGCCGCTTCGGCTTCCATTTACGGTTCACGTGCTGCTAATGGAGTTATTTTGATAACAACCAAGAAAGGAAAACAGGGAAAGGTTAATATTGATTATACAGGCTATGTTTCTTTGGAATCTATTGGCAAGACGATTGATCCAGTGTCAGATTATGCTACTTATATGGAATTGATGAACGAAGCCTATGTAAATAGTAATAAACCTGCACGTTTTTCTGAAGAAACGATTAAGGCCTGGAGAGATGATGCTGGGCAAAATCCTTTGAAATATCCGAATACAAACTGGATAGATGAGGTGTTCCGTACTGGAGTGGCAACAAACCATAATTTATCTGTAAGCGGCGGTTCGGAAAAGGCATCTTATTATACCTCTTTTGGATATAATAACAATCCGGGTGTGATGGAAAATGCCGGTTATGAAAGATATAGTTTTCGTACTAATTTGGAACTTCGTCCGACTAAATGGTTGACCTTAGGAACTCGTCTAAATGGCTATTTTGCTAATATCGATTTAGGTCAGGATCGTGTGGATGATGTGTTTACGTATGGAGTGGCTAGTACACCTGGTATCGTATTGCGGCATGATGGACGTTATGGTGGAATGCAGAATCCGGAAGATGACCCGCAAGCTAATAACCCGTTACAATGGCTGAACCGAGAAGCTGGACAAAAGAAAGAACGTAACTTCAAGGCACAGTTTTTTGGAACAATTACTCCTTTGAAAGGACTGAGTATCTCAGGCTCGTATTCTTATGAATTGACGGATAAGGATAATTGGAAAAAGACAAATCTGCTGGATATGTGGAATTTTGCGACAGAGCAGATAGTGACCAAAGATAGCCGTCGTGATTATATAAAAAATGACAACCGGAAGATTGAACGTATCTTTATGGATGGAGTGATACGTTATGAAAACAGATTTCTGGATAACCGTTTGGATTTGAATGTAATGTTGGGTGCCAGTCAGGAAATGAGACGCGATCGTAGTTTCAGTGCTCAACGTTATGATTGGGTAGATTCTTCTGTGGATGTGATTGATGGTGCTACAGGCGAATCAACCACAAGTGGTTCTCATTCGGAATGGGCTATGCGCTCTTTCTTTGGACGTATTAATCTGGGATGGGCAGATAAGTATTTGTTAGAATTGAATTTACGTGCAGATGCTTCTTCTCGTTTTACAGAAAATAATCGCTGGGGATATTTCCCGTCTGTTTCTGCAGGTTGGCGTATGGATCAGGAAGCATTCATGGAAGGTACAAAAGGGTGGTTAGATGCCTTGAAGTTACGTGCATCTTACGGTGAATTGGGAAATAATTACCTTGCATCTGAGTATCAGTCTGTTCCTTCTTATGCTCAGGCTAATTATGTGTTAAACGATGGACTGCAGATTGGTATGGCACAGACATCGTTGGCCAATATAAACTTGACATGGGAAAGTACAGCAGTGACTAACGTGGCTGCAGATTTTGCTGTTTTGAATAACCGTTTGTCAGGTACATTGGAATACTTCTATAAAAAGACTTCGGATATTTTGATTAATTTGCCTGCACCGCTGGTACATGGTGATGCTTCAATTCCTACTCAAAATAGTGCGAAAGTCGTAAATAAAGGCTTTGAACTGACATTGAATTGGGCTGATAAAATTAATGACTTCCATTACAATGTAGGCATGAACATGACTTTCGTAAATAATAAGGTGACGAAGTTTAAAGGAGATGAACCTAGCATTAGTGGAAGTAAGATGATAAAAGAAGGTTATCCAATCAATGTACAGTATATATTGGTGGCCGACCGTATCGTACAGACACAAGAGGACTTGGGTTATGTGCAGTCTTTGGTAGATAATGCTCCTATAGGAAAAGATGGTAAACAGGTAAATCCTTTCCAAACATATAAAAGACCAGAATTAGGAGATGTATTATATAAGGATATGGATGGAAACGGTATCTTTAATGATGACGACCGAGTTCCTTTAGGTTATGGCGACACTCCTCGTTTGATGTATAACTTTACATTAGGATTTGATTGGAAGGGTTTTGATTTCTCTACCGTGCTTTCTGGTACAGGTAGCCAGAAAGAGGTATATACTACCATGCGTTCTACTTATGTAACTTATGGAAATCAAATTAGTCAGGAAGTTGCAGATGGATGTTGGCATAAGGGAGTTACAGATGCTACTTTCCCAAGATTGTTGACAGGAGATGGACGTAATACCCGTGCTAGTACACTTTGGCAGACAGATAAGCGGTATTTTAAAATTCGCAATATCCAGTTGGGGTATACACTGCCTGAAAAATGGGTGAAAGCAGCTTCCCTGAGCAGGGTACGTTTGTTCTGTAGTTTGGAAAACTTCTTTACTTTCACTGATTATGCTGGTATGGATCCGGAGACAAATAAATTTACTTATCCTTCCATGCGTCAGGCATCATTCGGACTTAATGTGTCATTTTAAATAAGATTTGTGATATGAAAAAATA
>CAMFND010000036.1 GCA_945965395.1 uncultured Bacteroides sp.
TGTGCATAGTTACCCATGTTCATCACGGTCATCTCACGAATCTCATGGATTACAAAACCATAATAGCTGTCATCGAATACAGGCGGTACAGAGAAGACAGAATCAAGCATAGACACAAAAGCCTTGTCTCCTCCCATCAAGTCAATCAGTCCCTGAGGGTCATGGAACACCGACCAGGTGTAGTGCCAGCTGTTTCCTTCTGTGAAGGCATCCCCCCATTTCAACGGAGAGAAAGGCTTCATGAATTCACCGTTTTCCTTCTTGCCTCTCATCAGTTTGGTTTCCGAATCAAACAGATTCTTATAGTTCATGGCACGTTCTGCAAAAAGCTTGATTTCCTTTTTCGGGCGCTTCAGTTCTTTAGCAAGTTTATAGATGCACCAGTCATCATACGCATATTCCAGTGTACGGGCTGCGTTCTCGTGTATCTTCACATCACAAGGCACGTAACCTAATTTATTATAATATTCATATCCCAGACGTCCCGTAGAAGATACTTCCGGATGCACGTTCTTTGTTCCATGAAGCAATCCTTCATACAATGTCTTCAAGTCGTCTACTTTTACACCTTTCATATAAGCATCAACTAACACGGAAGCAGAATTGTTGCCCACCATACATCCGCGATGTCCGGGGCTGGCCCATTCAGGGAAGAATCCACTTTCTTTGTAAGTATTGACAAGACCTTCCTGTATCTCTTTATTAACTGACGGATAAGCTAAATTCAACAAGGGGAAAAGACATCTGAATGTATCCCAGAAACCCGTATCCGTGTACATGTATCCCGGAAGTACCTGTCCGTTGTAAGGACTGTAATGCACTACCTGTCCGTTGGCATCTATCTCATAGAACTTGCGAGGGAACAACAGCGAACGGTACAAGCAAGAATAGAACATACGATACTGGTCAAGATTACCACCTTCAACCTCTATTCTGCCCAATGCTTCATTCCAGGCAGTCTTACCTTTTTCTACCAACACATCAAAACTGTCATTGCCCAACTCCTTCAGATTTTCTAAAGCCTGTGCCTGACTGATGAAAGAAGAAGCCACTCTGGCGTGTACCTTTTCACCTTTTCGAGTAGCGAAACCGATAATAGCTCCCGCATGATTTGCCTCCTGTTCAGCTTTATCTACAAAGATACAACTATCGGCCACCGTAGCCTTGTACGTAAAAGGCTTGTCAAATTCAATTACAAAATAGTTCTTGAAGTTATCAGGCACACCACCGCTGTTCTTGGTAGAATAACCGATAATACGGTTATTTGCCGCATCAATCTTCACATAAGAGCCCTTGTCAAACGCATCAATCACTACGTAAGAATGCTCATTTTCAGGGAAAGTAAAACGGAACAAGGCAGCCCGTTCAGTTGGAACCAGTTCTGTCACTACATCATGTTCTGCCAGATACACCTTATAATAATATGCCTTTGCTTCTTCACCTTTATGTGAGAACCAGCTGGCACGTTTATTTTCATCAAACATCGGCTCTCCTACCACCGGCATAATAGAAAACTGACCGTAGTCATTAATCCACGGGCTGGGCTGATGGGTCTGCTTAAACCCTCTGATTTTAGTCGCAGTATACATATACTGCCATCCGTCTCCCATCTTCCCGGTCTGAGGTGTCCAGAAGTTCATACCCCACGGACGTGCAATAGCCGGATACGTATTTCCGGAAGAAAACTCATAAGTAGACTGAGTACCAATCAGCGGATTTACATAATCTGCATAATTGGTGGCCTTACCGTGAAGGGCAAAGCACATTATCATAATTAACAATGCTAATTTCTTCATAACGAATTCCAAGTTTAAGATTTTCAATTAATACCATATATGTCCAGACTCATTACACATCTCCAGTTCCAATGTTGCACCCGACAGAATCTGCTCATGCGTAATAAAACTCTGATGATAGTCTTTACCATTCAATTTCACAGCACGTATGTACCTATTTTCCTTATCAAGGTTCTTTGCAACCACAGTAAATACTTTACCATTTGCCTGCTGCAATTCAACCTTTCTAAATTTCGGCTTTCCAATTTCATATTCACCTGAAACAGGATTTACAGGATAAAAGCCCATGGCACTGAACACATACCATGCCGACATCTGTCCGCAATCCTCATTTCCACACAAACCAGCCGGGGTGTTCAGATACAGTTCATCCATAATCTGCGACACATATTGCTGCGTTTTCCAAGGCTGATTGACTTTATTATACAGATAGGCCACATGATGGCTCGGCTCATTTCCGTGTGCATACTGTCCAATCATACCTGTACTAAAGATAGGCAATTCGTGGTCGTCCGTCGGGTGATACGTAAACATGCTGTCAAGCTTCTCACTAAAGCGTTCTTTTCCTCCCACCAGACTAATAAGACCATCCACATCATGCTGTACAGACCAGAAATAATGCCATGCATTGCTTTCGCAAATATGTGGCGTATATTCCTCGGCATGGAAATCCTTGATAAAATTACCTTTATCATCTTTGGGCTGCATAAAAGAAGTAGCCGGATTGTACACATTCCGGTAATTCTGCGAACGGGCATAGAACGTATCCGCAATGTCCTTCCGTCCCATCTTGGCAGCCATTTCAGCGATACAGAAATCATCGAACGCATATTCCAGTGTTCTTGACAACGACCAGTTTTCGGAATTATATTCATCTGTGACATTGTAAGGAATGTATCCCTTTTGCTTATAAAAGCCAATACCTCTGTACTCATCAATATTCGCCGTAGTGACACAAGCTTCCAATGCCTTTTCTGCATCAAAATCACCGATACCCTTCAAATACGCATCCACAATAACTGGTACTGCGTGGTAACCAATCATCATGTCTGTTTCACTTCCATAGAAGTTCCATACCGGCAAACGACCGTTCTGCTCATAGAATGCCAAGAATGACTTAATCATATCATTGGTCCGTTCTGGCTGCGTATAAGTAAACAGCGGATGTGATGCCCGGAACGTATCCCAAAGAGAGAACGTACTGTAATTGGTCCAATTTTCAGCCTGATGTACCTTCTGATCCGGTCCGTAATATTGTCCGTCTACATCCGAATAAATAGTAGGAGCCAGCATACTGTGATAAAGTGCAGTATAGAACACGGCCTTGTCATCCTTGTCCTCCGACTCTACCTTTATCTTTGATAATTCCTTATTCCATGTTTCCTTAGCCAGCAACCGATACTTTTCAAAATCATTTTCCGGAACTTCTGCCTGCAGATTCCTGGCAGCACCGTCCATACTCACTCCCGAAATGGCAGTAGAAACAATTATCTGCTCATCCTTTTTCGTCGAGAAATCAAACCGAGCAATGTATGCGGTACCCATAGGAACATTATCCTTCAAAATAGGAGTAGTATCCATTTGTACATCCTCAAAAGGAACAGAGAAACGGGTTTGGAAGAACACCTTCTGCTTTCTGGCCCATCCGTCTGAAAAACGGTAACCCCGGATTGTCACAGAATCGACTACCTCCACATAACTGTCCTGAGTCGCATCCCAGTTCATTGCCTTTTTCAAGTTCAGGATAATAGCTGACTTCGCCTCCGGAAAAGTATAGCGTTGAATTCCGCAACGTTCCGTCGCTGTCAGTTCCACATTGATTCCATAATCATCCAAAAAGACCTGATAATAGCCCGCCGATGCACTTTCCTTCTCATGTGAGAACTTGGAATGTACCCCTAAAGGAGCATCTGCCTCTACATATGGCAGGGTCACTGGCATAAAAGAAATATCGTACAAATCACCTGCTCCTGTTCCTGAAAGATGCGTGTGGCTAAATCCGGCAATAGTGCTGTCCGGATAATAATAACCTGCGATTCTGTCCCATCCCGGAAGTCCGTTGTCCGGGCTTAATTGAACCATGCCAAAAGGCACTTGTGCACCCGGATAAGTATTTCCGGTAAAGTCCGTCCCAATAAAAGGATTCACATACTGTGTCAAATCCTCTTCCACGGGAGCCACAGGACTGGAACAAGCCCACGTAAGACCTGCCAAACCCATAAAAACCCATAGTGAATTTTTCATGTCATTATAATAGTTAAAAGATAGTGCAAATCAACAGCGACTAAAGTTAAGAAAAATAATGATTAAAAAGCCGTTTTAGCCATATAATGTATTTAAAACCAACACCAACAGGCTAAAACGGCTTCCTTTTTTCATTTAAAAGTTATTATCTGAAATTGTTCGGTGTACGCCATTTACCATTGTTATCCATTGTATCGTCTACATCCCACCAAACTTTTGTTCCTTGAGTATAATTTGGTTTCAATGGATTACGTGATTCACTATTAGGATAACTAATACGTTTGATTAATTTCGTATTTTCTACTTCACCGTTAGAGTTATTACCATAACGTGGCAACAGCAAGTAGCGAGGATAGTCAGTACGACGTACCTCTGCCCAACCTTCATTACCATTAGGATATACAGCTAACCACTTCTGTGTAATAATCTGTTCAAGCTGTTCTTCGTCAGAACCGCTAGTGAAAGCTTTCATACCTGCCAAGTGATTAATGTAATTATCAATCTTCTGCTGACCTTCGGCATCTGCATCAATTTCATAATAGTTCATTGAAGCACGGATACCCTCTTCATAATATTCCTTGGCGTCAGTTTTAGGCAGTCCAGCCCAACCACGCAAAGCTGCTTCAGCCTTCAGGAAGAGGCTTTCAGAATAGCCCATCCATACAATTTCACGAGCTAAGTTCCACCATACTTTACGGTTCATAACATCTGTACGCTGATCTACACGCATCGGAGAATAAACTGTAGTATATTTAGAACCAACCTCTGTTACTCCATTACGGTAACCACCGAATTCTTTATCTGATTCATGAATACCATCTTTCGCATTCAAATCATCCAAAGATGTAGGACGGAACCATAACACTTCACAACGGGGGTCAAGATAACAATTTGCTTCTTTTTCATTAAACTTCTGGTTATCCAGGCCCACTACTGTACCTTCTTCAGCACCTTGTGACACCTTAGCCACAAAACCATCAGCCGATGAGTCAATGCCATCCTTTAACGCCTGGTTCTTGTATGCCCACTCCATTTCCTTAGGCAAAACTACACTGGCACCCCAACCGTACATCAAGGCAAAAATATTCTCATTACCGCCGGTTACAAACTGACGTTTAGGAATCAGTTTCATATTGTCTTCCTGTCCCTGCATCAAACCAGCAGGATCAGTCAACGCCTTTTCACCCTGTTCCTTAGCCAACGCAGGATTTACATTTGACACACGCAAGGCAAGACGCAGACGCAGTGTATTCGCAAAACGAAGCCATTTATTTACATCACCTTTGTACACACGGTCATCCGTATCGCTGAACTTATACTGAGCACCAGCTGGGGGATTATGCAAGCCTGTAATAGCCTGATCAAGTATCTGGAATATTAAACCATATACTTCCTCTTGTGAACTGTATTCCACATTTTCTTCAGGAGGAATCATACCTTTTACATAATACTTAATTGGAATATCCCCATAAGTATCAGTCTGAGCAGACATCAAGAAAGCATAGTAGATACGTGTAATGTGGAATGCATTGTGATAATATTCTCTATTACAGAACCAAAAAGTCTTAATCAACTGGCTATATTCTGAGATGGTACGGTCATCATAGAAATGACGCCAACGAGATGCTGACCAAGCATCGTTATACGCATAAGCCGGAGCATTATTCAAAAAACCGTTTGATCCACTATAAGCTGCATACACATCATGTGTCAGGTTAGTAGCAGTCTGATAATCATTGTATAACCCTTCATACATGAAGTTAAAGAAAGTTGCACCTACCGCACTTTCTGTAGCTTGTAAACTCTTTAACGCATTTTCCGACAAAGTATAGTCGATATCAATGCCGTCAGCCGTACCTCCTATCACTGTAGGATCATAAACCGGAGCATACGGATTGGTATTCATTTCTTCAAAGTCATGACAGCCTGTAAGTGCTAACAACGAACACAAGGCGACAGATTTATATATATTGAATTTCATAACTCTATACTATTTTTTAAGATTAAAAACCTAAACTAACAGACAAACCAAAGGTACGAGTATAAGGCAGAGCCGCATAATCAATAGCCTGTGAGAACATAGTTGTATCGTAACCACCTTCAGGACTTGTACCCGGTGTATGCTTCAACAGATAACACAAGTTACGTGCTACAAATGAAACGTTCAGTGAAGTCAACGGGGTCTTTTTCAGCATCTTTGACGGGAATGAATAACCCAATGACAATTCTTTCAACTTAATAAATGAAGCATCATACAGGAAGTCTTCAGCCAACAACGCACCATAGTACTGGCTAGCTGTAATCTTCGTGGTATTAGGCTGACCATTTTCAGTCACACCAGGGAATACCATCATATAATTATCAGTTTCTCCACGATTTTCCGTACGCTTAGCCAAACCTCTACCGGTAGCCATCATTTCTGAGTAAGAGAAGATATCACCACCGAATTTCATATCAAACATAGCAGAAAGAGTTACACCTTTATAAGTGAAAGTAGGTGATACAGACATGGTCAGGTCAGGCTGAATGTTACCAATCGGGTTAGCTACATATTCAGCTTCATCAGTCACAGTCATCGGCATGCCGTCGGCACCGATTATAATATCACCGTTATCATTGCGTTTGTACAAGGTAGTTGCATAAATCTCACCCAGTTTTTCACCTGCACGAGCACCAACCTTAACAGGGAAGTTGCCATCACCGTTAAAGAACATATAGTTCACATTAGATTCAGGAGCCAGTTCTTTAACAGTAGAAACATTGTGCGCCATGTTCACATTCAAATCAAATGTGAAGTCCTTAGTATCTACAATGGTAGAATACAACATCAATTCAACACCCTGGTTCGAAATCAAACCGGCATTAACCCACTGTCCACCACTCCAAGGAGCTGCAGCAGGCACCTTCATAATCTGGTTCTTAGTCTTGCTGTAATAATAAGTAAAGTCAAACCCGAAACGATTATCAAAGAACTTCATATCCAAACCAGCTTCGTATGAAGTAGCAATTTCCGGCTTCAAATTATCGTTCAACTTCACATTACTCTTATCAGGAGTCAAGATGCCATTATCAAACTTATAAGCATAAGTATTGTACAACTGATACGGTTCTGTATCCTTACCTACCTGTGCAGCAGACAGACGCAACTTAGCAAAAGTTACCCATGAAGGTAAAGATTTGTCGATAGACTTCATGAAATCAGAAATAACAAAACTCAAGTTAGCAGAAGGATAGAAGAATGAATTATTCTGCTTAGGCAATGTAGATGACCAGTCATTACGAGCAGTAAGGTCTAATGACAAATATTCCTTCCACGCCATCTGTACAGAACCAAATACAGAATTCATGGCACGTTCCTTACCTGTTTCAGCAGCTGTACGCAACAGGTTAGCCGCATTGAACATCCATTCACCCTTAGTCAACATATTACCTACACCGGCACTCAAAGACTCAAACTTCTGATACATGAAGTTAGAACCCAGCGTAAAGCCAAGTCGGAAGTTTTCAGTCAACTGACGGTCACCCATCAAAATAAATTCAGCATTTGATTCGAAGAAGTTTTCTTCGCCACGATCCATCTTGTCATCAGTGATAGCACTAGGAACCGTTTCATTATTATACGCATCACCTGCATTGGTATTCTGAACACGCGTACGGTAATAATCGAAGGCATACTTAGCAGATAAATGCAACCAGTCAGTAAAGTTAATCTTAGTGCTATAATAACCAAATGCACGCCAGCGTTCGTCAGAATTATGACGTTGATGCAATACATAATATGGGTTACGGATTTCAGCACTCGGTCCATACCAGTTCACATGTACGGCATCTTCAGTTGAATACTGTTTCAAATCATCCAAACGTACATTGTGAGGAATACCCATCAACTGGTTGATAGCACCGTATGTACCATATTCAGGACGATCCTCTGCTTTGGTACGTGACAATGAAATCTTTCCGTCGATTGACATCCATTTATTCAATTCTGTACCAGCATTCAAGTCGATATTTATACGATTCAATTTTTCATTCGGGAACACACCCTTGTTATCCGATGCACCGAACGAAGCACGGAAATGTGATGTTTCAGTACCGTTGCTGATAGACACATTGTGATTCTGAGAGAAACCAGTATCAAAATAGTCTTTCAATTTATTGCCATATTTTGAATAAGCATACGTTTCACCGTTCCAAGCTGTAAACGAGTCGCCGTTCAGCACAGGACCCCAGCTACCTGATGTTTCTTTGGTATAGCTAGCACCACCATTGGCACCAATCTGTCCCTGGCCATAACGTTCCTGCTGCTCTAATGTTTCGGCTACGCTACTCCATGTAAAGTTACCAGTATAGCGGATACCAAAACCATCTTTCTTGGAACCTTTCTTCGTTGTAACCAAAATTACACCGTTACCAGCACGTGAACCATACAATGCTGCGGCATTCGGGCCTTTCAAAACTGAAATACTCTCAATGTCATCCGGATTAATATCCATTGCAGAGCCACCACGGTCTACACCACCATAGAAACTAGCATCAGATGTGTTGTTGTCACTAAAAGGAACACCATCCACAATCCACAACGGCTGGTTATTATCTGTTAATGAAGAGTTACCACGAATCGTAATCTTAGTAGAACCTCCCAAACCGGTAGATGAAGTATTCATTGACAAACCGGCTACCTTACCTTGCAAAGCACTTGTTACAGAAGGGTCACCCGTTTTATTCAATTCATCACTCTTCAATTCCTGTACAGCGTATCCCAGCATTTTTTTCTCACGTTTGATGCCCAAAGCGGTAACAACAACCTCATCCAATACCTCCGTATCTTCATGCATAGTCAGGTCAATCACCTCTTTGCCTTCAACCTTCATCTCGACACTCTTATAGCCGATATAAGAGAACTGAAGCACCGCATTTCCTGGTACGTTCACAGTATAATTTCCATCGTAATCGGTAATGCTGCCATTGGTAGTTCCTTTTTCCATGATAGTCACACCAATCAGTGGTTCACCAGTCGCATCTACTATACGTCCGGTAATCGTCTTCTTTGCAGCACTCTGTGCAGGTGACTTCTTTACCGTGGAATTATCCATAGACAGATAAACGACTTTATCGTCTATTTTATAGGAAATATTTTTCCCACTCAAAGCCTTGCTCAATACTTCCTGCAAAGAAGAATCTGTCACATTTAGAGATTCAAGTTGAACAGAAGCAAGCTTATCGTCATAGAAGAACTGATAATCCGATTGAGCCTGGATTTCTTTAATCACACTTCCCAAATTAGGATTAGTCAGTGAAAGATTAAACTGCGCCGAAACCCACTGAAAAGGAGCTGCCGACAAGCCTAAAAAAACTAATGTCCTGAGATACTTTCCCGAACATAAGGATTGCATTTTCCCTTCTAAAAATAAATTCTTTTTAAGGTTAAACATAATCTTGTTATTTTAAATTATTACTACAATTTCCAATAGTACATATATAACAGCTACCTTATATAAAACACTTACTCAAATTCATTATTTTTTTCGGGAAATATAAAAAAATCGGCAAACACCTCATAAATGCGTGTTTGCCGAATCGGATTTTACTCCATAGGTTCAATCAAAACCTTATCACTCTCTATCTTGTATCTTATCGGAATGCTATTCTGCAAGGTCTTCATCACATCCTCAAGTTTTTCTTTTTTCTCTATCATGCCTGAATAGGTATGTGTCAAGTCTATATCCTTACGGACCTCAATCTCAACATGATATAAATCTTCCAGCACCTTTGCAATATCTTGAATCGTTGCATTCTGGAAAGGAACCATGTTGTTTCGCCAAATTCCATCCATAAGCGAATTGGTCTCTTTTACCACCATCTTGTGATTATTCTTTTCTACAATAGCTTTCTGTCCTGGGAGCAAAACGATTTTTGAATCATCATTAACAGATTCCACAAACACTTCTCCTTCAATAAGTGACGTTTCTGCCACAGTATCCTTGTCGTAGCTCTTCATATTAAAAATCGTACCATGCACAACCACAGTCATCAGTTTACTCTCTACCGTGAACTTATGCTTACCCGCCTGTCGGGCTACTTGAAAATAAGCCTCTCCGTCCAGTCTGACTTTCCGATTATCTTTCGTAAAAGTTTTCGGATATTCAAACACGCTCCCCTTATTCAACCAGACTTTCGTCCCATCCGCAAGTTCAATCTTTCTTATCTTATTGTCTGCGTAAACCCTTATCATGTCCTCGCTTGTCAGCCCCTTAAAAGACAGCCATCCTATAAGCACAAGCACAAGCACGGCCGCTGCATATCGAGTCCACAAAAAGAGGTGCTTCATCGGTTTTTTCTCCTTCTTTTCCGAAACTACAAACATCTCAACAGGCTGTACAACCGACTTCAGTCGTTGCATGGCTGCGTTTATCTTATCTTCTTCGTCGTATTTCCACTTTCCCAGATGATACAACTCCTCTATGGAAAACAAATACTTTTTGTTTTCAGGAGAAGCACTGATATACTCATTAAGTGCCTTCATGTCTTCAGCAGTCGCAGTTCCCTGAAGATATCTCCATATAATATCATCACTAATTTTATTCATACACACCTAAAAAAACAAATTAATAATAAAAGCAAATGACTGAGCTTTATACGCAGTATCTTCAATGCTTTGTACATATGGGCTTCTACCGTTCTCAGGGAAATACCAAGTATGTCGGCAATTTCCTTATTCTTCATCTCGTAGAGATAGCTCATTTTAAAAACTTTTCGGCTCTGATCCGGCAAATCATTGATGGCAGACAGAATTTCCTTCTTCAACTCCATATTCTCCAGCCGTGCCATTACCTCAGAGTTTTCATAATTGTAATAGGCAATCTTCTGGGCAAAAAATTCTTTTTCCTCCGAAGTATAATTATCCACTACTGATTTATGCTTCAGAAAATTGATGGATCTTGTATAAACAGACTTATATAAAAAGGACTTGATGTGGTTATCAAAATCAATCTTGCTTTTATTGTTCCACAATTCGACAAATACATCCTGAACAATATCTTCCGCATCATCCTCACCTACCAAACGGGTTGCATAAAACAACAATGCAGAATAATGCTGTTTAAACAAGCCATAATATATTGTTTCAAAATTATTTACAGACATAAGTGATCAGATTTGGTATTTATCACAAAGATAAATTTTAAAATCTATTTCAACAACTTTTATGTAAAGTCATCCACTAATATCTGTTTTTTATATTATGATACCGACAATTCTATCAAAGATCTACCTTTATTTTCCTGAAAACAATCTTCTTACCTATAATTCCTTTATACTGATAGCTACCCCACCACTGGGTGCCAGCTTTTGTCTGAGTTTAGTCTTATGACTTACTGTCCGTGTTTCTATCACATACTCTTTCGGATTTGTCCGCCAGTCGGCTTTTTTCCCGTCTGCATAGATAACGGCCTGATATTTCTTGCCTTTCGGCAGAAAGCTGAAGTCGATAAGGGCTTCACGGCTGTTTTCATCCGTAATGCCTCCTACATACCATTCATTTTTTCCTTTGGCCTTACGGGCAATCGTGATATAATCTCCCGGTTCTGCCTCTAATATATAGGTATGATCCCAGTTTACTGCCACGTCCTTAATAAACTGGAACGCATCCGGATATTTCTCATAATTCTGATACAAATCGGCAGCCATCTGAAGCGGACTGTACATCGTGACATACAAAGCTAATTGTTTTACTAATGTAGTACCCAGCTTTGCCTTGTTACTGCCATACACCGACAGATCGCCTTCAAAAATACCCGGGGTATAATCCATCGGTCCTCCCATCAGACGGGTAAACGGAAGAATAGTCTGGTGGTCCGGACGAATGCCGTTGAATGATTCAAACTCTGTTCCTCGTGCCGACTCCTGTGCAATCCAGTTGGGATAAGTACGACATAAACCGGTCGGACGAACCGCTTCGTGCGAATTGACCATAATCTTATACTGGGCCGCCTTTTCTGCCACACGGTTGTAGTGGTTCACCATCCACTGTCCATCGTGATGCTCACTACGTGGAATAATCGGGCCTACATATCCGGTTTTCACCGCATCATATCCATTGTCTTTCATGAAACGGAACGCATCATCCATCTGACGCTCATAATCTGCCACAGAAGAAGTGGTTTCATGATGCATGATAATCTTTATCCCTTTGGAAGCTGCATAAGCCTGTAATTCCTTCACGTCAAAATCAGGATAAGGGGTAGTAAAGCTATAGATAAATTCTTTGGCATACGCATAATTATCTTCCCATCCTTCATTCCATCCTTCCACCAGCACGGCGTCAAATCCATGCTTAGCTGCAAAATCGATGTATTCTTTCACATGAGCTGTATTGGCTCCATGATGTCCGTTAGGTTTCAGTTGTTTGTAATCAGTCTGTCCAATCACAACATCCTGCGTGTCGGTATAGGCCCATGTAGAACCTCCGCCCGTGAAATATTCCCACCATACACCGACGTATTTAGTAGGCTTTATCCAGGAAGTATCCTCTATCTTACAAGGCTCATTCAGATTCAGAATCAGGTTGGAAGCCAGAATATCACGGGCATCGTCGCTCACAATAATCGTACGCCACGGAGTTACACTTCCAGTCTGAATGTATCCCTTGTTTCCATTCTTATCGGGCGTCAAGTGTGCACTCATAAGGTAAGTTTCTGCATCCAGGTTCAAATGCATGGCCGGATAGTTTACCAGTGCAGCCTCATGAATATTAATATACAGTCCGTTATCCGACTTCAGCATCAACGGAGTCTGCACAGCCAGATTCGGAGTCGGTGATTTACAAGCCAAAGGCTCATTGCGGGCCTCATCAATTAAAAGAGGTACTTCCGAAAGGCGGGAAGTAGTTATCTGAAACTCATTGGTATCGTAATCTGCCGGAATCCAGAAAGCTTTATGATTGCCAGCCAGCTGAAATTCTGTCAATTCCTCTTTTAGGGTAAAATGACGCAAATTACTTTGCACAGGAAATTCATAGCGAAAACCCAGGCCGTCATTAAATAACCGAAAGCGGATATTCAGAAGTCTGCCGGATTTCTCTTGTTTCAGTGCCACCCACAACTCTTTGTGATGGTCTCTGATCTCGCTGTTCTGCCCCCACACTGTTTTCCAGACCGTATCACAACTATCTATCTTTGTTTCTACTACGCTGAAATTACGGTCAAATGCAATCGAAGGACTTATCTGAAAGCCCATTTTGCTTTCTTTTATCACTTCTTTTTCTTTGTATATCAACGAATAGACTGGTTTGCCTTCGTCTGATAGATGAAACTGCATCTTGAAGTTTCCGTCGGGCGAGATCAATGTCTGTGCCTTCACCGTTACAGATGCCGCCAGCAACCCAAGCAATACAAAAATCGTTCTCATCGCTGTATATTTTTTTATGTTTGTCATATATATAACAATCATACAAAAAAAAACACTTACTGCATGACGCACAATATAAAAATAAAATACCCCTTCTATATTCCTGAGAATCCCTTTATCTATTCTCTGTTTCACACCGTGGGGTTTGTATCCCGCACTGTGAAATATGTATCCCACACTGTGGTTT
>CAMFND010000037.1 GCA_945965395.1 uncultured Bacteroides sp.
CCACCTTCGTAGTTGAATACACCTTCGTTGTCCCATCCGTGTTCGTCGTCACCGATCAACTTACGTTTCGGGTCAGTAGACAAAGTAGTCTTACCTGTACCAGACAAACCGAAGAAGATAGCCGAACTAGTTCCTTCCATATTTGTATTAGCAGAGCAGTGCATAGAAGCGATACCACGAAGCGGGTTCATGTAGTTCATGATAGAGAACATACCTTTCTTCATTTCACCACCGTACCAAGTGTTCAGGATAACCTGTTCTTTAGTAGTCAAGTTGAATACAACTGCAGTTTCTGAGTTCAGACCCAGTTCTTTGTAGTTTTCAACTTTAGCCTTAGAAGCGTTGTAAACAACGAAATCAGGTTCGAAGTTTTCCAACTGTTCTTTAGACGGACGGATGAACATGTTAGTTACGAAGTGAGCCTGCCATGCAACTTCCATGATGAAACGAACTTTCAAGCAAGTAGCTTCGTTAGCGCCGCAGAAACCATCAACAACATACAATTTCTTGTTTGACAATTCTTTAGCAGCCAAGTCTTTCAATACATTCCAAGTTTCTGTAGTTACAGGCTTGTTGTCGTTTTTATATTCTTCTGAAGTCCACCATACAGTATTTTCACTTGTAGCGTCTTTTACCAAGAATTTATCTTTAGGAGAACGACCAGTGTAGATACCAGTCATTACATTTACTGCACCCAGTTCAGTTACCTGACCTTTTTCGAAGCCTTCCAAACCAGCTTTTGTTTCTTCTGCAAACAATACATCGTAAGAAGGATTGTGTACGATTTCTACGGTTCCAGTGATACCGTACTTAGTAAGATCTAAATTTGCCATTGTTCAAATGATTAATTTGGTTATTATATCAAATGTTTATTGTCTATATCTGTAAGCCTAATCTGCTTTTTCTGCTCTTCAACATCTCCTTGTTTTAGGCGCTACAAAAGTAGTAGATATTTTTAATACAAAGAAGTTATTACAGAAAAAAATCCGTAATCATTTAAAGATTTATACTTGTGTAACAAAATTGCCAAATCCACTTTACAAATCAATTTTATTTTGTTTCTTTGCAAACTGGACTTTAAATAATAAAACTCCTAAGAACCTGAAAATGTTTATGAAAATAATCAACTTTAACCAAAGCAACAGCCTGTTCAACCAGTTCCTTTCTGAAATCCGCGATGTACATGTACAAGGTGACCGTATCCGCTTTCGACGCAATATTGAACGTGTGGGTGAAATTATGGCATACGAAATCAGCCGGACACTTCCCTACCATCCGGTATCCGTACAAACCCCATTGGCTACAGCCGTAGAGAATGTACCTTCCGAGCAACCTGTGGTAGCCACCATCCTTCGTGCAGGACTTCCACTTCATCAGGGCTTTATTAACTATTTCGACCATGCGGAAAACGCCTTCGTATCAGCTTATCGTAAATACATCAACGAAGATAACTTCGACATTCACATTGAATACATCGCTTCTCCACGACTGGACGGAAAGATTCTGATTCTGACCGATCCGATGCTGGCTACCGGCAGTTCTATGGAACTGGCATACGAAGCTTTGCTTACCAAAGGAGAACCGTCTCATATACACATTGCTTCGGTCATTGCCAGCCGCCAAGCCATCGAGCATATCAAAAAAGTGTTCCCTGCTGAAAAAACCACCGTGTGGTGCGGTGCCATCGACCCGGAATTGAATGCTCATTCCTATATCGTGCCGGGACTCGGGGACGCAGGTGATTTGTGCTATGGAGAAAAAGAATAAAAACAAAAAGGAGCCAGATGAGAAAAACATCGACTCCTTTCCTTTATATTTATCTTTCAGGCTTATTTAATCTCCCACGTATCATTCGTTTCCAGCAATTCAGCAAACGTGTGATACTTCTTCTTGGCTGAAACCTCTTCAATCTGGGCTTCCACTGCCTCTTCGTATGTAGGTGCATCCACATCACGAATCACACCCAAGGCTATCGGGAAATCCGGACCTTCCATCAGCGCAAGTTTCAATTGCAGGGTATGGTCTTCACAATGGGCATCATGCACTAAGATGTCTTTTTCCGTGATTCCATTCTCACCCAGTTTCACCACTTTCAAGCCAAAGCCTTCCTGCATCAGGCCAAATTCTTTGTTCGGGCCGAAAAGCATAGGCTTACCGTGCTCCAGATAAATCGCATTGCGTTCACGGTCTTCCTTTTTGGCCACAGCATCGTGCGTACCGTCATTGAAGATGACACAGTTCTGCAACACTTCTACCACCGACGTACCTTTGTGACGAGCAGCTGCTTTCAGCACTTCCACAGAAGGACCTCCATCTACTGCCGCACAACGGGCAAAGAAACGGCCGCGAGCTCCGAAGCACAATTCTGCCGGACGGAAAGGATCTTCCACCGTACCGTAGGGAGAAGATTTACTTACAAACCCACGGGCTGAAGTCGGAGAATACTGTCCCTTGGTCAATCCGTAAATACGGTTATTCAACAATACGATGTTAATATCTACATTACGACGGATAGCATGGATGAAATGGTTACCACCAATGGCCAGACCATCACCATCACCGGAAATCTGCCAGATAGTAAGGTTCGGATTGGCCACCTTGGCTCCCGTAGCAATGGCTGCCGCACGTCCATGGATGGTGTGCATGCCATACGTATTCATGTAATAAGGCAAACGCGAAGAACATCCGATACCGGAAATCACCGCAATTTCATGGGGAGGTACTCCCAGTTCGGCCAAAGCCTTGTGAAAAGAATTCAGGAAAGCGTGGTCGCCGCAGCCCGGACACCAGCGAGGCTGTCCGGATTTGTAATCTGCTGCCGTATATTTTGTTTCACTCATTGTTATTCCTCCAGAATATTTATTGATGAATCATTAAAAAAGTTGACTGAAAGCCTCTACCAGCTCTTTCACTACGAACGGCTGGCCTTTTACCTGATTGAACTGATGCAGGTGAATACCTTCCACTTTCATGCGGAGATAGCCTGCCAGCTGTCCCATATTTTGTTCGGCCACCACGATGGTCTTGTATTTCCGTAATACTTCGGCTGTATTTTTTGGTAACGGGTTAATGACACGGAAATGTGCCAGTGCCGTTTTCTTCCCCATGGCATTCAACTGATCCATGGCAGAATGCAAATGTCCGTAAGTACCTCCAAAACCTACAATCAGCAAATCGGCATCCGGATCACCTTCCACTGTAAGCGGTGGCAATGAATCGGCAATCTTTTCTACCTTTTCGGCACGCAACTTCGTCATCAGGAAGTGGTTTTCCGGTTCTGTAGAAATGGCTCCGGTCTCGTTGCTCTTTTCCAATCCTCCGATACGGTGCATAAAGCCCGGGATACCCGGTGTAGCCCAGTAACGTACACCTGTCTGCGGATCACGCTGGAACGGTGTCCACGAATCAGCCATTTCCGGCTTCACGTAAGGCGGACAGATGGATGGATAAGTATTCAAATCGGGCAGACGCCATGCGGCAGAACCATTGGCAATATAGGCATCGGTCAACAAAACGACCGGAGTCATGTGCTCCAGGGCAATCTTGCAGGCCAGATAAGCCGCATCAAAACAGTCGGTCGGTGAAGAAGCGGCTACCACAGGCATCGGGCTTTCTCCATTACGTCCGAACAGCACCTGAAGCAAATCGGTCTGTTCTGATTTAGTAGGCAGTCCGGTAGAAGGGCCTCCACGCTGTACGTCTACAATCACCAGCGGAAGTTCCGTAATCACCGCCAGGTTCATGGCTTCACTCTTCAAACAGATACCCGGTCCGGAAGTGGTAGTTACAGCCAATGCACCAGCAAACGAAGCTCCTACAGCAGAAGCACATCCGGCAATCTCATCTTCACACTGCACTGTCTTTACACCCAGCGATTTATGTTTGGCCAACTCGTGCAAAATATCCGTAGCCGGCGTAATCGGGTAAGAACCCAAATACAATTGCAAGCCTGCTTTCTCGGCAGCTGCCATCAGACCGTATGCCGTCGCTTTATTACCGTTGATATCCATGTATTTTCCCGGCTCTTTCTGTGCTTTGCTCGGCACGGTATAGCTCATCGATACAGAAGCATGGGTATTTTCACCAAAGTGATAACCGTCGTAAAGTACCTTTACATTGGCTTCGGCTATTTCCGGTTTCTTGGCAAATTTCTCGCGCAGGATTTTTTCGCCCACCTTCACATCACGATGGAACAGCCAGCATACCAGCCCCAAAGCAAACATGTTCTTTGTTCGCAAGATAGACTTGTTGTCCAGCCCGCTGTCTTTCAGGCTTTCCTTACACATGGTAGTGATAGCTGCCGACACGACTTCATTCTTGATACCCAGTTCCGAGAAGGGATTTTCCAACGTAAACTTAGCCTTTTCCAGGTCACGTTTGGTAAATGAATCGGAGTCTATGATAATTACCGCCTGCGGTTTACAAAATTTATACTGTGTTTTCAAGGCTGCCGGATTCATGGCTACCAGCACATCGCATTTATCACCCGGAGTATATACCTTTCCGGCACCAATATGCACCTGAAAGCCAGACACACCAGTCAATGAACCTTGTGGGGCGCGAATGTCCGCCGGGTAATCCGGGAATGTACTGATATCGTTTCCTTCGGTTGCCGAAATATTGGAGAACATATTTCCGGCCAGCTGCATTCCGTCACCGGAATCACCCGAGAAACGGACTACTACCTCGTCCAGTTCCTTGACAATCATTTCTTCTGCCATATCGTATTTATTTAAAGTTCACAAAATCAATTTTGGCAAAATTGGGGAAGTTCCGTAAAAAAACAAAATAAATCGGGAGATATTTTCTGCAACCTCTCAAAAAACGCAAGTATATTTGATATAAAACGCAAGGGCGTTTCACTTCAAACGCAAGGGCGTTTGATCTTAAACGCAAGGGCGTTTTGGATTGAACGCAAGTGCGTTTTTTCACGCTCGTCAATGCGCAGACCTTCACGATGGATTAAATCTATATAACAGTCTAAATATCAACAAATTATAAATCAACAATAAATTTTGTAGCAAACTATTGAATCAAGCCCTCGACATTACCTTATTATATTGCACTATAAAAATCCCTTCAAAAGCTACCTAAAATAAATTTAAAATCAAATTTAAGGCCATAATCACCACTCTGTAAAAAAGAAAATTACCCTCCTGTATTTTTGCTTTTTCAGGCAAAAAGAATAACTTTGTTTACTAATCTAAAAACGACTGACAATGAAAGAATTTCTTCGAAGTACCCTGGCCACCATTACGGGTGTACTGATTTGCGGGTTTATCTTTATCATCTTAGGTGTCACCATGCTGGCAGGAATTGTGGCTTTTTCTGAAAGCGAAACCTTAGTCATGCCCAATTCTGTTTTTACGCTTGAACTGAAAGGCACCGTTCAGGAACGCTATCAGCCCAGTCCAGTAGACCAGTTCTTTGAGGACCAGATTTCTACATACGGACTGGAAGATATTCTAAACTCTATACAAAAAGCCAAGGAAAACGAACAGATTAAGGGTATCTACCTGCATACTGGAGCATTAGCATGTTCTACAGCCTCTTTACAGGCCATTCATCGTGCACTGGCCGATTTCAAGCAGAGCGGCAAGTTCCTTATTGCCTATGCCGACATGTATACACAGGGCGGTTATTACCTGGCCAGTGTAGCCGACAAGGTGATTGTGAACCCCGTAGGAAGTCTCTCTTGGCACGGACTGGCCAGCGAAACCATGTTCCTGAAAGATTTTCTGGCCAAAATCGGAGTTAAAATGCAGATATTCCGTGTGGGTACCTACAAATCGGCCGTTGAACCGATGACCAATACCGAAATGAGTCCGGCCAACCGTGAACAAACACAGGCCTTTCTGGAATCTACCTGGAAGAGCATTGTAGAAGATGTAGCTGCTTCCAGAAATATTTCGGTCGATTCTCTGAACTTATTAGCTGACCAAAATATGGACTTGCGCCCAGCCGAAAACTACGTACGCTGCGGATTGGCCGACACGCTGATGTACAAGGATGAAGTGCTCAGCTACCTAAAATCACTCGCCGGACTGACCGAAGAAGATAATCTCCACACCCTGAGTCTGGACGAAATGACCCGTGTAAAATCAGTCACTCCGAAAAGCAAGACAAGAGACGTGGTAGCTGTTTATTATGCTTACGGAGAAATTGACAACGGCTCTTCATACGACGAAGGTATTAACTCCGAGAAAGTAGCGAAGGATTTACGCGATTTGCGTAAAGACAAAAACGTAAAAGCGGTCGTGCTCCGCGTGAACTCTCCGGGAGGAAGTGCTTACGGTTCGGAACAGATTTGGCGTGAAGTGACCTTGCTGAAAGCAGAAAAACCGGTTGTAGTATCCATGGGTGACTATGCAGCTTCCGGAGGTTACTACATTTCTTGCGCTGCCAACAAAATCGTGGCTGAACCGACTACTCTGACCGGCTCTATCGGTATATTCGGTATGATGCCCGACGCTTCGGAATTACTAACCAATAAACTGGGACTTCATTTTGATGGAGTCAAGACACATAAAATGGCCGACATGGGCAGCATGAGCCGTCCGTTCAATGCAGAAGAATCGGCCCTGATGCAACAAATGGTGAACCAGGGATATGCCTTGTTTACCAAACGCTGTGCCGAAGGACGAAATATTCCGTTAGAGGAGCTCTGCAAGATTGCGGAAGGCCGCGTATGGACCGGGAGCATGGCTAAGGAGCTGAAACTGGTAGACGAACTGGGAGGACTGGATACTGCCATCCAGCTGGCTGCCGAACTGGGAAAAGTAAAAGACTATAAGCTGAAAAGCTACCCGACCAAGCAGGATTTCCTGACAGAACTGCTGAATACTCGTGCCGACCGCTACATTCACAGCCAGTTGCAGGAAACATTCGGTGAATATTATCAAGGCTTTGAATGGTTGCGCCACGTGGAACAGTCTGACCGTCTGCAAGCCCGTTTGCCATTCAACATGCGTATCCAATAAGCAGGAGGCGCGTTCATGAGCGGAAAATGCAAAATATATTGGGGGCTATGGCCCTTCAGTTTCCTCTACAGCATCGGTGTGAGGATACGGAATCTTTTGTTCGACGTGGGATGGCTCCACGAAGAACGTTTTCCGTTACCCGTCATCTGCATCGGTAACCTGACTGTAGGCGGTACCGGGAAAACCCCTCACACAGAATACCTCATCCGGCTGTTGCAGGACTCGTTTCGGCTGACCGTACTGAGCCGGGGCTACAAGCGGAAATCCAAAGGTTTCGTACTGGCTTCTTCTACCTCCCGAATGGAAGACATCGGTGACGAACCTTACCAGATGGCCCGCAAGTTTCCCGCCATTCATGTGGCCGTAGATGGAGAGCGCTGCCGGGGTATCCGCCAACTTACCTCTCCGCAAGGAGCGCCTGATACGGAAGTCATCCTGCTGGACGATGCCTTTCAACACCGTTACGTGCGACCAGGATTACGCATCCTGCTGATGGATTACCATCGCCCTGTGGAATGTGACCAGCTTCTTCCTGCCGGACGCCTTCGGGAACCTGCCAGCGGAAAGAAACGAGCCGATTTGCTTGTCGTCACGAAATGTCCGCCTACCCTCAGTCTGGAGGAATGCGAACGTATCCGACAACGCATACAGCCACTTCCGCATCAGGAAGTGTTTTTCACTACCCTGGCCTACGGAAAGCTGTATCCCCTATTTATGAATGCTCCTGCCCAACCGCTGGATGTGTTAAAAAATAAAGAAGTTCTGCTAGTCACCGGCATTGCCTCACCGGCGCCATTGGTAGAGGAAGTAGGCCGACACGCCGCCCATGTCACTCCGCTGCTCTTTGGCGACCATCACAATTTTGATGGTGCCGACATGCAACAGATTGCACATCAGTTCCACCAGCTGCCGGAAACCCGCCGCCTCATCCTGACCACCGAAAAGGATGCCTCACGGCTTATCGGTCATCCGCAGCTCAGCGAAGAACTGAAACCCTATATTTACGTGCTCCCCATAGAAGTGGAGTTTCTGCACAAAGGAGAACTAGTATTTAACCCTAAAATCATTGAGTATGTTAGAAAAAATTCAAGAAACAGCTGCCTTTCTGAAGGCTAAAATGCACACTCACCCCGAAACAGCCATCATCCTGGGTACAGGATTGGGCAGTCTGGTGCACGAAATCACCGACAAGTATGAAATCAACTATTCGGAAATCCCGAATTTCCCGGTTTCAACCGTCGAAGGACACAGCGGGAAACTGATTTTCGGGAAACTGGGCAACAAAGACATCATGGCCATGCAGGGACGTTTTCATTTTTATGAAGGCTATTCCATGAAGGAAGTGACTTTCCCCGTACGCGTGATGCGTGAACTGGGCATCAAAACCCTCTTCGTATCGAATGCTGCAGGAGGTACTAATCCCGACTTTGAAATCGGTGACCTGATGATTATTACCGACCACATCAATCTCTTCCCGGAACATCCGCTTCGTGGGAAGAATATCGAATACGGACCACGCTTCCCGGATATGAGTGAAGCTTACTCTAAAGAACTGATTGCAAAAGCCCTGGAAATTGCACAGGAAAAAGGTATCAAGGTGCAACAAGGCGTTTACCTCGGTACGCAAGGTCCTACGTTCGAAACCCCGTCGGAATATAAGATGTTCCACATTCTGGGTGCTGATGCCGTAGGTATGTCAACCGTACCAGAAGTGATTGTAGCCAATCATTGTGGTATAAAGGTATTCGGCGTATCAGTCATCACCGACCTGGGCGTGGAAGGCAAGATTGTGGAAGTATCACACGAAGAAGTGCAGAAGGCTGCCGACGAAGCACAGCCTCGCATGACGACCATTATGAGAGAACTTATCAACAGAGCGTAAAAATACTATGCACGAAGGAAACAGAACAGAAATTTCAACGTTGGGTGAATTTGGGCTTATCAAGCACCTCACCCAAGATATTAAATTACAGAACCCGGAAACGAAATACGGTGTGGGCGATGATGCGGCCGTATTGGAATTTCCCGGCAAGCAGGTATTGGTCACTACCGACCTGCTGATGGAAGGTGTACATTTTGACCTGGTATATACCCCATTGAAGCACCTGGGATACAAATCGGCCATGGTGAACTTCTCTGATATTTACGCCATGAACGGTACTCCGAAGCAGATTACCGTATCACTGGCTGTATCCAAACGCTTTTGCATCGAAGACCTGGAAGATTTCTACGACGGCCTGAAACTGGCTTGCACACAGCATCAAGTAGACCTTGTAGGAGGTGACACCACATCTTCTGTTACAGGGCTGGCCATTTCAATCACCTGCATTGGAGAAGCCGATAAAGACAAGGTAGTTTACCGCAACGGTGCCAAAGAAACCGACCTGATCTGCGTATCAGGCGATTTAGGAGCTGCTTACATGGGACTTCAGCTAATGGAGCGGGAGAAAGCCGTATTCCAGGGCGAAAAAGATGTACAGCCCGACTTTGCCGGCAAAGAATACTTACTGGAACGCTTCTTAAAACCGGAAGCCCGCAAGGATATTGTAGAAAGCCTGGCTAAAGCCGGTATCAAGCCTACCGCCATGATGGACATCTCCGACGGACTGTCATCTGAGTTGATGCACATCTGTTCACAAAGCCATGCCGGTTGCCGCGTATACGAAGAGCGAATCCCGATTGACTACCAGACAGCCGTAATGGCCGAAGAATTCAACATGAACCTAAGCACTTGTGCACTGAACGGCGGTGAAGATTACGAACTACTCTTCACGGTACCGTTGACCGCGCACGAAGTCGTTTCTCAGATGAAAGACGTGAAAGTCATCGGTCACATCACTAAACCCGAACTGGGATGCGCCCTTGTGACTCGTGATGGAAATGAACTTGAACTGAAAGCACAAGGCTGGAATCCCCTGAAAGGATAAAGCTCTTTTATAGTCTAGATTTGAAACCTTCCTTTTTCGGTATCCGACCTTATTTCGGAGTGAAAAAGGAAGGTTTTTTAGAGTTATTATCGGTATTTTCCGAAAAAAATGCCGTTTTTTGCACAAAAATCGCATTTTTTCCACTGAAATGTTTGCAAGTTCCAAAAGTTTGCGTACCTTTGCAACCGCAATCGAGAAACATTGACTGCAAACATAAAAATGCTGGTGCCATAGCTCAGTTGGTAGAGCAAAGGACTGAAAATCCTTGTGTCCCCGGTTCGATTCCTGGTGGCACCACT
>CAMFND010000038.1 GCA_945965395.1 uncultured Bacteroides sp.
TCGCGTATTACGACACACCCTCTTTTTATCTTATCAAGATACTACACCAGCCTTCTTCAGGCAAAAGTATCCGTACAACCTTCTTTTCCCAGTACTTCTTAGGAAGTACTGAAGTACTGCCGTGAAAGTACCAGAGTACTGATTAGAAAGTACTGGAGTACTGCCAAGGAAGTACTGACACATCTCCAGTCGGTTCAAGAAAAGACCTTATAATTATCCTAGTACATTTCCTAAATAGAGGAAGAACATACCAATCAGCACTAATATCAAATCGACCACCTTGCTCTTCAGGTTCTTCTCGCGGAATATCATGGCACCAAACAGGAAGGAAACCACCACGCTTCCCCGTCGCACCATAGACACGATGGAAATCATGGCCCCGTCCATACCAAGCGCATAGAAATACACGAAATCAGCTGCCGACAAGAATACGGAAATCAGGATAATGCACCAGTCCCAGTGAAACGGTGTACTGCTTTTCCGCTTGGGCCACCACAGGAACATCAGCACTCCTCCCATCAGGAAAAGCTGGTACACATTGTACCACGCCTGTACCACCATGTTGTTGAAGCGTCCCATCAGGTATTTATCGTACAAACCGCTGACCGCACCTAACACAGCCGCCAGCACCACAAACCAAATCCATTTGTCGTGCTTGAAATCGATTCCTTCCTTCTTGCCCGAACGACTCAGCATGAAGAACGATATGATGGCCATCAGCACACCAATCCACTGGTACACATTCAAGCGTTCACCAAATATCAGCAAGGCACCTACCAGTGTCATGACCGGACGGGTAGCATTGATGGGGCCAACAATGGTCAAAGGCAGGTGTTTCATACCGAAATAACCGAACGTCCACGAAGAAAGCACGATAAACGATTTCAGGATAATGAACTTATGCACCTCCCAACCTGCTGAAGGCACGTAGAAAAGCGTATCCTGCAAAGCCTCCGGATGAAAGTACGAAACTAAAATAAACGGTAAAAAAATCAGACTCGAAAAAAGCGTATTCAGTCCCAGTACCGGAAGAACCGCATTGTTTGCCAATGATTTTTTCTTGAAGACATCATAAAAACCCAGCAACGCCGCTGAGCAAAAAGCCAGTAATAACCACATGTTTTCTTGATTTTTGTAAACCGCCGCAAAGGTACGACAAAAATCCCAAACTCATTGCACAATTCAAAAACTCTCTCTAACTTTGAATGAAATGAACGAACAGGTAATACAAAAACTAAAAATCCTGACTGAATCCGCCAAATACGACGTGTCGTGCGCTTCCAGCGGTACTTCCCGCAAGAATACACGGGGAGGAGTAGGTAATACAGTAGGAGGATGGGGCATCTGTCATAGCTTTTCGGAAGACGGACGCTGCATTTCCCTGCTCAAGATTATGCTGACCAACTACTGCATCTACGATTGTGCCTACTGCATCAACCGGGTGAGCAACGACATTCCACGGGCCACTCTTTCCGTTACGGAACTGGTGGAGCTGACCATGGAGTTCTACCGGAGGAATTATATAGAAGGATTGTTTCTCAGTTCGGGAGTAGTACGTAATCCCGACTACACCATGGAACGCCTGGTACGGGTGGCCAAAGACCTGCGGCTGGTGCACCGTTTCAACGGTTACATCCACCTGAAAAGTATCCCCGGTGCCAGTGAAGAGCTGGTACGAGAAGCCGGACTATATGCCGACCGTCTCAGTGTCAACCTGGAAATCCCGACAGAAAAGAATTTAAAACTGCTGGCACCGGAGAAAGACCACCAGAGTGTGTATCTCCCGATGAAATACATCCAGCAAGGCATACAGAACTACCAGGAAGAGCGCAAGCATTACCGTCACACCCCCCGCTTTGCTCCTGGCGGACAAAGCACCCAGATGATTGTAGGAGCCACCCCCGAAACTGACAAGGACATCTTGCAGGTATCTTCTTCGCTGTATGAAGAACCTACCATGAAACGAGTGTATTATTCAGGCTATATTTCGGTGAATACGTATGACAAGCGACTTCCTACCTTGAAACAACCGCCTCTGGTACGCGAAAACCGTCTTTACCAGGCCGACTGGCTGCTACGCTTCTATCAGTTCAAGGTAGACGAAATAGTGGACGACCAGAGTCCTAATCTTGACTTGGAGATTGATCCGAAACTGGCCTGGGCCCTTCGCCATCCGGAGTTTTTCCCCGTCAATATACAGACCGCCGATTATGAAACCATCCTGCGTGTGCCGGGCATCGGAGTAAAATCCGCCCGCCTGATTGTGGCTTCCCGCCGTTTCTCCCGCATCGGATTCTACGAACTGAAGAAGATGGGAGCCGTCATGAAGAAGGCCAAATACTTCATCACTTGCAATGAACTGCCCGACAAGACCATTCATGAGTTAGGTGCCTACGGGGTACGGAAACTTCTGCTCCCTACTCCCCGCAAGAAGATAGACGAGCGTCAGCTGAGTTTTGACTTTGGAGATACAGAAGAAGCTGCCCCCACAAACGAGTGAAGGCAGCTTCCTTATTTTTATGCATCCAGCATTTTCAGCGGATAGACACTTCCATTACAGGCTGTTCCTTTATGGTATCCAATGGTACCGCTCTGTACTTGACACGCTGAAAATCAATCTTGTTCAAATCAATGCTACGTATAGCAGAATTATACATGGTACGATAATAAATCATCCGATGCCGCATATCCGTGGCCGAAGTCCACTGTGTAGCACTTGGGATATTGACAGGCACTGTTCCTTCCGTGAACTCAATTCCCAATGGAATATCAAAGTTGTTCAAAATCTGAAATCCTTGAAGTACGGTCTGACGGACATTGTCCTGCACAGGAGCTGTAGCCTGATAAAAGGCAGCCCGTACAAAACGGGAAGGAGGAGTCACATCACCGGGAATACCCAAGAATCCGCTTCCAACTCCGAAAGAACGAAGCTCCACATTCCCTAACGACTGAGGTTGGGCACTCCCCGGATACAGATTGACGTAATTATTCAGGTTGGTCAGTTGCCACTCATACCCTGGAGAGTTGGTCAGCACCCCTAACTTATCTTCATAAAAATGCAGTTCTCCGCCTACTATTTCCAATACGACCTGACGTCCTGATACATCAGCAAAACGCCAGTGCACAGTCGATGCACGCGGGTCAATGGCCACTACATGTACCTGCTTCAGGCTTTCCATCACTTCATCCACCGTCTTGCAGTTGCCTAATACCCAGGAAACCAACTGTAAATCGGCAATGGAAGACGATTTATATTCTGCTTTATACGCTTCATACTGTCCGTAATTCGGGAAATAGAACAGACCGGCAGAGAGACCTTCTTCGTTCAAACCTTCTGCCACGAACTCCTTTTGTTCTACCGCAAGGCCCACATATCCATATTTTGCCGTAAATTTCATGCCATCCTGTCCGCCGGGCACATACGACTGAACCATATAACCACGTGGCACCACCACATAGCAACTGTTCAAATCACTTCCACCCCATTCAATGGTACGGGCAAGAATGCGTGTGCTGTCTTTTGCTGTCAAGGTGATACCTGTGCAAGCCTGAGCAGGCTGTGACTGGAAGACGGCCACTGTGGCCATCAGTCCCAAGAGCATAGATTTGTAATTCATCATTCAATCTGTTTTTATTATATAACAAAAAACTGTTCCTTTTGTTTCAGTTTATCGTTTTTACTACTTTTGCTCCCTGAAATCCTCTATACACAAAGATACGAAATTCTCATAAACCATGACAGTTTTTCAATACGATTCCACTTTTGAAGGTCTGCTTACTGCCCTGTTCGATGCCTATTATCGCCGGACTTTTCCCGACCTGCTGGTTGCAGAGAAGGAACCGCTTCCGCTTTTTCATGAGGAGGTACATCAGGTGGTAACAGATGCGGAAAAGACAGAACGGGTTTGGAAACTGTTGTCACGTAAACTTTCCCGAAGGGCACTTGCCTCCCTTACCTATTGCTGGCTCTCGGAGACACCGGAAGCTGCCATGCTCCTTTTTCGCTACATGCGGAAAGTAACCGATGCACCGGCCTCTATCGAACAAAATTTCGCAGACCCGGATGTGTTAGGAGTCTATCAGCTAAGCAAAAAAGTAGCGGACGAGCGAATGAGGGTACTTCAGTTCATGCGCTTTCAAAAAACAGCCGACCAGGTATATTTCGGTATCATGGAACCTCTTTACAACGTCTATCCACTGACCATCCATCATTTTCGCGACCGGTTTGCCGATCAGCCGTGGATAATCTACGATGCCCGCCGTCACTACGGCTACTATTACGACCTGAAAGAAGTAAGCGAAATCACATTTGAAAACTCTCGTGCTGCCTTCCTGCGAGATGGTAAATTGGAAGATGAGCTGCTGGATAAAAACGAAAAACTTTTCCAGGAGGGCTGGAAAAGCTATTTTCACAGTGTATGTATTCAATCCCGACTGAATCCCGTAAAACACAAAAAGGATATGCCGGTCCGTTTCTGGAAATATCTTACCGAAAAAGACTAACCCAGCGGGAACAATTCATCCGGATAGCCTATATCGACCAAAAAGAGTGCATGTCCCGGTACGGATGTACCTGCACTGCAACGGTTCTTCTCTTCTATCACCTTCCGGAAACCTTCCACCGAAAGTTTGCCGCGTCCCACTTCTACCAGCGTACCGACAATGGCCCGAACCATATTACGCAGGAAACGGTCTGCCTGAATGGTAAATACCCATTCCGTTTCGCTTACCTGGTCCCAGTGAGCATGCATAATCTTGCAGTTATTGGTCTTCACATCCGTATGCAATTTGCTGAAGCTCGTAAAATCCGTGTAATCGAACAAAGTCTGCGCCGCCTCATTCATCTTTGCAAAATCCAAAGGCTGGAACAATCGCCAGCAATATGCCCGGTTAAACGGATTCTTCTGTGTAGTGACGTAGTATTTGTACGTACGATAAGTCGCATCAAAGCGGGCATGCGCATCCTGATTCACTCTCCGCACACGGAACACCGATATATCCGGCGGCAGCAAACGGTTCAGTTTATCCGTCACCGTATCTTCACCCAGCATCCATTCCACATCAAAATGTGCCACCATCAGACGGGCATGTACTCCGGCATCCGTACGTCCGGCCCCCACCACTTCAATGGCCTCATCCCGCAAGAAAGTATGCAGCGCTTTCATCAGCGTTTCCTGCACACTGCTTCCGTTCGGCTGTATCTGCCAGCCATGATAGTTAGTACCGTCGTAGGCCAAATAAATGAAATATCTGAACATAACTTCTTGAATTATCGGGCAGTAATATGGAAACAACCTTGTTTCAACTCGTATTTCACATAACAGCGGTCTGCCTTACGAAGGTCACGCAACACTTCCGACAGCACCAGTTTCAATGTATCCGAACTCACATCCTGCATAGGACGACCATCGGGGTCTTCTACCTTCTCAAAACGCTTCCAGCTCACATCAAACGTCGTTCCATAAAAATGACAGGAGTTCAACGAAGCATTTCCGTTAGTTCTCCGCAGACGCTTCACGTCATCCTTCGTACGGGTCACTGAAGTTACAATGATTTTATTAGGGTTCAGCCCTTTGTTTTCCAGTGAATCCAAGAAATTAACTCCGATGGTATCCAGCAGTGCTCTGGCCTGAGGTATCAGGTAGGGAATTGAATGTGTCAAAGAGTCCAGGCCATAACGTTCACAAGCAGCAATTTCAATCAACCGATCCTTCATATCTTCCGCCTCTTCACGGGAACTGATAGGACGAATACCGATTTTTTTGGCTGTAGCCAGTTGTACATCATTCAAATCTCCAAACGAACGTTTATAGCTGATAACTCCCCTGATATTGCGCGGATTGTTCATTTTCATTGACATGTCTTTTTCCTTACATCCTGCCAGACAGATTCCAGCAAACAAAGCCACCGCCAGACATGACTTGACTAATAATTTCATTTCTTTTCCATTTTTAATTCCATGCAAAGATAGCATAAAAAGCAAGAAGCACAAAACTACCGAATAAAGGCCAGGACAATACACATTATTACTTTTGGTTATTACGCATAAAAAAATGTAAATAGGACATTCCATGGAAATCTTCTATCTTTGCGCCCGAAATAAAATCAAAATCACTAAAAACAAACAGATATGTTCAAGAAAGAAAACAGAGCCAATACCCTCCATGGTATTTTATTGATTGCATTATTTTCTTTTGCAGCCTTCTACATTGCCGAAATACCCTTCGTGAAAAGTCTTTCTTTCAGTCCACTGATTGTGGGTATCATTTTGGGAATGCTTTATGCCAACAGCCTGCGCAACAAACTTCCTGAGACTTGGGTTCCCGGTATCAAGTTCTGCACCAAGCAGGTGCTGCGTGCCGGTATCGTACTCTACGGATTCCGTCTGACACTGACACAAGTAGCCGCCGTAGGACTCCCCGCAGTGGTTATCGATACCATCATCGTAGCCGGTACTATTTTTCTGGGCATCTGGCTGGGCAAACTGATGAAAATGGACAAAGATACTTCTCTTATGACTGCTACCGGTAGTGCCATCTGTGGAGCTGCAGCCGTACTGGGTGCAGAACCAGTGGTAAAATGTGAAGGACATAAAACGGCCATTGCCGTATCTACGGTAGTCATTTTCGGAACCATTTCCATGTTCCTCTATCCGATTATGTACCGTGCCGGTATGCTGGATGCACTGGGAGATACGGGAGTAGCCATCTACACAGGAAGTACTCTGCATGAAGTTGCTCACGTAGCAGGAGCAGGAAATGCCATGGACCCGACCGATTCATTAGGTATTGCCGGAACAGCTACCATCACCAAGATGATTCGCGTCATGATGCTGGCACCGGTACTGGTCATCATGAGCTTTGCATTGGCAGGACGGAAAAAAGCAAATCCTGAAGGTAAAACCGAAAAGAGCAAAATCACCATACCCTGGTTTGCATTCGGATTCATCGGTATCATCTGTCTGAACTCCTTGCTGCAATACCTCACAGGAGCCGAAACCGTAAAAGATATTCCACTGAACGGTGCCATTGAGTACATCGATACCTTCATGCTGACAATGGCCATGACAGCACTGGGCACAGATACCAGCCTGGAGAAATTCAAACAAGCTGGTGCCAAACCGTTCTTGCTGGCAGGATTGCTTTACATCTGGCTGGTAGGCGGAGGATACTTGCTGACACAATATATCACTCCAATGTTTGGATAAAGATAGTTCTCAGAAACAATAAGGGCAGGCGTAAACAAATACACCTGCCCTTATTGTTTTTACATGTTCCGATACTGTTTGGGTGACATGCCCGTATAACGTTTGAAGTATTTCCCGAAAAAGGAAATATCCGAAAAGTTCAACGAATAGGCTATTTCCTGCACCGTCATATCCGTAGAACGGAGCTTAGCCTGCGCATCGCGTATGATGAACGAAGAAAGAATGTCGGTCAAGGTCTTTCCGGTAACTTTCTTTACCGTTGTACTCAGATGCTGGGGTGAAAGATGCAGCTTCTCGGCATAGAAAGAGACATTGCGTTCCGTTTTATAATACTGTACCACAATGCGTACCAGTTCCTTTACAATTTCCTGATTTCGATTGTATCTCGGCGAATCCTCCATTTCTCCTCTATTCTTATACACACCACCTAAAGAAAGGAGCAACTGCGTATAAATCAAGCTGACTTGCATTTCGCTCATTTCCTCTTTTATCTTCTGCCGACGAATCAACAGACGGATAGTATCCCGGAGCAATTCATATACGTCTTTTCTCATCTCAATTACCGGCCGCTCGAATATATAAGGAGTATACTCCACGGTATAAGAAAACAACTTGGCTCCTTCTATCAGTTTTTTGGAAAAACCAACGAAAATAAACCGGCAGTCTTTACTCTGCTCCTGAATTTGAAAAAATACTCCCGGAAATATAATAGCCAATGAACCTTCTTTCAAATCATAACATGTCAAATGGATTTTCATCCTGCAACTACCTCTCAGACAAAGCAGAAAAATACATCCAGGGAAAGGTGCTGAAGTCTGGAACAAGTGATAAAAACCGCCCATCATGTCTATACCTGCCACCATATCCTGATTTTCCGGCAACAAATCAAGTCTGTCAAATCGCTTCATTCCTTAATTTCTTCTATAGGTGTCACATCTTGTATGTTTTTGTTCTTTTTGCGGAAACGCAACAAACGGACCATATCCATCAATGCATATACAATGGAAGAAATTCCCAACACAATAAAGGGTATCTCAGCCGTGGCAAACGGATTGAACAAGACCGTAATTCCCGCTGCTAAAACCAATACGGGCACTATATATACCCCAAATGGAACCGGCATGAATGAACGGGCTGCAATCAGATTAGCCAACTGACTGATACCGCCTAATACCAGCAGAATGCCCAACACATACATCAGCACCCCGACAAAGAAAGAAGGCATGATAATCAGCCATACCCCGAAAAGCGCACTGCCTAACGCAACTACAGGAAAAACCGGACGAGGAGTATCCCCCTTACTTTTGTTCAACAGGGCCAGATAGGAAAACAATCCAACCAATCCGGGAATAAGAAACAACACCCCGATAGTAATTACCAGGTAACCAACTGCCACATCTGGCCATGTGACCAATAATATACCGATAACTAATGCACAGAGCGAGCTGACTAATGCATAATTCAAAGATTTCATACTTCGTCCATTTTTAAATTCACTATCCAAAGATAATGAAAAACTATCAATAAACAAATCATTCGCCCAAAAGGATAAAAAACCATCACTTATCCGGCATAACTGTGCATTCCTCCAAGTACATAGTTTACGCCGAAATAGGTCATCAGTATAGCAGAGAACGATACGATTAAAAACCAATGAAAAAAGTATGGATTTTTGAAATGAGGGAGACTTTGCACATGAAAAGCCATTCCATAAAGCATGAAAGTAACCAGAGCCCAGACTTCTTTCGGGTCCCAGGCCCAATAGCTGCCCCAGGACACGTTGGCCCATACCGCACCGATAAAAATTCCTATTCCCAAGCACAACACTGCCGGATAAAGCAAGACCCGACAAAATAAAGTCAGCCGTTGCCGCTGCCACGTATGCCGCCGAATACTCAATGCCAGAATACTACACAGACACATCAAAGCAAACAAGGCATACGACACCATAATCAATGAGACATGCAGACTCAGCCAAGGTGACAGCAATACCGGCATCAACGGGGTTATCTGCGGATTCATCTCGCTCAGATAAGCTACCAGCAAGGTAAAACCGGAAAGCAATAAACCGGCTGGAAGTAAAAAAGAGAAGCGCCGTTGCCATATACAAGTACACAATAACAGAAATCCCGCTAAAAAAAGCATTGTTTCATGTCCGTTTCCCAAAGGAATCCGTCCTCCAATATACCAGCGAAGCAAATAAGAAGTCCAATGAAACAGACAGGCCATCCATACAGCCCCTACCCATATTCGTCGCCACCTACTCCTCCAGTTTCTTACCTTATCGCCTTCTTGCATCACACAGGAATAGATCCACCAGCCCAAAGCCAGCAAACCTAAAGAAAGATTAGCCATAAACAAAATTTTAGTGAACGGTACCGCATGATAGAAAATCTCTGCACGTATTCTTAACGGCGATAACGGAGTGACACTTCCATCCTCCGGCAAAGGACGGATAAAAGTACCTTTCTGAAGCATCAGTACCATACCGACCTTCTCATCCAGTTCCAGCACTTCTTTTTCCAACTTTTTTGCCTGACGGTTCTCCAACCAGCCTTTCTCATGCGTATTCCGCAATTCGCCCTGTAGTCTCTGCAACAACCTCTCCAATCGATAGGTCTTTCCATCAAACAAGTCTACCAGTGCGGCATACTCCGATTTCAATCCTAATTCCTGCCTCAACCGTTCACTTTTCACCCGAAACATTGGTTCGTGCTGCCATTCTTCGGGATAAAGTAACCAGCTGGCCACCACTTGTTCCGGTGTCAAACCATGATAAGAAGGTTTTCCGCTCAACTTGATTACAAAGTCACGGGCCAGTGTATGGAAGGGCGCCACACGGTCGTGGTATATCACCTGACGCATCTTCAGCTTTTCCGCATCCTGACGGGCCAGGACACTGACTGGATGAGCTTGAGCCGTCAACTGGAAAGCGCATACTCCCAGCCATACCAGTCCCGTTTTTCTCCATAGCGGATGACGTAACAAGCGGAAAAATGTCTCCTTCCGGCTGCCTAACAGCCATAAAGAAGAGAAAGCCAGACACAAATACCCGGCATAGGTCACAGCAATTCCCCAAGGGTCATAGTTTACACTCAACCAGCTTCCAGACAAATCCGGGTCGTATGATGACTGATAAAAACGATAACCTTCTACAGAAAGAATGTGATTCATCGAAATTACCTCTTCTTTCCATTTTCCATTCACTTTATAACTCACGTAACTCTTGTAATCAGAAGGAGCTTCCGTTCCCGGATAATAAACCACCCTGAAGCTGTCCAGAGAAAGACTGAAGGGCAATACCCTCGTTTGCTGATCGGAAGTCCGGATAAAACTCTTCACTTCTTGCCCCTGCACCAGATGTACATACCCTTTTTCGCCTGTCAGGTAGGTAAGCATGGCCCCTCCCAGTATCACTAAAAGAGAGCCATGCCACCACAAGACCGGGAGGCGCTTCCACAGCCGGCATTTGCCACATGCCCGCACAAGCCCGAAAGCCAGCGCACCCCACAAGCCACAAAACCAACAAGCATGATATATATGTGTCTGGACAAAAGTTGTTCCGTATGCATGCTCTAAAAAAGTAGCTATGGCCAATACTCCCATCAGCACCACATAAAGAACTACCCAGACGTTTTTCCACAGACGTTCTTTCATACAAACTAAAAATCAGGATACTGTGTATGCTTCATCATTTTTGTGCCCATGCACTCCATCTCTATCAGCCAACCCGGACGACAGACAGGAGCCAATAGAATCACTTTTGGCATTTCCGGGAAACGCTGGTCGAACATCTCCCGCACCACGGCATAATCTGCCGCATCGCGCAGGTAAACCAACATCTGTCCAATGTCATCGAACGACATTTCTGCTTCCTTCAATAAGGTCTCCACGTTTTCCCACATGCGTTCGGTCTGTTTCCGGATATCACCCGGATACACTATTTCCCCCCTGTGATTGATACTGGCCGTACCGGATATGAAAACCTGACGTCGGTCGCCATAATCCACATACGTACCACGCTCAAAACTTACTCCATACTCATACGTAGGATTCAGATGAGTCGGTGCATATAAATAATGAATCTGCTCCTGACGGATACCCAATACGGCATACGTATCCATCTGTACCAGTACCTGTGTATCGGCATGACGCCCGCCGATACCGGTACTGGCTATATAATGTGTTTGTGGTGTCAAACCCTGCGTCACAAACACTTCGTTACGGGCTTTCACCACTCCGGCATAATTCACATCTACATTCTGTACAAAAAACCAGGTACGAATGCAGTTCTCAGCCAGATGCCCTCCCTGTGCAATCAGTTGCAGGATATAATCATTCAGCAGCAAACGGGTCTGGTATTCTGAATTGGCCGCCCGGTTAGAAGCAGAACCACCCCACAGATGTCGGTAAGCCCCATGTGACACTTCGAACAATCCGCTTTCCAGCGCACGACATTGCACACCGGATTGCAGATATACCCATAAAGCTATTTTTGTTCCGTTCAGCGGGGGCTGTTCCACAATCGAACAGGCACAGACCGAGCTTTCCGGCACCTGTACCGCCAGCCAGTCGGCCTGATTGGCAGCATCGCTTAAAAAATAACGTTTGAACACGGCAACAGCTCCCTTCAACTCATTCTCCAATAGCTGATAATACGTATCGAGCAAAGTATCCAATTGCTCCTGATACGTCAAAGAAGGCTGAGTAACATGAATCATCACATGGTATTCAGCGACTCCTTCAGTCGGTTCAAAACGTGAAATTTCCACTAATGTATTTTCTTGTGACTTGTGGTTTCGTAGTTGTTTGTGGCTCATATTCATACTATTTTAATATTCAAGGTTTGGCACCTCCATTTATCCAATCATCTATCAAGTTCAATAATACCGGCTCAGCCGAAAGAATGTCCTGATGGTCATGGTGCACGTGACCGTTTTCATGCAGTACCTGATACAGAAAGCTGTTTTCCGCATCTGCCGGTTTCACCCTCATGACTTCCGGATTCACTACAGACGGGACATTTACCAGCTGTCCATAGCTTTTCCCTGCTGTCAAGAACAAGTGTCCTGCCGCTGAAGTACTTCCTCCATGGCAACTGGCACAGCGTGAGTCAAACACTTGCTGCTGCACAGCCTGAAACATGCCGACTTGCTGTTCACCCACGTCCATACGAATCGTGTCTTCTGCCGTTTCCGAGCAATCGACCCTGGCAAAGGTCACTACCCGCTCCCGAATGCGGTTAATCACGCACAATTCGATTTGAGTGACTTCATCTGTCACTCCCGACATCACCACCTGCACCGTACCATCTTCTCCTGCCTGCGAAGGCATCACATTGGCAGAAGTCAGGGCATATTCACTCTTCGCATCAAAACCGGCCACGGCTACCGTATATCCGGAAGGCCAGGTATCCATACCCGTTACCTTTCCGGTGAACTTCACCGTACGTCCGCCTTCTGCCGTAGCAGGCACCGCTTCATAGATACGTCCTTCATCGCAGGAGACCAAGCATAGGATTCCCAGCCCCAAGAGTATCCATCCATACACCTTTCTTTTCATCATACCCTCCTCTTTAGAACGTGTACTGAAGCATCACCGTGGCATTATGGGTCGCTATTCCCAAGTCGTCATTATCGCGGTCAAGTTGTGTATCGTGCCCCCAGCGCCCTACAAACTGATACATAGCCTGTAGTTTCAGGTTACAGCCTTTAAAGAAGTAGTTCACTCCCACGGCCGGCATATTCATGAACCCGTTTGTATCCATTCCGTTGCGGTTAAAGAAATCATAACGTGCCGTAGCTTGCAGACGAGAAGTCACGAAATAGCCTCCCTGCACGTATCCGCCCAGATAGTGATACCCCTGGTCAATCTTCTGCCGTTTGGTAAAGCCCACGTGCATGTAATACATTTCCGCTCCCAGATAGAGTTTTCTTTTCAACATGGCAAACTCCAGTCCGGCACGGTAATCGTTCGTACTTTCGTTTTCACTCTCCACATTCAATGAAGTGGATACTCCCAGCATCAGCTTGTCTTCATTCAGCCGGTTAGGATTTCCCTGTGTAGAGGGCATCACTCCTTTGGGCATGTAGGTAAAACGTCCGGCATAAAGCAAGGAAGGAATGTGCCAGTCGTCACTGAACGTCTTTCCTGCCGTATTCACCGAAATACCTGTACCGTTGAATAGTCCCACTTCATAACCAAACTTGTCCGCCAGCAGACCGTGTACTTCCACTCCCAAGTCGAATCCCGTTCCGATATTGGGAGTCACGGCATTCAACGAATAGGGCAGAATCACCGGAGCGGTCAACGACAGCGGTAAGGAGGGCATCAAGGTTTCTCCTAACGTAGTCAGGTAAGCATGCGAAAAAGGAGTCTTAAACTTACCCACACGGATAGAAAACTGTTTTTTTAGTTCCACATCGAACCAAGCCTGTTGCAACAAGGCTGCGCCCGTAGCCGCCGCATTCAGTGACAAATTGAACGACACTTTGCCAAAGGCTTTTCCTGTAAAGCCCAACACGGCATAAGGAATGGCAAAACCGGAATTAGCCACATTGTCCTGATTATAGGCCTTGTCCAGTCCTTCATCGTCATACCAGTTGAAGTTGGCGCTTGTCTGCACCAACAGATAAGGCTTGAACACAAAATCTCCTTTCTTGGAAGCGATGGTAAATCCCTCTCTTCCAGCCAGCGACACGATACCATTTTCCGTCTCTTCTTCATGTTGTGCCAGTGCTGTCAATGGAATTAGCGCAGACAGACACAAGGCAGTCAGTATTTTTTTCATAAGTTATCAGTTTCTATACTTAATGATTAAAGTGAATTTAAAAATGCAATCAAGGCATCACGGTCTTCCTTGCTCATGCGCTTAAACAAGTTTTTCGAAGCTTCCGCCTCTCCTCCGTGCCACATGATAGCCTCTACAAGGTTACGGGCGCGTCCGTCGTGTAGAAAATAGGTATGTCCGTTCACCACTTCCTGCAAACCGATGCCCCATAATGGAGTGGTACGCCATTCATTACCCCGGGCCAAACCACTCACGTAATTGTCATTCAAACCCACACCCATAATTTCCGACCCCATATCATGCAGCAGAAAATCAGAATACGGATGGATGGTCTGATTGCCCAACCACGGCAGTTCCGTACCGTTCAGCAAGGTGGCTCCTCTTACTTTTGTGTGCAGCGTAGTCACATGGCAAAGATGGCATTTCGCCTCATAGAATTTCTGTTCTCCTTTCTGTACCTGCGGATCATTCACATTCCGGCGGGCTGGCACACCCAGACAGTGCATATACAAGTCCACATCCTCCATGTCCTCGGTCGACACGTCCAACTGGTCGTACGAAAGTCCCATCATACTGCCCTGGTCCATCTGTATCTGTCCCTCACATATCTCCTCGGGATAACGGCTGTTGGTCACTCCCATGTCACTGGAGAATCCTAATTCCACCGTCAAATCGGCATGCTGTGCCTTGTTGCCCGAAAGTCCCAGACGAGTTACTCCACGCTCATTGATATAATTACACCGTCCGCTAATGCCGTATTCGGGGTAATTACTTTTGGCAGCCAATGCTTCAATTTCTTTCTGGTCGAGCGCCATCATCTGTCCCATCCCCACATGACGTAACGGTATACGGACAGAACAGAACAAATCTTCCGGACGGATACTGTCGGCATACCACTCCGTAATGGTATAGGTCGGCCTGCAAAGCTCATAAGTTTCTCCATCAGGAAATTCGAATGTCTGATAATCATACTTCACAGACAATTTACCCTCCGGCTTCACCCCATAAATAGCCTGGTCATGAAGCACACGGCCGTAGTTCTGAAAGAACGCTCCGTTCTTTCGGGTGATATATACCAACATGGAAGAAAAACCGTAATTTCCCGAACCGCCTTCACTCCACAAGGTAGGCTTGGTACGTCCGGCATTCCGGTGACAACTTCCACAGGAATAACCGGCATACACGGGACCTAATCCACCATCCTGGTTACTACTGGTACGCACATCGTCATACAATCCATCTCCGTCGTTGAAACGGCTGCTGTAAATACCCGACAGCCACGACGCTTCAAAGTCGTAAGCTTTCGAAGAAGTCAGAAAATTGGTAGCCGTACCGGCTGACAGTGCAAAGCCTTCCGGCACCTCCACGTACTGCTGGTCGGTTCCTTCTTTCTCACAGCTCCATAGAAGACAGGGGAAAAGTCCGTATAACAAAAATTTTACTATTCTCATTTATTCTTCTCTTTTTCGGAAACATACAGAGGAAGTAAAGGAGGGCTTCCCCTTCTTTACTCCCCTGCCTGTCATTCATCAAAAATTTATCTTCATGCTTAATCTACCGTACGTGCTTGTCCGTCTTTGAACAACAGGAATTCCAGGGTATGGAAACCACGTACATTCTGTGCGGCAGAAATGGCTTCACTGTCTTCTGAGTAGTCGCCACTCCATTCCATCTGGCTGTAATCTCCTGAATTCAGGATGTTCACGATGGCAGCCTGGTCAAGCGGCCAGCTGTCCATGTTCGGGTCAAGCCCCTGATCGGCTACCGGGCCAAACAGGAAAGCCTCACTCTTCTCCCACGGTTCACGAGCACTAATCCACGCATCACAAGCATCCTTGAAAGCCTGATTGGTTGGGTTGGCTGCCAGCGTATTCACCTTGTCATACAAAGTAGCCACTCTGTCTTTCAAGTCTGAATAAGTGGGTAATACCACTACATCCACGTAGTTCTTTACCACCGGACTTAGCACTGCTTCCGATAATGCATCACAAGCTGGTTTTACCTTATCTTTCAACAGGACACTCAATTCACTGCAGGCTTCCTGAGCTGCCAGACTTTGTTCGCTATTGATATGGTTACGGAACGGTTGCGGAATGGCTAAAATCTTATCGTAAGCATTCTTGATAGCCAACAAAGTATTATCTGCCAGTTCCTGCTGCCCGTTGCTCACCAATACCGCGTACAAGGATTGCGCGGCCACCTGAGTTTTATCAATAGCAGCTCCGCTAATCAAAGCCTCACTGCGCACGCCACAGAAAGCATTACAGATAGATACGATGTTATTGGAATAGTCTTCGCGCGAATGCCAGCTATACCAGGATTCTACAGCATAGAGGGCTTCTGTCACCTTCCCTGCCTGGTATTTGGAATACGGATCACCGATTTTTGTTTCCCCCACCTCATTGGCAATGTCAACACAACCATCTATCACTTGTTGTACGCAAGAACCTGCACTGTTAAATGGTGCCCCATGATTTTTAAAGGTCACGGCATAACTTTCACCTCCCTTGTAACTGGTAGCCCAGTACCCATACAAATCGGAAGCATCTTTACGGAGTAAGGTAACTACTGCCTTCATGTAGTTGTTCCAGCTCGTCGCATTTTCCGACGTATAATCAATGTTGGCCGCATCGGTCGGTTCTGTCGGTGTGTCTTCGTTACTGCACGCTGTCATCGAAAAGGTCAGCCCCATTGCCAAGGCTGCCGCATAGAAGAATTTCTTTTTCATATACATAATAGTTTTTTAGGAGTTAATAAATCATTTCTTGAAAAACCAGCCGATGTAGGCCAAGCCAATGGAAAACTCATTTTCACTGGTATACGGTCCGGTACCGAACATCTTTCCTGTACCAATCTGACGGGTAGTATAGTCTGCCTTCACTACCAGATTAGGCAAAGCAAACCAATTCAATCCGGCCACCCACATGCTGACCTTGTTGCGCAAGTCCATGGTCTGCCCTGCTTCTCCTTTTTCTTGCGGATTATAATATTCATAGCGGGCAAACGGATAAATCACAGGAACTTTGGGATTATGATTGAAAATGGAACGCAAGTTCACACCCACCTCTCCGGCATAGCTGACCGCATTTTTAGCTACCGGAACCACACGGCTGTAAGAAGCATTGTTCGACAAACGTACATTCTTGCTGCTGATAAACTTGGAGTTGCTCAGGTTACCATAGACCACATTGGCGCGTGCGGTCACATAGTCATTCTTGTACTGCAAGTCGCCTGAATAAATCCGTAGCGGTGCTTTCTGTCCCTCGTAGAAATTGGGTTTGTCGGAATTACCTGCCGTATTGGCACAATAATAAAAAGAACCTCCCACACGCAGTCCCGGCACTCCACGGTAATCTACACGAAGCACATAACCCGGAGAATTGAAATTATCTTCCTCAAACAAGCCCTGCTTGCCGCTGGCTACCCAGGTATTCCGGTCAAACCCGTTGGCATTCAGTCCAGCCACCACCAGCACCTGATAGTCGAAAGTGGCATATCCTTTTCCCAACGTACCGAAAAACTCAATACCCGTTTCATGCCAGGTAGATGGCAGGATGGTAGTTTCACCCTCCGGTCGCACTGTGCCGAAGAAATTAATCGGCTCGTGATGTGCATTGGTCAGTCCCACCGGCACAATCATGTGTCCCGCCCGTACGTTGAAAGCCGGATGAATAAGGCGGGTGATATGAAACTGCTCCAAGGCCACTTCTCCCCCTTTTTCCATTTCCGTTTCATATTCGCCGTTTTCCGAGTTCTCCAGCTCCAGGGCAGACCCGGTTCCTCCGGCTTCAAATTCGATTTCTGCGCTCAGAATCCATTTCGGAGTAAACTTATAATCCATTGCCAGCACAAAGCGCGGAATAGAAATCGTGTTCCGATGATCACGAGTGTTTCCATTTGGATTTCCATAATAACGGTTGATGCCATAATCCTTAAAACTGGCCACAGCTTCTCCATAGCCTCCCACACGAAAACGGATATATTCGTCATTGTCGGTACGCTGTTTACGTACTGTTACATTTCCGTGTACTTCAGCCACCTGCACCGAATCTGCTTCGCTGGCCGAAACAACTCCTACGGCACAGCAAAGAGCAGTTAAAAATAAACTAACTTTTTTTTTCATTTCTCTGCGATTTTTGAACACCGCAAAGGTAGACTACACAAAAAAGTCTATCAATACCTAAAAATTACGAATTTCTTAAACAAAAGGATACCAAATTACAGGTAGAAAGAAACTTCTTGACTACTCAAGAAAAGAATCACATAAATCATTAATTTACTGATATATACAAAATTCAAGAATAATTCAGCATGCAGATTTACCTCATCAAACACCTGAAAGATACCTAAAAAAGAGTAGTCATTCTATACCAATGAAACGCCCAATCCCATTTATAAAGGATAATGGTAAATCAAACAAAAAAGAAAGAGAATATCGCAAAAATCACCCATATATTTACTTCGCACTTGCGTTTCAAACAAAACGTACTTGCGTTTCAAACAAAACGCACTTGTGTTTCAAGTAAAACGTACTTGCGTTTTATATTAAATGCACTTACGTTTAAGTTCAAACGCACTTGTGTTTTCAAGAAAGACATAAAGACGTTTGAATATTTCATAAAATGAAACAGGGATTTCATAAAACGGTTTGCCTGACAAAGTGACTATATCCATAAAAGTTCTTTCATTTGCATAAAACAACATCACATTTAGATGCTATGATTGAATATTTAATTGTATCCAACAATACCCTTTTAGTCAGGGTTGCCAATAATGATATCGCTTATATCAGTTCAGATGGAAGTTACACCACCATGAAATTGATCAATGGCGAGGATTATACTTTTTCCTTTAACTTATCATCCTTTGAAAGAATTATCGAACAACAACTAAAGGATAGTGCCAAAATGTTTATCCGCGTTGGCCGAGGGTTGTTAATCAACAGTAATTTCATCTATGTCATCAATATCAACAGGCAAGAACTGGTTTTAGCGAATACAAGCTCTTCGGTCAAATACACACTTCATGTATCCAAAGAAGCTTTGCGAGGATTAAAATCATTAATTGAAAAAACAATTTAA
>CAMFND010000039.1 GCA_945965395.1 uncultured Bacteroides sp.
GAATTTCTCCTACATTTATGAGAAATTTATTATTACCAATACCTCCTATTTTAGAGCAACAATCCATCGCCACCTACCTTGACCAAAAATGTGGTGAGATAGACGAACTGATAACTTTGCAAGAGGAAATGATAACCAAACTGCAAAGCTACAAGCAATCTGTCATTACTGAAGCTGTAACAAAAGGTTTGGATAAAAATGTCCCTCTAAAAGATAGCGGTATTGAATGGATTGGAGAGATTCCAGAGCATTGGAATATATGTAAGTTAAAAAATATTTTTTTATTGTCAACTGGAACAACACCTAAAGATTTTGATCAAACATCAGAAGAAGATAATTTAATAAATTGGTATACACCTTCAGATATATTGGATAGCTGTAATGATTTATTTAGCTCCCAACGAAAATTATCAGAAAAGGTAATTTATGCGAACAAAATATCGCTTTTTCCTATAGGCACTTTGTTATATGTTGGAATCGGAGCTTCTGCTGGGAAGGTTGGATATGCTAATGAAAACGGCTATTCCAACCAGCAAATTACAGGATTAATACCTTTGAATTGTTATTCAAGATTTTATTTCTATTATCTAAGTGCATTAAAAGATAAAATTAGAGATAATGCTTTTTTTACAACATTGCCAATTATTAATAATGCTTATTTAGGACAAGAGTTAATTCCATTTCCTACTATCTCCGAACAACAATCCATCACCGATTACCTCGATCGGAAATGCAGCGAGATAGACGAACTAATCTCCATCAAGCAACAGAAGATAGAAAAACTTAAAAACTATAAGAAATCATTGATTTTCGAGTGTGTAACCGGAAAAAGAAAAGTATAAGCCATGACTGAATTCGACAAATATATCCGACAGGGAGAACCCGACCAGAAAGAGAAAGCAGCCGCATGGCAAGTCGCCATCGGTTTGCAGGATGTGGATGGACTGAAACCGTCTGAGTATCTTATTCAGACGGCACAGCAACATATAGAGGGAGACATTTCCATTGACGAAGTGAAACATCTGATTGATACGTACTATCAATCGAAATCTTCCCGTGGAGAAATGGAAGATGAACGGACGGAAGAAGCAGACAAGGTATCAGCACGTATCACCGAATTGCTTTCGGAAAAGACTTTTTCGTTTACACCGGACTATCTCCTGTATATTCATAAACGTCTGTTCGAAGGTCTGTACAAGCATGCAGGGCAAATACGAAACTATAATATCACAAAGAAAGAATGGGTACTCGACGGAGATACGGTTATCTACTCGGATTATGAAATGATTCGCCCTACTTTAGAATACGATTTTGCACAGGAAAAAAGTACTGATTATCCTGCAATGAATGCCGAACAGGCTTTACAGAGAATCGGTAAATTCATTTCAGGTGTTTGGCAGATACATGCTTTCGGAGAAGGTAATACCAGAACCATAGCTGTATTCCTTATGAAATACCTGAAGACTTTCGGATTTAAGGTGGACAATGATATATTCAAGAAACATTCATGGTATTTCAGAAATGCGCTGGTACGTGCCAACTACAATAACTATACAAAAGGGGTTTCTGCTAATACAAAGTACCTGGAAATGTTCCTGAGAAATATGTTGTTTGGGGAAGAGAACAATCTCAGTAATAGAGAAATGAACATAAACTTTTCTCAAAGTGCCAAAAAAGAGGACTCAAAGAGCCAAAATGGCACTTTGAATGGCACTTTGAGCTGTACGCTGGATGAAATGGCATTACTTAATTTCTTGAAAGAAAATCCCAAAGCTACGCAATCCGACATAGCGGAACATATTGGGAAATCGGAAAGAACCGTAAAACGTATGACTCCTTCACTCATAGAAAGAGGATTGCTGGAACGTATAAACGGAAAAGGTGATAAAGGAAGTTGGGTAGTAAAAACCAAAGACAAAGATTAAATAAAGATATAACTATGAATACCACAGACTTAAAGGAAAAGAACTTTGAAGCCGATATAGAACGATATCTTATCACAGAGGGCGGCTATATCAAAGGCAATCAGGATACATACGACAAGGACAGAGCTATAGATATGCCTGTACTTATCTCCTTTATAGAAAAGACACAGCCAAAGCAGTGGAAACGATATGTAACCAAGTATGGCGACAAGGCTGAGAAGCAACTGTATCGCGTATTTCAGGATGATGTGTCGCGCTACGGACTGATTTATGTGCTGCGCAAGGGCATAAGCGATGTGGGTATAAATATCAGGTTCTGTTATTTTGCTCCAGCATCACTGCTGAACGATGAGCTGGTGGCAAATTACGATGCTAACATTCTTACCGTAACACGTCAGTTTGCTTATTCCAAACTGAACAAGAACACTATTGATATGGTACTCTCATTGAACGGTATTCCGGTGGTGGCACTCGAATTGAAAAACCAGATTACAGGTCAGAATGTAGAGGACTCAAAACGTCAGTGGTGCACAGACAGAGACCCGAAGGAACCGCTGTTTCATTTCAACAACAGAATATTGGCATACTTCGGAGTTGACCTGTATGAAGTAGCTCTTACTACCGAACTAAAAAAGGAAAAGACTTTCTTTATCCCTTTTAATCAGGGTTCCAACGGTGCGGGAGAAGTGGGCGGTGCGGGCAATCCCGAACGTGAGGACGGAGGATATGTCACTTCGTATCTGTGGGAGAAAGTCTTGTGCAGAGAAATGCTGCTTTCCATACTTCAGCGGTACATCTCCCGTCAGGAAGAAGAGAAACTGAAGATTATCATTGACAAGCATGGCAAAGAAAAGGAGGTGACGGAAACTTCCGTAAAGATAATTTTCCCTCGTTATCATCAGCTGGATGTGGTGGAAAAGCTGGTGGCCGATACGTATTATGCGAATTGTGCCAGCAAGCATACCAACAGCGGGATGCAAAACTTTGATTTGGCTGCCGATGAACACATGAAATACATGTATCTGAAAAAGCCGCATGGAAACAATTATCTGATTCAGCACTCGGCGGGTTCGGGTAAGTCCAATTCAATTGCCTGGCTTACCTATCGTCTGGCAGGGCTTCAGAATGCCGATTTAAAGAATATGTTTAACAGTGTGTTTGTTATTACCGACAGACGTGTGCTGAACAAGCAGCTTCAAAATACGATTCTTGGTTTCGACCATATAGACGGACAGATAGAAACCATTACCGATAATGATGACTCGAAGAAACTGGCAAGAATCATCAACGATGATAATACAAGAATTGTTATCACTACCCTACACCGTTTCCCAGTTATCTATAAAGAACTGACGAGCCGCAGCGGCAAGAGATATGCCATCATTGTAGACGAGGCTCATTCGTCACAGTCGGGCAAAAGTGCGGAGAAGCTGAAAGCGGCATTGGCCGATACGGATGACGCTTTGCGAGAATATGCAGAAATAGAAGAGATTGAGGCTGAAGAACTGGAAAAGAAGAAGGATGCCCTTATGGAAGATTTATTGGCCCAGGGACAGCACAACAATCTGTACTTCTATGCATTTACGGCAACTCCAAAGCCAAAGACGCTGCAGACTTTCGGTGAGTTGGCTGAAGAAGGTGAAAATCCGGAAGACAACAAATATGTGGCTTATCACAACTATTCCATGCTGCAGGCCATAGAAGAGGGATTCATTAAGGATGTGCTGAAATATTATACCACGTATGACACTACTTACGAAATTGCCAAGCGTATAGAGGCTGATCCTTCGTATCAGGAAACTCCTGCTACACGTGCTATCAAGGCTTTCCATGACAATCATCAGCATGTGATAGCGCAGAAAACGGCTATCATTGTGGAGAAATTCAGGGAGGTGACACTCAATGCTATGCTTGGAAAAGCAAAAGCTATGGTGGTATGCTCTTCGCGTGCTCATGCGGTACGATATTTTCTGGAAATTAAGAGGTATTGTCAGGAAAACAATATTACTGATGTAAATCCTATGGTGGCTTTCTCCGGTACGGTATCGTATGAGGGAGTGGAATATACCGAAACGAAGTTGAACTCTGCTGACGGACGCAATATTTCGGAAGCCAAGTTGCCGCTGTACTTTGCCTCAGACTTGTATAATATGCTGGTGGTGGCAGACAAGTATCAGACTGGATTTGATGAACCAAGACTGCACACCATGTTTGTAGATAAAAAATTGAAGAACGTGAAAGCTGTACAGACTTTGTCACGTCTGAACAGATGGCATAAAGACAAGAAGGATACATACGTACTCGATTTCTGCAATAAGCCGGAGGATATAAAGAAATCGTTCGAGCCTTTCTATAAAGGGACTGAACTGATAAATCCCGTGGATGTAAACTATGTGTATACTTTCAGAAAAGATATACAGATGTTTCAGCTATGGACTGAAGCTGACGAGCAAAAGTTCTTTGACCTGCTGCAAGACATCAGCAAGCAGAAGGACCGTTTGGGAGTTTTGTCGAATGCTTTCAAGAGTACCATCGGCCGATACGAAGAGCTTGATGAAGAAAAACGCTTTGAGGTAAGATCGAAAATCAAAAATTTCGTCCGTTTCTATTCTTATATGGCTCAGATAGCAAGAACTTTTGATAAGGAGTTGTATAAAGCTTATGTGTATGCCGACTATCTGTACAGACTTCTGCCTAAGAATCCCAAAGAAAGGATTGACCTGAACAAACAGATTATGCTGGTAAACTCAAAGATATCGGAGGGAGAAACGGTTTCCATTCAGATGGAGGAATCAGTGAAGCCTCTTAAAGGTGAGAATCCGAAAGCCGGAAAGCCGAAGAATGACAATGAGGACCTGCTCAGTCGTATCATTGACAAGGTCAACATCATGTATCAGGGGCAGTTCTCTGAAGCTGACAGGGTGATAGTGGAATCTATTTATGACAAAATGGTTTCGACAGCAAAAAGGAAACTGACCAAACAGGCCAACAATACGGATGAAAAGCAGTTTGAGGAAAGTATATTCCCTCAGATATTCGATGAGGTTGCTAGAGGCTGTTATGTAGAGCAGATGGATTCTTTTGCCAAGCTTTTTGAGAACAGCGATTTTTACAGAAATGTAATGACACAGATGGCCAGAGTAATGTACGAAAACTACAAAAAGAAGGAAGATGAACTGCCGTTTATCCCTGCATTGTTCAAAGAAAGATTCCTGACAGATTTGAAAGCTGAGTTCTCAGACCTTGCTCCGTATTTGCCGGATTTATCTCTTGCTGCTGACTGCTTTATAAAGACATTAAATGCGAAATCTGTGGCTACCATAGATGGAGCCAACGAACTTTTATTGGACTCGTTTAACCGGATTTATTGTCTGGAAAGTATGAAACTGGTAGACAAACGCAGGCTTTTTAATACAATCGTCACCAAATATGAGGTCTTCCTGAAGAAGGTGTATTATTTGTTACATCAGAAGGAAATGGTCAATACTAAGAATGAAAGCAGTATGCCTACATTTATAGATTGTATCTTGTCTTTCAGTTGTTTGAGAGGATTGAAGTACAATCAAGATGAGAGATACCAGAAGTTCTATACTTATTTGGAGCTTGTCAAACAGTGGAGAAACAACGAGTCACATACCGCTCCAGATGCTTCTCTACAGGAGCTGAACTCTGCCGTTCATGTGGTATCGACTATGTATCTATGGATTATCCTGCATCATGTGGATGAGTTGAACCGAGTAATCAATGAATAAGTTTCGAAACCGCCATTTCCGAAATGGCAGTTTCGCTATATATAGAAAACACTTTCCACAATTCGGGTATAAACATCTGTAAATGGTATACATTCTCCCCATATTAATCGGTTAACTTTGCCATTGAAAAAGAAGACAAACCAATAACTCATACCATTATGAAAATACAAATGGTCCTTGCGCTTGCCGCATGGGTAATAAACAGTACAACTATTATGGCACAGGAAACGATTAAACAGACGGCTGGACGCGATCAGCTGGGAGATTTTGCTCCTAAATTCGCGGAACTTAATGATGATGTACTTTTCGGTGAGGTGTGGAGCCGTACCGACAAACTCGGTCTGCGCGACCGGAGTCTGGTCACCATCACTTCACTTATCAGTCAGGGTATTACCGACAGTTCACTGACTTATCACTTGCAGACTGCCAAGCAGAACGGCATCACCCGTACGGAAATCTCGGAAATCATTACGCACATTGCCTTTTATGCCGGATGGCCGAAAGCATGGGCCGCTTTCCGTCAGGCCAAGGAAGTGTGGGCGGAAGATGTAACCGGAGAAGAGGCAAAGGCAGCTTTCCAGCGCGAAATGATTTTCCCAATCGGAGAACCGAATACAGCATTTGCACAATACTTTATCGGTCAGAGTTACCTGGCTCCGGTTTCGAAGGAACAGGTGCCGGTATTCAATGTGACCTTTGAACCGGGATGCCGCAACAACTGGCATATTCACCGGGCGACTAAAGGCGGCGGACAGATGCTTATCGGAGTAGCTGGCCGTGGCTGGTATCAGGAAGAAGGCAAACCTGCCGTGCAGATTCTGCCGGGCACGGTGATTCATATTCCTGCCGGCGTGAAACACTGGCACGGGGCAGCAGCCGACAGCTGGTTTGCACACCTGGCATTCGAAGTGGAAGGAGAAAACACTTCGAACGAATGGCTGGAACCTGTTTCAGACGAAGAATATAGTAAACTGCAATAATCTATCCAGCGTCATCGGCTTCTCGCTTTTGTCGGGGCCGATGACCTTTCTCTCTTCCTTTTTCTGTCACCTACATTTTTATTTATGAAGAGAATTTTGTTATTCCCGCTTCTGCTTTTTGCCGCATGACCCTGTTTGCCTGCAATCCTTCGGACGATACCCCGTCTGCACCTGAAACGAACACCCCCGAACAGTCGGGGAATGCTGGAGACAGTGAAACTAATGAACATCCTGAAAACGATGAAAATGAAGATACTCCTATGGAAAATAATACACTTAAACTGACCGTGAACGGTCGCTCTTTTACAGCTACATTAGTAAAGAATTCATCTACAGAGGCGCTGATGAAACAATTGGCGCAAGGAAGTGTAGACATCCGTATGGATGATTACGGAAATATGGAAAAGGTGGGCTCTTTAGGCTTTTCCTTGCCAAGAAATGACCGGCAGACAACCACATCTCCCGGCGACCTGATTCTGTATCAGGGCAACTCGTTTGTTATTTATTACGATACGAATTCATGGAACTTTACCCGCTTGGGAAAGGTGGATGGCGTGTCCAGCCGCAATGAAATGCTGGATTTGCTGGGTGGCAAAGGAGAAGTTGCCGTAACCCTCTCTTGGTAGAATGAAGACAATGTTATGAAATAATCTGCAAGCTTCCGGTGACAAAAAATCGAAAACTCGCAGATTGTGTTATAGGCTTTTAACTTCTAATCCTGTCATCAAATGCAGAAAGGGCAGCTTTGGCTCCTTCCCCCATGGAGATGATGATTTGTTTGTAGGAAACATCCGACACGTCGCCTGCTGCATATATCCCCTTTACAGCGGTACGACAATTTCGGTCGGTCAAAATTTCTCCGATACGGTTTACCAGCACGATGTCCTTGAATAGGCTGCTATTGGCCGAAAGACCGATTTGTATGAAAACCCCGTCAAGTGGAAGCGTTGTTTCCTGATTGCTTTTCCGGTCTTTTACTTTTAGAGCATTCATTTTGTTTCCGTCTCCCTGCACCTCAAGCGTCTGCGTGTGAAGCATAACCTTGACATTGGGGAGTGATGCCAGTTTGTTGCGAAGTACTTCGTCAGCTTTCAGCTCCTCCATAAACTCAATGACGGTTACTTCCGCACAGATTCCGGCAAGGTCTATGGCTGCCTCTATTCCGGAATTTCCCCCACCGATGACCGCCACTTTCTTTCCTTTATAAAACGGTCCGTCGCAATGCGGACAGAAAGCGACACCTTTACCTGTGTATTCAGCTTCTCCTGGTACGTTCAGTTTTCTCCATGAAGCGCCTGTAGCGATAATCAGTGCGGGAGCCCGAAATTCTTCTCCTCCTTTTACATGAAGTACCTTTTCGTTTTCTTCCACACGGCATGATTCAATCCGACGGTTGTCGAAGATACGGATGTCATAACTTTCCAAATGCTTCCGCAAGTCACCTGCCAGGGCTTTTCCGGTTGTATAGGTAACGGAGATGAGGTTTTCGATTCCCATCGTTTCGTTGATTTGCCCTCCAATCCGTCCGGCTACGACGCCTACCTTCAGCCCTTTACGTGCCGAATAGATGGCGGCAGCCACACCCGCCGGCCCTCCGCCTGCCACCAGTACGTCAAAGTGATGCGCAAGGCAATCAGAAACAAACTCGACTTCTTGTCCCATGTGTGTTTCCAGTTTCTCCAGCAATTCGCCAAAATCTCCTCGTCCGATATGCAGAACCTTTTGACCGATGAATACCGCAGGTACCGCCTGTATGTGAAGTCTTTCAGCCTCTTGCGGAAATAAAGCTCCGTCAACTGCCATATGCTGTATGCCAGGGTGCAAGATAGCCATCAGGTTCAGGGCTTGCACCACATCGGGGCAGTTGGTACAACTAAGCGACATGTAGGTGGTGAGCTGCGCGGGGCCTTTCAGATGTTTCAACCGTTGCAACGTGCCTTCATCAGGAAGATTCTTGCCTTTTCCGTCGGCGTTGAGTATAGCCAGTACCAACGAACTGAATTCGTGGCCTCCCGGTACTGCTTTGAAGCAAATACCCAAATCTTCTTCATTCTTCAACAAGCGGAACTCCAGCGACTCGCCTTCTTCCGTGCGGCAGGTGATTTTGTCCGAACATGAAGCTGTATCTTCCAGCAGATGCAGCAAGTCCGTACATGACTCATGCTCCGTACGGACTTTTATATCGAAAACATAATCGGCCTGCAGCTCTTTGAAAAGAGTGGTAAGTTGCTCTTTCAATGATGCATCCAACATAAGTGTTTCCTCCTTTTTTAGATTTTACCTACAAGATCAATGCTTGGCTTGAGTGTTTCTTCTCCTTTCTTCCATTTGGCCGGACAAACCTCTCCGTCGTGTGCAGCTACGAATTGTGCAGCTTCCACTTTGCGGAGCAGTTCATCTGCATTGCGTCCGATGCTGTTGTCCTGTATTTCCACCAGCTTAATCAAACCTTCCGGATTGACGACGAATGTGCCACGATAAGCCATACCGTCTTCTTCTATCATCACACCGAATGCGCGCGACAAGGATCCGGTAGGATCGGCCAGCATGGGGTATTGGATTTTCCGTATGCTTTCCGATGCGTCATGCCATGCCTTGTGCACGAAATGAGAGTCTGTACTTACGGAATAGACCTCTACCCCCATTGCTTTGAATTGTTCGTATTTTTCGGCCATGTCAACCAGTTCCGTGGGACACACAAAGGTGAAATCGGCCGGATAAAAGAAGAAAATAGCCCATTTGCCTTTTAGGTCTTCATTGCTTACGGTTACAAATTTTCCATTGTGAAATGCTTGTACTTTAAACTCGGGTACTCTTGAATTGATAATTGTTGTCATAACAGATTTATTTTTATAATTATAAAATTGTAATTATTATAATGCAAAAGTAGGGTAACGGACCGAGAGCCACAATACCTAACTCTAGGTATTTTTCGTGGCCGTACGGTTTACTGTCAGACCAAGAATAAAGGAGATAAGTTTGTGAAATTCATAAGTTCTGCCTATTTTTGCTCTCATTATGAAAAAGACAATCACTTCTCTCCTACTAGTGTGGGCGATAGGCTCATGCGGTACATCTTTCCTTCAGGCACAGACCGCCGTAGAAAAAGGTCTGAAGAGTATCAATCGCCCTTCTGCCGAGGCCATTGTAGGCTTTTTGGCCGATGACGCGCTGCAAGGACGTGAAGCCGGCATGATTGGCTCGCGCGTGGCAGCCCGCTACCTGGTTTCCTGTCTTCAGGAAGCCGGCATCGCTCCTCTGTATGATGATTCCTATTACCAGCCTTTCGAAGCCTGTGCCAAGGAACGACAGCAGAAAGGCCGCTGGCAGGTGCATTCCGATTCCATTGCCCAGTTGAAGCAGGGCACACACCGCTCGCTCCGCATGGCCAATGTGTTAGGCATGATTTCGGGAGAACGGACCAATGAGTACGTAGTGGTAGGCGCGCATTTCGATCATCTGGGTATTGATGAAACACTGGCAGGTGACAAAATCTACAATGGAGCCGACGACAATGCATCAGGTGTATCGGCCGTGATGCAGATTGCCCGTGCTTTTCAGGCCAGTGGCAAAAAGCCCCTGCGCAACGTCATCATTGCATTCTGGGATGGAGAAGAGAAAGGACTCTTAGGCTCTAAGTACTTCGTGCAGCACTGCGATTTTGTAAAGGAAATCAAAGGTTATCTGAATTTCGATATGATTGGCCGGAACAATCGACCGGAACAACCCGAGCACGTGGTGTATTTCTATACGGAAGCACATCCGGCACTGGGCCAGTGGCTCAAGGATGACATTGCCCGTTACGGGTTGAAACTGCAACCGGATTACCGCCCGTGGGACCGTCCGGTGGGAGGAAGCGACAATGCTTCATTTGCCGTACACGACATTCCCATCATCTGGTATCACACTGACGGACATCCGGATTACCACCAGCCTTCTGACCATGCCGACAAGCTGAACTGGGAGAAGGTGGTGGAAATTACCAAGGCTTCTTTTCTCAACGCTTGGAACCTGGCTAACGAGAAATCGTATTAAGCCGTCAGCAGATACCGAACAGTTTCATGTCCGCTTCGGGGGTAGTAATGCCTCCGATGCCGAACTGTTCTACCAGTACTTTGGCTACGTTTGGTGAGAGGAAGGCTGGTAAGGTAGGTCCCAGGTGAATATGTTTCACGCCCAGACTCAACAAGGCCAACAGGACGATGACCGCCTTCTGTTCGTACCAGGCAATGTTGTACACAATGGGGAGTTCGTTGATGTCGTTCAACTGGAAGACTTCCTTCAGCTTCAGGGCAATGACAGCCAGTGAGTAGCTGTCATTACATTGTCCGGCATCAAGCACACGGGGAATTCCTTGAATATCGCCTAACGGAAGCTTGTTGTAACGGTACTTCGCGCAACCGGCCGTAAGGATGACCGTATCTTTCGGAAGTGCCTGAGCAAAGTCAGCATAGTAGTCGCGGCTCTTCATGCGTCCGTCGCATCCGGCCATGACCACAAACTTGCGGATGGCACCGCTCTTCACAGCTTCTACTACCTTATCAGCCAGCTGCATCACCTGATTATGGGCAAATCCGCCGATAATCTCTCCCTGCTCCAGCTCTACGGGCGGCTGGCATTGTTTGGCCAGTGCGATGACCTCTGAAAAATCCTTGTGTCCGTCGGCATCTGTGGCAATATGCTTGCATCCGGGATACCCCGTCGAATTGGCCGTAAATATCCGCTCCTTATAAGTCGCATTTTCCAGTGGCGGCACGATACAGTTGGTGGTGAACACAATCGGGCCATTGAATGCCGTAAACTCTTCGCGCTGCTTCCACCAGGCATTTCCATAGTTTCCTACAAAATGCTTGTATTTCTTGAAAGCCGGATAATAGTGTCCTGGGAGCATTTCGCTATGCGTGTACACGTCTACTTCCGTACCTTCAGTCTGGCGCAAAAGCTCCTCTAGGTCGTGCAAGTCGTGTCCGCTGATCAGAATACCCGGATTCTTCCCTACTCCGATGTTTACCTTCGTCAGTTCCGGATGCCCGTAGCGGGTGGTGTTGGCACGGTCCAACAAGGCCATTACCCGCACTCCGTGCTGTCCAGCCTCAAGTACCAGAGCCACTAGTTCGTCTGCTCCCATTGTCTGTGTGGTGATACGCGCCAAAGCCGATTGCATAAAGGCATGAATGGCCTCGTCGGCAAATCCCAAACGCATGGCATGTTCGTGGTAAGCTGCCATTCCCTTCAGTCCGTACATCAGCAGTTCTTTCAACGAGCGAAGGTCTTCGTTCGGTTCTCTCAGCACACCTACGGAAGCTGACTTGGACAGGTATTCTTCCTCTTTACCGTTCCATGTCAGTTCGTCTGCTTCCGGTAGTACGATACCTGCTTCAACGGCACGTGCCTTCAAACGGTCGCGCAGTTCCAATCCCTTTCTCACACGAGACAGGATACTTTCATCGTCAAAATTGGCATTGGTAATTGTAGAGAAAAGTGCATCAGTGACAAACTCATTCGTTCCGGCTTCCACTTCGTATCCCTTCGTGCGCAAGGCATCGGCTGCCACCGACACACCCCGCACCACGAAGAGTAACAAATCCATGTAGCGTGCGGTAGTATCTTTCTTTCCACATACTCCTCTCAACACACATCCAGTGCCTTTAGCCGCTTCCTGACACTGATAACAAAACATATTTCCTTCCATATTCTTTCTTGGGTTATTATTGATTTTTCATTAAGTTTGCGCAAAGATGAGGAATCCTGCACGGGATTTCTGTCACCTATGTGACACGCAACCCAAAGAAAAGTTAAAAGAAAGATGCATACCGAAATTTTGAGCCGAATGAGCCTGTTTGAAGGCTGTGACCCGGAGGCACTTTATCAGTTGCTCCGTGAAGCCCCGAACAGCCTGCGTACATATAAGGAAGGAGAATTCATTGCCCGTCAGGGTGACGTGTGCCGCTCCTTGTTTATTCTGATAAAAGGACATGTGAGGACACAAATGGAGAATGCCGAGGGCAAACAGCTTACCATCGATTGGATTAAGGCACCCGACATTCTGGCACCGGCTTTTATCTATGCCTCGGAGAATCGTTTTCCGGTGAATGTGGAAGCCACGGAACTTTGTGAGGTACTTGTAATGGACCGGACACGTTTTGAGGAGTTTATGCATGCCCAGCCGGCTGTAATGCGGAATTTCATTGCCACGATATCCGACCGGAGTTTGTTCCTGAGCCGAAAACTGAACGAGTTTGCCTTGCAAAGTTTGAAATCACGCCTGCTGAACTACCTGAAGATGCACGGAGGCATCCACAACCAGCAGGAAGTAGCCTTTATTTTGGGAGTGGCACGTCCGTCACTGGCCCGTGCCTTGTCAGAACTGATTGCCGAAGGAAAAGTCACCATGTCCGGCAAACAGGTAATTCTTCATTCAGATGATTAACATTTATTTGAGTGAGTCGTCTTCCTCTACTGGAAGCATATCGTGCTGGATGTTGTTCATACTTCCCCACAAGCTATAGCGAGCCTCCGGATTCATGGCTTCCAAACGTGCCAACACCTCTTTCATATCCGAACGGTGAGAATCTTTCTCGTACGGGCAGTTCTTCACCTGCTTGCGGAAACCACGGAGAGCGGCCATCTCTTTCAGGTCGGCTTCGTGTACCAGACACATGGGGCGGATAATGGCCATGTCAAACTTGCGCATCACCAGGCGCGGCGGCATGGTGCTGAATGCTCCCTGAAAGGTCATGTTCATCAGCAGGGTTTCCAGTATGTCGTCCATGTGATGTCCCAAGGCAATTTTGTTGCATCCCTGCTCTTTGGCCACAGTGAAAAGAGCCTTCCGACGGTTCCATGAGCAAAGAAAGCACGGCGACTTTCGCGTATCGGTCGACGGGTCGAACTCCGTTTCATAACACACGTAGGGTACTCCCAAACTTTCGGCATATTCGCGCAGATAAGTCTGGTCGGATTCATAAGCAATGTTCTTCATCACCACGTGCGCCGCCACCACCGAAAACTTCGGCTTGTAGATGCGCGAACGTTGGGCCAGCAACTCCAACAAGGCCAGCGAATCCTTTCCTCCCGAAAGACCCACCAGAATACGGTCGCCCTCCTCTATCAACTTGTAATTCATCACTCCTTTCATAAACCGCTGGTTGATGCGGCGCATCAGGCGGTCCTCTTCCGTCATTTTTCCCATATCGTATGTTGTTAAAACGGCGACGAATTTACGAAAAAACGCCCGAACCACAGGTCCTCGTTACAGATTTTTATCAAGTCAGCCGGAGCGTACGCTTTGACAATCGCACATTATTTACTACATTCGCAAAAATAAACACACAAAAGTTCTGCCTGAATGAAAAATAGCAGAACAGAAAATGGCATAATTCCAAGAATATTCCTACATTTGAGAAACTTTTAGACACAGAAACGATGAAAAAAAGATATTTGCTTCCTCTGCTGGCTCTTTGTTGCGCAGGAGGAACTTCTGCCCAAAGCTTAAGCCAGGCACAGAAATGGTTCAACAATAAAGAATTCGATAAGGCCAAACCCGTGTTCAAGCGTCTGGTGAAACAGTCTCCTTCGAATGCCAATTACAATTTCTGGTACGGCGCCTGCTGTTACGAGACAGGCGAACTGCAGGAATCACTTCCTTATCTGGAAAAGAGTGCCGAACGTAAGGTAATCAACGGTTATCTTTACCTGAGCAAGGCGTATGCCGACCTCTACCGTTTCGACGAAGCCATTGAGAATCTGGATGAACATATCTACTGGCTGGAAAGAAAAAATCGTGATGCTTCTGAAGTGGAAGGCTTGATGGAGCATTACCGCATGGGGTCCCGCATGATAAGAGGTGTAGAGAATGTAGCTGTTATTGACAGTTTCGTAGTTGATAAAGCGAATTTCCTTGAAGCTTATAAAATCCACGAAGAATCTGGAAAAATCGGTCTGACAGGAGAAAGTGACTGTACGGAGTTTACCAATGGAATGAAGGATAAGAAAATCCTCTCTCACCGTTTGCCGAGAACCAATCAGAAAGTGCTGTACACCAGTGCTACATTAGGTGGCGACTGGAGCGTTCCTGAAAAGGTTAAAGGACTGGAAGATCTGGGCACCGACCTGAACTATCCGTTCATGAACTCCGATGGTATTACTTTGTATTTTGCAGCCAAAGGTGAAGCCAGCTTAGGCGGATACGATATTTTCATCACCCGCTATGATGCAGAGGATGGAAGCTACCTGAAACCCGATAACATGGGATTCCCGTTCAACTCTCCTTTCAACGATTACATGTATGCCATCGACGGCTTCAACGACTTAGGCTGGTTTGCTTCCGACCGCTATCAGCCGGAAGGGAAAGTCTGCGTGTACGTGTTTGCCCCCAACAATTCCAAGCGGGTGTACGACTATGATACGACCGACCCTGCTTTACTGACCAACGTAGCTATGTTGAACGGTATCCGTCACACCTGGAACGATGCCGATAAGGTACGTATCGCCAAACAGCAACTGGCACAGGTGATGTACGGAGGCAATGAAACCCAGAAGAAAGGTGATTTCCGTTTCGTAGTGGACGATAACGCCATCTATCACACCCTTGGCGATTTCCGTTCGGCCGATGCACGGAAGAAATTCCAGTTGCTCCAGCAGAAGGAAAAGGATTTGGATACGATGATTGATGCACTTGACAGAGTACGTGCCAAGTACGCTTCCGGTAATCAGAGCACAAAAGGCCAGCTGACTCCCGGCATACTGGACCAGGAAAAACGGGTAAAGGAATTGCGCGAGGAGATAGATCGTCTGACCCTCGACATCCGGAACACGGAAATCCGCAAGCTCAAGAATCCTTAATATATTCACATAACCATGGAAACACTGATTATCATTGCACTCATCGTAGGCGGATTGATACTTTTTGCCATAGAGGTCTTCCTGATTCCCGGCATCAGCATAGCGGGAATCGGGTCGGCGGTATGCATCCTGTATGCCATCTATTCCGCCTTTACATCACTCGGTTCGGAGGCAGGATTCATTACCTTAGGAGTTTCCCTGCTGGGTATCATCGGCGTAACGTGGTGGTTCATGCGCTCTAAGACCGTAGACCGCCTGTCGCTGAAGAAAACGCTCGACTACCGTCCCTCACCTTTTGAAGGAATGGACCTGAAACCCGGTGACAAAGGCATGAGCGTTACCCGCCTTACCCTGATAGGTAATGCCGACTTCAACGGACATATCATCGAGGTGCAATCGGCCGACGGATTCATCGACGAAAAAACACCGGTAGAAATTGTCCGCATCAACGAAACCACTGTTTACGTGAAGCAGGCATAATCCCTCTCTCCCTTTTTGTATTCACTTTTAAATCTAAGTTATATGATTAATCCCGCTTATCTTCCGTTTATACTGGCCGGAGGTGCCATTATCTTCCTGGTCATATTCTTTCACTATGTACCTTTCTTTCTTTGGCTTTCGGCCAAGGTGTCAGGAGTAAAGATTTCGCTTATCCAGCTGTTCCTGATGCGTATCCGTAACGTGCCGCCTTACGTCATTGTGCCTGCCATGATTGAAGCCCACAAGGCCGGACTGAGCACCATTACGCGCGACGAGTTGGAAGCTCACTACATGGCCGGCGGACACGTGGAAAAAGTGGTACATGCGCTGGTATCGGCATCAAAAGCCAATATCGACCTGTCTTTCCAGATGGCCACCGGAATCGACCTGGCCGGACGTGACGTGTTCGAAGCCGTACAGATGTCAGTCAACCCGAAAGTCATTGACACACCTCCTGTAACTGCTGTAGCCAAAGACGGTATCCAGTTGATAGCCAAAGCTCGTGTAACCGTACGCGCCAACATCCGCCAATTAGTGGGTGGTGCCGGTGAAGACACCGTACTGGCTCGTGTAGGCGAAGGTATCGTCTCCTCCATCGGTTCTTCCGAAAACCACAAATCGGTACTCGAGAATCCCGACTCCATCTCCAAGCTCGTGTTGCGTAAAGGACTGGATGCAGGTACTGCTTTCGAAATCCTTTCCATTGATATTGCCGACATCGATATAGGTCGGAACATCGGAGCTTCCTTGCAGATAGACCAGGCTAACGCTGACAAGAACATCGCTCAGGCAAAGGCTGAGGAACGTCGTGCTATGGCTGTTGCCCTGGAGCAGGAAATGAAAGCTAAAGCCGAAGAAGCCCGTGCTAACGTGATTCAGGCAGAAGCAGAAGTGCCCAAAGCCATGGCAGAAGCCTTCCGCAGCGGCAACCTCGGTATCATGGACTACTACCGGATGAAGAACATTCAGGCCGACACCGACATGCGAAGCAGCATTGCCCGCCCTGATTCACACCCGGCCGGACATGAACCCATCGGCAAATAAAAAGACAGAAACAAAACACTTAACTTGCTAACTAAAAACAAATGCGTATGAAAAAGTATTTTCCTCCTTCAGAACTGATCATCAATGAAGATGGTTCGGTGTTCCACCTCCACGTGAAACCGGAACACCTGGCAGATAAAGTCATTCTGGTAGGCGACCCCGGACGTGTAGCTCTCGTAGCTTCTCATCTCGACACCAAAGAATGCGAAGTGGAAAGCCGTGAGTTCCGTACCGTGACCGGTACCTATCAGGGCAAACGCATCACGGTAACCTCTACCGGTATCGGATGCGACAACGTAGACATCGTAATGAACGAACTCGACGCACTGGCCAACATTAATTTCCAGACCCGTGAAGAAAACGATACCTTCCGTCAGTTGGAAATTGTGCGTATCGGTACCTGCGGCGGTTTACAACCTTATACGCCTGTAGGCACCTACATCTGTTCCGCTATCTCCGTGGGATTTGACGGGCTTCTGAACTTCTACGAAGGACGTAACGCGGTGTGCGACCTGCCCATGGAACGTGCTCTGCTTAACCATTTAGGTTGGACGGGCAATCTCTGTGCACCGGCTCCCTACGTGATTCATGCCAACGAAGAACTGGTGAACCGTATCGCCGGTACGGACATGGTACGTGGTGTGACAGTAGCCTGTGGCGGTTTCTTCGGTCCGCAAGGACGCCAGCTCCGTATTCCACTGGCCGACCCGCACCAGAACGAGAAAATCGAGAGCTTCGAATATCAGGGACACCGCATCACCAACTTCGAGATGGAAAGTTCCGCACTGGCCGGACTGGCACGTCTGCAAGGCCATAAAGCTACCACCGTGTGCATGGTCATTGCGAACCGCGTAGCTAAGGAAGCCAACACCGGATACAAGAACAAAATTGACGACCTGATTAAAGTCGTACTCGAAAGAATCTAATAAACTTATTATGAATCAACAGGTTCTCTTCTTCGGGAGAGAACCTGTTTTTATGTTTGAAAACTCACTCACATGGAAGCAAGTTTTAAATCCACCCTTACCGACAAGCGTCAGCGATACGCTCAATTCCTTGAACAGTTCGCCCCTCTGATTGAAGGCGAGAAAAACGAAATCAGCGTACTGGCCAACACCAGTGCCGCCCTGAAAGAAGCCTTCGGATTCTTCTGGGTAGGCTTCTACCTCGTACACGAAGACGAACTCCACCTTGGTCCGTTCCAGGGCAGCGTGGCCTGCTACCGCATCAAGAAAGGACGCGGCGTATGCGGCACCGCCTGGGCTGAAGCCCGTACCCAACTCGTGCCCGACGTAGATAAGTTCCCTGGCCACATTGCCTGCAGTTCCCTCTCCCGTTCCGAAATCGTCGTGCCGATGATAGCCGCAGGAGAAGTGCGGGGCGTGCTCGACATCGACAGCGACCAGCTGGCTACATTCGATGAAACCGACCGTGAATACCTCGAAAAAGTAGTCGACCTGCTGGTGAAAACCCTCTACCAGCCTGCATAAATCTGTCGGCTTCACTTCCGGATGTAACCCGAAAACCGTATCTTTGCAAGGATTTTAAAAAGACATATACACGTGAACATATTACAAACTGAAGATACCATCTGTGCCATTGCTACCGCTCAGGGCGGAGCCATCGGCACCATCCGCGTGTCGGGGCCGGAAGCCATCACCCTCACCGACCGCATCTTTAAGCCCGTTTCCGGCAAGCCATTAGCTGAACGCGCACCTTATACCCTCACCTTCGGTCATATCCTTACGCCCGAAGGAGAAATCATCGACGAAGTGCTGGTCAGCCTTTTCCGTGCCCCCTACTCTTACACTGGACAGGATTCCACGGAAATCTCCTGCCACGGCTCGAGCTACATCCTCCAGCAAGTGATGCAGCTCCTCATCCGCCAGGGATGCCGTGCCGCCGGACCGGGTGAATACACCCAGCGTGCCTTTCTGAACGGTAAGATGGACCTGAGCCAGGCCGAAGCCGTGGCCGACCTCATTGCATCCACTTCTGCTGCTACCCACCGCATGGCCATGAACCAGATGCGTGGTGGATTCAGTCGTGAACTGGCCGTCCTGCGCGACAAACTGCTCCACCTCACCTCCCTCATGGAACTGGAACTCGACTTCAGCGACCACGAGGAACTGGAGTTTGCCGACCGTTCGGAACTGGAAGACATCGCCCGTCAGATTGAGCAGGTTATCCATCACCTGGTAGATACGTTCAGCGTGGGCAATGCCCTGAAAAACGGAGTGCCCGTGGCTATCGTCGGCGAAACAAATGCCGGTAAGTCCACCCTGCTGAATGCCCTCCTGAACGAAGAACGTGCCATCGTGAGCGACATTCATGGCACCACCCGCGACGTCATTGAAGACACCATGAATCTTGGAGGTATCACCTTCCGCTTCATCGATACCGCCGGTATCCGCGAAACAACCGACACCATCGAAAGCTTAGGCATCGAACGGAGTTTCCAGAAGCTGGATCAGGCCGACATCGTGCTTTGGGTTATTGATGCCACTTGTGCCGAAGAGCAATATCGTCAGTTGGCCGACAAGATTCTTCCTCGCTGCGAAGGTAAGCACCTAGTGATTGTGCTCAACAAAGCGGATTTGCTTTCATCGGCAGATATGGATACTGCGGCTTCGAAGGATGCACAGTTTGATCGCCTGAAAGTGGCTCTCCCCGATTTGTCGGAGGACGTATGTGTGCTTTCCCTTTCGGCCAAGCAGAAAGAGGGACTTTCTCAGCTTCAGAAGCAGTTGGTAGACTTTGCCGCCCTGCCTGACCTCTCACAGAACGATGTAGTGGTGAGCAATATCCGCCACTATGAAGCACTGAGCCATGCGCTGGAAGCTATCCACCGCGTACAAGACGGACTGGCCATGCAACTCTCTGGTGACTTGGTTTCACAAGACCTTCGCGAATGTCTTTATCACTTGGGAGAAATCGTGGGCGGAACGATTGAGACGGATGAGGTGCTAGGGAATATTTTTAAGCACTTTTGCATCGGGAAATAAGGTAGTATTACAAACCATAAACATCTATCATATTTAATTAGTAAGGCGTTCATTTTGAGCGCCTTTTCTTTTTGCCATCTACCATATAATAATGGTTTCTAATGGTTTTTCATTCATTTTTTGTGTCGATTTTGTACCGCATGGGCTGATTTGGGTATTTTGCAATTTGCAAGGTGGTAGAGAAAGTAGAATACAGGAAAAGACAGGAAAATACAAGAAAAATAAATAAAGCCTTTATAGGCGAAATAGTACTAACAAATTATAGTGTAATATGGCAAAAAGTTCAGTAAGAATTAAAAAGGTATGCGAATGGTGTGGAAAAGAATTCTACGCTTTAAAAACATCAACACGTTTCTGTAGTAAACAATGTAACGGTTATGCATACAAACGTGCATTAAGAACAAAACAGGTAAAAAGTGCAGAAGAGGTTATAGCAACCAAAATTGAAGTAAAAAGAACTCAACCTCTCAAGGACAAAGAGTTTTTATCCCCTAAAGAATGTGCAGAGATTTTGAATATAGCTTTATCATCTATTTATAAGATGATTTACCAAGGGAAAATACCTGCTTTTCAATTTAGCAGTAGATTCACAAGGATTAGAAAGTCAGACATAGACTCAATGATGAGTTCTACCTCTTATGTAAAACGAAACAGAATCTCTCACACTCCTATTACTGATTTTTATACTACCGCTGAAGTTGCAAGTAAATATGGAGTAAACGAATCGTGGATATTTAAAGTAGGGAAAGAACAAAATATACCCAAAGTTTTCAAGAGAGGAAAAACATACTGGAGTGCCAAGCATTTTGATAAATATTTTGCATCTAAAGCACCGGACTCCAACATTACGGAATGGTATTCTGTAGAAGATCTAACGGAAAAGTTTGGCATGACAACAAGTGCAATATATTCTTTTGTTTCCCGATTTGCTATTCCAAAGAAAAAAATCAAGCGACAGGTATTCTATTCCCAAAAGCATGTAGATATTGCCAAAGGTCTTGCTAAAGCTGAACCAGAATATTATACGACAGCCGAAGCTATGGAAAAATACAATCTCACTCGTGACCAATTGTATCACTATGTAAAATGGCATCATATCAGTAAAGTGCAGGAGGGAAAATATATCAAGATATCACGCAAAGAGCTTGATGATCTGCTTGCTCCACCTTCGATTTAATGTTATTTACTGGTTATCCTATGGTTAACTTTAAAATAACCACATCACCAGAAATACACTTGTTTATTTTGCTATCACCACAATAAGAATTAAACCTGAATATAAATTTTAATACATTATATATTATGAGACAACAAACATGTACTACTGTAACATTAAGACAACGCCCTATAAGAAACGGACGAATCTCTCTTTACTTGGACTACTACCCTGCTGTTCGTAATCCTAAAACAATGAAACTGAGCAGACGTGAATATTTAGGATTTTACATTTATGCAACCCCCAAGAATGCAATTGAACTAGATTACAATAATGAAATCCTAGCTAAAGCCGAACTTATCAGATGCCGCCGACAAGAGGCTGTAATCAATGAAGAATTTGGATTTATGGACAGACACAAAATGAGAGCCGACTTTATGGCATATTTCAAAGAAGTATGTCGTAAGAAAGATCATAAATGGCATATCGTTTATCTGCACTTTGAGAAATTTGTCAATGGCAAATGTATGTTTGGAGAAATCACTGTTGACCTATGTAACCGCTTCCGAGACTATCTTCTTCATGCAAGGCAACTAAAACATACAGATAAAATGGTTTCCCGTAATTCAGCTGCCAGTTATTTCTCATTATTCCGAGGAGTTTTGAAACTTGCATATAGAGATAAATATTTACGTGAAAATCCCAATGATTTTCTTGAAAAGATAGAAAGTAGGGATATTCATAAAGAGTTTTTAACACAAGATGAATTAAAAACTCTGGCTTCAACTCCATGCGATATACCTGTATTAAGAAATGCATCGCTTTTCTCATGTCTTACCGGATTACGCATCAGTGATATATTGAATCTTAAGTGGGAAAATTTATGCACAGCCCCTGATCTGGGACATTGCATTCGTCTTCGTACACAAAAGACACAGACAGAAGCCTTACTACCTATCAGTTATGAAGCATACGCACTTTGTGGAGAACCGGGCACAGGTAAAGTGTTCAAAGAATTGCGCCGTTGCATGACTGGATACCCTCTTAAAGCATGGATAAAGAAAGCTGGTATTCAAAAACATATAACATTCCATTGCTCAAGACATACTGAAATGCCTTTATCGCTGAAACTGAATAGTTTGCAAAGATTTATTTTTTGATAGGTAACGATTTAGAAACGAGCGATGCTCTGCGTTTCGCCTCGTTTTGCATTAAATCATAAGAACGCCTTACACCTGCAAAGGTACAATTTTAATCTGAGAAAAACTATCAATTCGAAGATTGATACCATATATTTTCCGAGATTCCTTTAGAAAACTTCTTGATGCTTGGTAATACGCCCAAGAAAAGTCCCTAAAAACATTTTTATCCATCAATAGACAACAATTTGCGCATTTTATCTTTGTATGGTGTAGTTTTTTTACGATAAATCCATTTATGATATGCTGTTTGAATTTTTATTTGTAACTTTGCGGCATACAAGAATGGATAAAATCAACGACTATGATAGCAGAGTTCAGTATAGAGAATTTTTTCTCCATAAAGTCGGCTCAGAAAATCAGTTTTGAGCCTTCGTCAGACACCTTTATGTCCGATGAGTATTTGTATGAAGTTAAGGATGGTGTTAGGCTGCTAAAAGTAGGTGTCATCTATGGTGCCAATGCTTCCGGCAAGACCAATGTATTAAATGCCATTGAGTTTTTCAGGATGCTCGTTCTGAGGATGCCGAAAGACCGGACAGAGAAAACCGGGGTTGTCCCTTTTATGTTGGACGAGACGTCAAGAAATGAAAGGACAAAGATGTCAATGGTATTCTATCTTAATCAGTCGAAGTACATCCTCAGTTTTGAATTGGATGCAAAATACATCTTTTCGGAGGCGCTCATAGTATATGATTCTATTCGCCCTACCAAATTGTATAGTCGCAGTTATAATGCGGAAACAGACTCTACAACCATTGATTTTGGAGGCAATCTTAAACTGACGAAGAAAAGCCAAGATGTGATTTCCGGCAACACTATCAATAATTGCAGTGTGTTGGCTGCATTCGGAAAAAGTAATGTGGAACGTACACGACTGAACGATGTGTACGATTACTTCGCCAAGCAGTTGAAGGACGTCTTGGCTCCAGGCATGTTACTTTCAGGATATGTAAAATCCCGATTGGATAAGGATGAGAATGGAGACTTAAAAAAATTCATCCTGAATTTTCTGAAGTCCTCTGATTTCAATATAGAAGATGTTATCCTGCACGAAGAGGAAGAACTGATTACACCGGAATTGGAACAACTTATTCAGAGTGCTCCTATCGGTGATGAAGCAAAATCCGAGATGCTCCGAAAAGGAAAAATTACAAATACCGAGCTTACCTTTAAACATAAGGTTGGAGATAGCCTATATGATTTATCCGAGGAATACGAGTCTAATGGCACTATGCGATTTATGGGGCTGGCAGTGATTTTGAATTTTCTGTTAAAAACCAATCGTTTTGTGCCAATAGATGAGGTGGAAACAAGTATTCATTACGAACTGCTGGCTTACTTCTTGAAAGTGTTTTTGGCAAACAGTGAAGGGACATCTCAAATGCTGCTGACAACACATGACATCAATCTTCTCAATGAGGATTTCATTCGCCGTGACACAATATGGTTCACAGACAAAGATGAACTTGGCGAAACAAAAATTGTGCGTCTTTCTTCTTTGGGACTACATAAGAATCTTTCTCCGTACAATGCTTATAAGCAGGGAAAATTGGTGAAGTTGCCATTCCTCGGTAGTCAGTATATCAACTTAAACGACTAATGATATGGGGCGAACTGTAACAAAGAGTATCGCCATTATTGGCGAGGGAGAAACGGGATGGTTCTATTTCGATTCTTTGAGGATTGCTTGTCGTTATCCTTTTAAGGTCGCGCCTGATTTTCCACAGCACAGCGACATCAACCACATACTGAAACTAGTAGAGTCCTATCTGAACAAGCAATACGACTATGTAGTATGCCTGTTTGATATGGACAGACTGTTTCGGTTTCCATCTGAAATGCAACTATATCAGCGGGCAAAGAAGGAGTACTGCAAGAAGAAGTATGACGGAAGAGTAATGTTTGTAGAAACGAATCCTTGTACGGAATTTTGGTTCCTGCTTCACTTCTTGCCTAACGTTGTCTGTCGGCGATACGAGAACTATGAACAACTGCTTCCCGAATTGCAGAAATATATGCCGGGATATGAAAAGACCAAGCGCTATTTCATCCGCACCAACCTCTATAAATACCTAACCGAGAATGGAAACTTGGAACGAGCAATGTTAAATTCAGAGAATTTGTGCCAACTCAGTAAAGAATCACCTGAGGATTTGAAGGCGTATTCGGAGGTGTATAGAGTGATAGAGTTGCTTAAAAACATGCAAACATAAAGAATTAAAACATTAAGAGTATGTTTTTACGTATCAAATGGCATTTGAAGCACATTAAGTTGAGCAAGAAAATATACTCGATTCACTATGCCCAACCATAATAAACAACAGCAAATATGTACCTTTCGAATATAAAACTTTGGAACTTCAGAAAGTTCGGAACTTTGGGCGACATAGACCTGCAGTGCCCAAACCTCGACTTATCGTTTACAAAAGGACTGAATGTGTTGATTGGTGAAAACGACTCAGGGAAGAGTGCTATACTTGAAGCTATCAAGATGGTTTTGAAGACTCATGCCTACGAAAGATTGATGTGGGTAAAAGAGGATTTCTATGAAGGAACGGACGAGTTAAGGATAGAACTTCTAATAGATGGTTTAACGAACAGCGAAGCGGCACACTTTACAGAATGGCTCGGATGGATAGATGGCAATCCTCCTAGACCCATTTTGCGACTGATATGTACCGTGAGGCTGATAGATGACAAGCCGATACCTCATGAGGTAAGAGCAGGAATGGATGATGCAGGAACTGCAATAGATAGCCAAGCCAGAGAATACTTAAAAGTGACATTTCTGAAGCCACTGCGCGACGCTGAGAACGAGCTGACAGCTAAGAAATACAGTAGGCTTTCTCAGATACTAGAAGGACACGATTTGTTCAAAAGAGGAGCGGAAGGTAAGGAATTATTTGAAGATTATGTAGCTACAGCAAATCGGCAGATTAAAGAATGGTTTGAGGATGATACAGCTGAAGATGGGCAATTAAGCAACAAAGAACAAATCAAAGGAGTAATAGACGGATTCCTTGGTAGTTTTATCCAAAAGGATACGGCATCCTCTTTCTCAATTTCGGGTTCTCATATAAAAGAAATACTGGAGAAATTATCGCTGAACCTTGACGGAACGACAAGGCCTGGATTGGGTACAATGAACCGTCTGTATATGGCAACAGAACTGCTGCACCTGCAGAAGCCGGGATGGAACGGAATAAAACTCTGTCTAGTTGAGGAAGAAGAGGCACATTTGCACCCACAGGCGCAGATGAAAGTGCTGGAAACAATACAAAAACAAATAGGAACTCAGTTTATTATCACAACACATAGCCCGAATCTTGCATCGAAGGTAGAACTATCGAAAGATGACCTTAATCAAGTTGTTATATGCAAGGAAGGAAAAGTTTTTCCTCTGGGGCCAACATATACTCAGCTTGACAAAGATGATTATGAATTTCTAGATTATTTTCTTGATGTGACTAAAGCTAACTTGTTCTTTGCAAAAGGTATTATTCTTGTCGAGGGTTGGGCAGAGGAAATTATACTGCCAGCAATAGCACAAGGAATGGGAAAAGACCTGACAGCACATGAGGTGAGTATCATCAACGTAGGGTCAACAGCCTATATGCGCTATGCCAAGATATTCATGAGACGGAATCTGGAGAGTATGGGCTGTAAGGTGGCAATTGTCACAGATTTGGATGTAAGACCTAATGATGATAACGGACAATTTGATGCGGCCAAAGAAGTGAAGAAAAGGACAGATATAACAGAGAAGGTGGATACGGTCAATTATCCTGACGTTAGTTGGCATATAGCTGAGCATTGGACGCTGGAATGGTGTCTGAATGAATCGGGAAAGTTTGGAAACTTGTTCAAGGAGGCAGTGAGCAAAGTGCATCCAAGGACGGATGCATTCAAAAAAGAGAATGGTCAATTCAAGACGGAAGATTTTAAGGCTGAACTGACCGATAAGCTCAGAAAGTACAAAATAGACGGAAATGGCAAACATGTGGCCGCTACACAACTTGATAAAGTAGAGGTAGCATATCAATTTGCGAAGCTTGTGAAAGAGGCAGTAATAGATTATGATCACTTCGAAGGTGATCCGGCAAAGTATTTGGTGGATGCCATAAACCATGTATGTAGTTAGCATATGGAAATAAAACCTGAAAACATAGCAAAAGCAGAGCAACTGTTGCTGCCTGATGGTTGCCACTTCGACGAGGAGCGAATTCAGTTTATCAATAGACTGGAGAGTGGAGACTTGCTGGCTGTGCCTGGAAGCGGAAAGACCACTGCACTACGGGCAAAACTCTACTGCATGGCTAAAGAACTACCAATGAAAGACGGTAGGGGCATACTTGCATTGTCACATACAAACGTGGCTGTGGACGAGTTGAAAAAAATGTTACAAAATCATTGTCCACAGCTATTTGAATATCCAAACTTTATAGGAACTATACAGGAGTTTGTGGATACCTTTTTAGCTCTGCCATATTATGTGCAGAAGTATAGGCACAGAGAGGAAGTGATAGATGCAGATCAGTACGAGCAAGTATGCACCAACCTCATGAACAAGCCTAGTTGGATTACTACCTATTTGTCTGGTAAGTTAAAATATGGGAAGGATTACAAAAGTATAAGGTTAGGCTATTCTGTTGATGGGCGGAAGATTTTGAGATTTGGGATTGAAGGAAATGAGGTTGTAATAGAGCCTGCAGCTAAATGGGTGAACGATGGAAATGCCGAAGAAAAAGTGGCACAACTGACCAATTTTCTGTTTCTGATGAAAGAGAAAATATTGGATTATGGTGTGCTCCACTACGATGATTGCTACTATTTGGCTGAAACGAATATCAGAGAGCATTCCGATATTATTGACATATTGAGGAAAAGGTTTGCTTACGTGTTTGTGGATGAGGCTCAGGATATGAAAAAATATCAGCTAAATATTATCGATAAATGCTTTAATTGTGACTCGGTGGTTCTGCAGAGGATAGGAGATCCCAATCAAGCTATCTTTGACGGATTCTCCATGGAGAATACTTGGGAAAACAGAAATCCATTCTTCATCAACAATTCGCTTCGATTGACACATGAGGTGGCTTCGGTTGTAAATTACCTCGTATTGGAAAGAGGTGATAATGGTCAAGGAAGTGTCCGGTTTGTGGTGAACGGATTACGTGCACAGGAACCAGTCATACCGCGCTATTTATTACTATATACCCAAGACTCAATAGGTAGGTTGAAGGAGAAGTTCAAAGAGGTGATACGGTTGCATCATCTTGAATCGATAGCAGAGGCGAAAAAATATGGTTTCCATATCGTGGGATGGAACTCTGAAGCTAAAAATGATGTAATTCATAGGCGATTAGAAGATATTTTTCCAGAGTATCACAGGTGTGTAAGCAATCCCAATGCTAATCCTGACACATTGAGCGAACATATACAATTAGAAAGACATATCGGCAACTTCAAGGAGTCGAGAAAGACTGTGCTGGACGTGTTTGTTAAGGTTGTGAGAATGTCAGGACAGAGACCAGTTGACGGACGATTGTTTACAGCGAACAAGTTGCTAGCTGTGGTAAAAGGAAAAGTCCAAACGGCACAACAACAGTTCAAAGAAGAACTGCTTGATTGTACCAAGAAACTGAGTGAAGGTGCGTGGGGAGATGCCTATAGTCTCATTAAGGCAACCACCACTAAATGGCTAAATGATTTCTTTCAGCAGTTGCCGAATGAAAAGGTGATGGCATACTATGGAGATGCCTTCGTCCCTTTGATACCAGTAGCAGAGGTGCAGGATGCAGATAACATTGCGATTAGCATAGGAACTGTGCATTCGGTTAAGGGCATGACGCACTGTGCGACGATGTATGTAGAGACTTCATATAATAATAAGTATGAGTCAGAATACATGATTGAAGATAAGGCAACGGGACGAGGAAGAAATAAAGTAAGGACAGTGACTAGCCCGTTTTTGATGCAGGATTTGCAGCCCAATAGTAAAAATGCTGCTATGGCTAAGCGGATGCTATATGTGGGTTTTTCTAGGCCGACACACTTGCTATGCTATGCATCGGAAAAACGACTTTGGAAGGACGATGTGTTGCAAATGATGGAAAACGTAGGGTGGAAAATTGAGATTGTGTAATTGAATACTTGTAATGTGGCAATATAAATTTTAACCCTGACTCAACTTTCGTTTTACCAAGACTCAATAAACTACACCGCTATGCATGGTTATATTGTTAACGCTGGGAATACCATGGTATTTTGCTTTGATTCTCCAGATGCCATTGCTAACTTGGGTAATAGTCTTTATCTGTAGAGGTTTGCCTTCTGCACCTTGAACGGCTTCTATATAACAAGAATCATCAAACGTAATAGTCTAATTA
>CAMFND010000040.1 GCA_945965395.1 uncultured Bacteroides sp.
TTCAAATCTACTGTGGCAGGATTGGTGTTCGGATTGTAAGTACCAATTTTTTCAGTAAATCTACCATCACGTGGTGCTCTTGCATCTGCAATAACAATTGAATAGAACGCATATCCTTTACGTCCGTTTCTTTGCAATCTGATTTTAGTTGCCATTTTTTTAATTTAGTTTTTTAATGTAAATGATTTGAATTATGCTAATAACCCGTATTAGCGGGTGCAAAGGTACAACTTTTCTTTTGTTCTACAAAGAGTTGCACAAATTATTTGTTGATTTCGCGCAGCCACTTCTCCAATTCGCCCGTCCATTGGCGTTTGTATGGAAAACTGTCGTTGTATCCCCATCCGTGGCCTCCCACCGGATAAGTGTGCAGGCTGGCAGGAACCTTGTTCTTGACGAGGGCTGTGTAATAGTTCACGCTGTTGGCCACCGGCACTATTGTGTCATCGCTGCTGTGCAGGATGAAGGCAGGCGGTGTTTGCGGAGTGACCTGTAGCTCGTTGGAGTATTTCTGCTCCAGTTCTTTCGACGGATTCTTACCTAACAGGTTGTCGTGAGAACCCATGTGAGTGTAGGCCGGGTCCATGGTGATGACCGGGTAGAACAGAATCTGGAAGTCCGGACGGGTTTCCGCATCGGTGAAATGAGTGGCTGTGGTGCTGGCCAGATGTCCTCCGGCAGAAGAACCCATGATGCCCAGTTTTTTTACATTCCATTCCTGGGCGTGCTGACGCATGATGCGCAGTGCCTGCTGTGAATCGCTCAAGGGAACTTCTTTATGTCCGTTGGGCATGCGGTAGCGGAGTACGGCGTATGTGATGCCCTGACTGTTGAACCAGTCGGCCATGTCATGTCCCTCGTGTCCCATGGCCAGGGTCCAGTAGGCTCCTCCCGGGCAGGCTACAATAGCCATTCCGTTTCCGTTCTTTGCCGGATAGACTGTCAGTATAGGTTCTTCCACGTAGAGCGGACCGTCTTTTACCTGTTGGGTCATTTCATTGGTGTTTGGTGCACCGTCGGGCCATACCTTGATTTCGATGGCTTTCTGGGCAAAAAGGTTGCTTGATAACAGCAGCCATCCCATGAATAGTAGTTTTTTCATGTGACGTATGGGTTAAAGATTATTTTTTCAGTTTCATGCTGGCTTTTACTAGGTAAGTAATCAGCAGCAGATAAGCTACCAGTGATACCAGTTCGCTCATCGGGTTAGCCAGCCATTCTTCATGGATAAGATTGATGTCGCAGTAGCGCATGATGGCACTCACTACACCCATCAGGGCACCTCCGGCAATGAATCCGGATGCCAGCAGCGTACCTTTCTCACCACGTGCGTTGTTGACAGCTTCGTCCTTGCTGCGTGAGGTCACGTACCAGTTGATAGCACCACCCACCAGCAACGGAAGGTTCAGTTCTAAGGGGATGAACATACCTAATGCGAAGGCCAAGGCAGGCACCTTGCAGAAAGTCAGTACCAATGCCAGTGCAGCACCGATGCCGTAGAGCAGCCACGGAGCACCTACACCGTTCATCAGCGGATCGATAACGGCCGCCATGGCGTTGGCCTGCGGAGCAGCCAGTTGTCCGCTGGTGAATCCGTAAGAATCATTCAGCACCATAATCACGCCGCCTACGGTAGCTGCGGATACCAGTGTGCCGAGGAATTTCCAGCTTTCCTGCTTCTTGGGCGTACTACCCAGCCAGTAACCGATTTTCAGGTCGGTAATGAAACCGCCGGCCATAGACAATGCGGTGCAGACCACGCCACCCATTACCAGTGAAGCTACCATACCCGTAGCACCTTTCAGTCCTACTGCCACCATGATGACAGAGGCCAGAATCAAGGTCATCAATGTCATACCCGATACCGGGTTCGTTCCTACAATGGCGATGGCATTGGCTGCTACGGTGGTAAACAGGAAGGAGATTCCTGCTACCAGTAGGATGGCTACTACGGTATGCAGAATGTTGCCTTGCATTACGTCGAAATAGAAGAAGAGTACCACGAGCAGCAGGGTGAACAGCGAACCGAAAGCAATGATTTTCATGGACAAATCCTTCTGAGTACGTTCCACGTTCTCTTCGGCCTTTTTGCCTTTCATTTCACTGGCAGCCAGGCTGACTGCACTCTTGATGATGCCCCATGAACGTACGATACCGATGATGCCGGCCATGGCGATACCTCCGATACCGATGCTCTTGGCATATTCCTTGAAGATAAGTTCGGGTGACATGTCTTTTACGGCTGTCGTGATGTCCGGATTCCAGGCATTCAGCACCTGGTCGCCCCAGAACAAGGAAATTCCCGGTACGATAATCCACCATACGGCCAGTGAACCGGCACAGATGATGGCCGCATATTTCAGCCCGACGATGTAACCGAGTCCCAGTACGGCAGCTCCCGTGTTAATCTTGAATACTAGTTTGAACTTGTCGGCAATGGTCTCGCCCCATCCGCAGATGCGGCTTGTGAAGTTCTCGTTCCACCAGCCGAAGGTTCCCACGATGAAGTCATAAAGACCACCCACCAGTCCGGCCATGAGCAGCGGTTTGGCCTGGTCGCCTCCCTTTTCACCCGACACGAGCACCTGGGTACTGGCCGTAGCTTCCGGGAAAGGATATTCGCCATGCTTGTCTTTTACGAAATATTTACGGAAGGGAATCAGGAACAGGATGCCCAGCACACCACCCAGCAGGGAGCTGATGAACATCTGCATGAAGTTGACCGTCATTTCCGGATATTTTTCCTGCAGGATGTAGAGGGCCGGCAGGGTAAAGATGGCACCTGCCACGATGACGCCTGAGCAGGCACCGATGGACTGAATCATGACGTTTTCACCCAGTGCGCCTTTGCGTTTGGTGGCGCTGGAAATACCCACAGCGATGATGGCAATAGGAATGGCTGCTTCGAACACCTGGCCCACTTTCAGTCCCAGATAGGCAGCGGCAGCCGAGAATATAACGGCCATGACGAGTCCCCATGTCACAGACCAGAAGTTAACTTCAGGATACGTTTTTCCGGGAGACATGAGGGGTTCGTATTTCTCTCCCGGTTTGAGCGGACGGAATGCGTTTTCGGGCAGTCCCGTCGGTTTTTCTTGTGTCTCTTTCATGAATAATATTACATTTTGATTTGATTAATATTCTTAAGGGTGTCCAAAAGTAGTAAAAATCCTTTATATTCATTCAAAAGTGAGCTCATTTTTGTGCCTTCGGAAAACGCACTTGCGTTTGAAATAAAACGCCCTTACGTTTGGAGTCAAACGCACTTGCGTTTTAACTAAAACGTACTTGCGTTTCAATTGAAACGTCCTTGCGTTTTCTCCCAAGCTCAAAGACGTTTTTTTCGTGTGCTTTTTCGGGCATAAAAAAACAGGAGAAACATCGTTGAAAATGTTCCTCCTGCCAAGTATGAAAAATGATGAATTGTTACTGATTGATGTCGGCTGATGCCGGAGTCATGTCACCTTCTACTACCAGACGGGTGATTTCGTTCTTTGAGTTGGTACGCAGGGTGATGGTCTTGCGGAAATGCCCCGGAAATTTGCCGGCACCGTTGTAAGTGACTGTCACCTCACCGCTTTCTCCCGGTTTGATGGGTTCTTTCGGATATTGAGGTACGGTGCATCCGCAAGAAGCAATAGCCTGATGAATTACTAATGGACCGTCGCCTGTATTCTTAAATTTGAATTTGCAAGTTACTTTCGGACTGCTTTCTGAGAAAGAGCCAAAGTTGTATGAGGTCTTTTCGAATGTAATTTCTGCCGTTCCCTGAGCAATGACAAACAATACATTCATGACACATAATAAGGTTGTAAATAAAATTTTCTTCATTTTCTTTGATTTTAATCCTTACTTCTGACAACTTCGCAAAGATACTACTTTTGCGTGAAACTGTTACTTTTGTGCAGGTTAATTAACAAACTTGAAGTGTTGTTATCGGTTTACCTGCTTCACACCTTTCACTGTTTTGATCTTTTTTATCAGCGATTCCAGTTTGGCATTGTCGTCTACGGTCACCGTCAGCATGCCCGAGAACAATCCGTCGTGCGAGTCGATGCTGATGGAACGCAGCAGGATGTTGTTCTCCTTATTAATAATAGACGTGATGTTCGTCACGATGCCGATGTCGTCATGGCCGATAATACGGAGGGTAATCGGATACTGTTTGCCCTGACTCTTTCCGGCCCATCGGGCTTTCACGATGCGGTAGGGGAAGCGGGAACGCATTTCCTTGGCATTCGGGCAGTCACAACGGTGAATCTTGATACCGCCGTTGATGCTGACAAATCCGAACACTTCGTCACCGTAAATCGGGTTACAGCATTTGGCCAGCGTAAAGTCGAGTCCTTTCAAGTTCCGGTCGATGACCAGCACGTCATCCTTGTAATCCTTCGCGTCGGTGGGCTGCTGGATGTTGAAGCCTTCCGCACTACGGTAGCTGATTTCTTCGCGCTGCTCGGTTTCCCGCTTCTGCATGTCAAGGTACTTGTCGATGATGTCGTTCACATCCATCGATTCGTTGGCGATGCTCTGGTAGAAGTCGGTTACGGTCTTGAAGCCCAGTTTCCGAATCAGACGCATCAGGATGGCCTCATCATATTCCAGCTTCCGGTTCTTGAATTTTCGTTCCAGTGTCTCCTTGGCAAATTGAGTCTGACGGGCTGCAATTTCCTTCAAGGCCAGCCGGATTTTATTCCGTGCCTTTGAGGTGGTGACAAAGTTCAGCCAGTCACGTTTCGGTGTCTGCGTGTTCGAGGTCATGATTTCCACCTGGTCGCCACTGTTCAGTTTCTGGCGGAGCTGCACGTTTTTCCCGTTGACACGGGCACCCGTACACCGGCATCCCAGGTTGGAGTGGATAGAGAAGGCAAAGTCGAGCACGGTAGCCCCTTGCGGCAGTTTGTACAAGTCACCTTTGGGAGTAAATACGAATACTTCGTCCTTATATAAATCCAGCTTGAACTGGTCCATAGCCTCCATGTCGCTGTCGGAGTTCTCCAGTGTCTCACGGATGGAGTTCAGCCATTCATCCAGTCCGCTTTCTCCCTTTATACCTTTATATCTCCAGTGGGCCGCCAGACCTTTTTCGGCAATCTCGTCCATGCGTTCCGTACGAATCTGTACTTCCACCCATTTCCCTTCCGGTCCCATTACGGTGATGTGCAGTGACTCGTATCCGTTGCTTTTCGGCACGGACAGCCAGTCGCGCAAACGCTTGGGGTTGGGCAGATACATATCTGTCACGATGGAATAAGCCTGCCAGCATTCCTGCTTTTCCTTTTCAAGCGGAGAATCAAGAATGATGCGGATGGCAAACAGGTCGTACACGCCTTCGAAAGGACATCCCTGCTTTTTCATTTTCTGGTAGATGGAGTGGATGGACTTGGTACGTCCCTTCATGTGGAACTTCAGTCCGGCATCTTCCAGCTTTTTGCGTATCGGTTCGATGAAAGCCTCGATGTAGCGGTCGCGGGCCTGCTTGGTGGCATTCAGCTTCTCTTTGATGTGATAGTACACGTCGTGCTGCGTGTATTTCAGTGACAAATCTTCCAGCTCTGATTTCAATTTATACAATCCTAACTTGTGGGCCAGCGGTGCATACAGATAGGCAGCTTCGTTGGACACCTCCAGACGTGCTTCTTCGTTGGGGCTGTCCTTGATTTGCCGCATCAGGTTCACACGGTCGGCAATGATAATCAGGATGACCCGCATGTCTTCGGCAAACGACAGGAGCAGGTTGCGGAAGTTCTCCGATTCAATGATGGGGCTTTTGGAATACAGCTCGTTGATTTTGACGAGTCCCCGTATGATGCCGGCCACGTCTTCTCCATATTCTTCCTTGACCGATTCCAGACTGCAAAGATTGTATTTCACGGATTCATGGAGCATGATTCCCAGAATCGAGGCGCGGCGCATACCGATTTCTTCGGCCACAATGACAGCCGTCTGCATGTCCTTGATAATGGGATTCATATGGAATACATTTCGCGGAATGGTACCTTCTGCCATCGCCTTGACCAGATGGGTTTTCAGCTTGTGGCAGTCATCCTTTTGTAATGTATCTTTCGACAACCGCAGCAGTCGTTTGTAGAGTTGAATCAGTTGTTTGTGTTCCTCTTGTGTGAAAAAGTCGTTGTTCTCCATAATTCCTCGTTTTGCTGTTTGTGGGTAAAGTTACTTTTTTTCTGTTGATATGATGCACTCTTCCCGTATTTTTTATATTTTTGAACGTCATTCTGAAAACAGAAAGAAATTCATTACCTAAATAAAAAACTATTATGTTAACACACGAGGACAAAGAATTGTTGGCCAAGAAGGGCATTTCGGAAGAAAAGATTGCCGAACAGTTGGCTTGTTTTGAAAAGGGGTTTCCATTTCTGAAACTTTCAGCGGCTGCTTCTGTAGAAAATGGGGGTATTATGAAAGCCGATGAGAAAGAATGCGAACAGTATCTTGCCGCATGGGATGCATACAAGGTAGGCGATAAGAAAATCGTCAAGTTTGTTCCGGCTTCGGGGGCAGCCAGCCGTATGTTCAAAAATATGTTCGAATTCTTGGGAGCTGAATATGACAAACCTACTACAGATTTTGAGAAGAAATTCTTCGACCACATTCATGATTTTGCATTCTACAATGATTTGAATGCGGCTTGTTTGGATAATACAGGCAAGAATATCGATGCACTGTTGTCTGAACATAATTACAAGGCGGTGGTTTCTAACTTGCTGGAGTCTGCCGGATTGAACTATGGAGCGTTGCCTAAAGGTTTGCTCAAATTCCATCGTTATGCAGATGGTGTGCGTACACCGCTGGAAGAGCATCTGGTAGAAGGAGCATTGTATGCTGCCGGAAAGAGTGGGGAAGTGAATGTACACTTCACTGTTTCTACTGAACATCGTGCATTGTTCGAAAAACTGGTGGCTGCCAAGACTGCCGAATACGAAGCTAAGTATGGTACGACTTATCACATCAGTTTCTCTGAACAGAAACCGAGTACGGATACGGTAGCGGCCGACATGGAAAACAAACCGTTCCGCGACAAGGACGGTAAATTGTTGTTCCGTCCGGGTGGTCACGGTGCCTTGATTGAGAACCTGAACGACCTGGATGCCGATATCGTATTTATCAAGAACATTGATAATGTGGTGCCCGACCGCTTGAAGGCTGATACCGTAACTTACAAGAAATTGCTGGCTGGTGTATTGGTTACATTGCAGAAGCAGGCATTTGAATACCTGGAACTGCTGGATGGCGGACATTACAGCCACGAACAGCTGGAAACCATTATCCGCTTCGTACAGCAGAAGTTGCGTTGCCGCAGAACGGACTTGAAAGAGTTGGAAGATGCCGACTTGGTAATCTATTTGCGTAAGAAACTGAATCGTCCGATGCGCGTTTGCGGTATGGTGAAGAATGTGGGCGAACCGGGCGGTGGTCCGTTCCTGGCTTATAATCCGGATGGAACCATTTCCTTGCAGATTCTGGAAAGTTCACAGATTGACATGAACGACCCGGAAAAGAAAGCCATGTTCGAAAAGGGTACACACTTCAATCCGGTGGATCTGGTATGTGCCGTTCGCGACTACAAGGGCAATAAGTTCGACTTGCTGAAACATGTGGACAAGGCTACTGGTTTTATTTCTTACAAGTCAAAGAATGGAAAAGACTTGAAGGCACTCGAATTGCCGGGCTTGTGGAATGGTTCAATGAGCGACTGGAATACCGTGTTCGTAGAAGTTCCTTTGAGTACTTTCAATCCGGTAAAGACCGTGAACGATTTGCTGCGTGAACAGCATCAGTAATTTCCGGATAGTGGAAAAATAAAAATGTCCGCCTGTCATCTTTGTGAGATGGGCGGACATCTTTTTTATATATATGAAGAAAGTTATTGCACATTTCCTTCTTGTTGAGATAATTTCTCTCTGTATTCTTTCGGGGAAAGTCCTAAATTCCTTTTTACGTATTTACCGAAGAATGACAAGGTAGCAAAATTGAGTTCATTGGCAATTTCCTTGATGCTCTTATCGGGAGACTTCAGCAGGCACACTATATCCTTCATGACATAGCAGGTGATGAGGTCGGAAGCTGTTTCACCTGAATTTTCCTTACATACAGCCGACAGGTATTTGGAAGTGACAAACAACCGGTTGGCATAGTAGCTTACCGACCGTTCCTTGGGGTAGGAAGATATCAGCAGTTCCATGAAGGCATTGAACAGATTGTTGGACGAATTGAATGTGACTGGTTTTAACTGGATGTATTTCTCCATGGAGTCCTGAAATTCATAGATGAAGGCCTGCAGGAGGGCATTGATCAGTTCCTTCTGGTGGCGGTGAGGGGTACCGGTCAGTTTGGAATTCAGCAGATTATAGTATTGGCAGAAAAGTTGGCTTTCTTCATCGTTCAGAGAAATGATAGGGTGCTGCTCCAGGTACAGTCGTGAGTACCAGTTGTTTGCGGATGTAGACATCACAAAAATACGTTTGGCATATTCTGGTGAAAGGCAGAATCCGCAGCACTCAAAATCATCTCCTATCATGCCGTGTTTGAGCAGCGTCTGCGGGTGACAAATCATCAAATCATTCCGACCGATTTCATAAGAATTGTTGTTGAGAGATAAAGACGCTTTTCCTCTCAGACATAAGATAGCCAGAAAAAAGTCAGCCCGTATGGGGGAATATTGTTCGGCTTCACTTACTTTATTTACCTGGTTCAAGATGATAATCTGTTCGTCTTTATAGGCAGCTACCTTTTCCATGATTTCGGTGCAGGACATTCTGATGAGTTCTATTTCTTTCTCCATAACTTTAGTTAATCTATTCGTTTGCAAATGAACGGAATGTTTTTCAATTCTCAGTGTCCTATTTTTCCTGATGAGTATGCTATAAGGAAGATAGTATGATTAGATAGAAAAATAGAACACTTCGTAACGGAACCGTTGAGTAGCCTGAAAGTGCTCATAGCGGTCCTTTGTAATAATTTCTGCATATTAATTGCATATTAATTTAATATGAGTTATCTTTGTAGCGCAATTGGGAAGCCGATAAAGTAAAAACGTCCTGAAGAAGAGGTGGCTTTTTCTGGAACTTTTGTAGGTTTCTCACGTGAAAAACGTAGGGTTCCCGACCGGGAAACGTAAAAATATATTCTACGTTTTCACAAAAACAGACTAGGGTTAAAACTTACACAGATAAGAATATAATATACAGCGTATGAACATGTGCAGGCAACATAAGGTAGTTCGGATAAAGGTCAGTACGGCGCTTTACCGGAGATGTCATGCCCGTGCGCATTGGTTCAGCGGATTTCTTCATGAAAGTTTGTAAGACACGGGAAGTTGTGTCTTCCTGACATTGTGTGAAATCTTTCTTATAAACTTTTACTCTCAATTTTGTTATGTGGATTATTTTATTGATTGTCCTGGCAGGTATTCTGGCAGGATATAGCCTTCGTGTGTGTGCTTTTTTGAAAAACGTGAATCTGACCATCTCGTGTACCATTTGTCTGATGCTGTTCGTGTTAGGACTTTCCGTGGGTTACAATCCGTTGATTGTGGGAAATTTAGGGGCTTTCGGCGGACAGGCGCTGTTGCTCAGTGTGGCCGGCATTACGGGAAGTGTGTTGCTGGCACGCGTGGTATATCTGTTGTTCTTTAAGGAAGGAGGTGAAAAATGAAAGGAAGTTTGCTGGTATTGTCTATGTTCTTTGTAGGCTGTGTGATAGGCTACGTGTGGAACTTTTCCGGATGGGAGTTGGGAGATACGCACCACTTGTCTATGTATATTCTGTATGCTCTGATGTTTCAGGTAGGCGTCAGCATTGGCGGTGGAGAGGATTTCAAGGAACTGCTTCGTGGTTTCCGTCCCAAGATGCTGCTGATACCGCTGGCCACCATCGGAGGGACCCTGCTGTTCTCGGCTTTGGTCAGTGTGCTGCTGACTCGCTGGAGTGTGTTCGACTGTCTGGCCGTGGGCAGCGGACTGGGATATTATTCGCTTTCGTCTATTCTGATTATGGAACTCAAAACCCCTGACCTTGGTGCGCAGCTGGCTACGGAACTGGCCACGATTGCACTTCTGACGAATGTTATCCGTGAGCTGGTGGCACTGGTGGGCGCTCCTTTCATCTGCAAGTATTTCGGGAAACTGGCTCCTATTTCGGTGGCCGGGGTAACTTCGGTCGATGTAGCTCTTCCCTCCATCATCCGTGTGTCTGGAAAGGAAATGGTGCCCCTTGCCATCTTCCACGGGCTGTTGGTCGACATGTCCGTGCCGTTTTTCATTTCTTTGTTCTGCAAGTTGTAAAAGGAATCCCCGTCTGCAAAGCAAAGAGATGAAAACGGTGGTGGGGAGGCTTAGATGTCCATGCCCATGATGTAATCATTCATGTAATATCCGTTGCCGATGGGGAAGTCTCCTTCGCGCACCTTCTTCATGCCCATGTGCTCATAGAATCCAAGTGCCGGATTCTGCCGGTTCACATTCAGTTCCATACGGCAAGGTTCCGGATGAAGTTCCTTGATACCCTTTATAGCCTGCTGAAACAGTTGCCGTCCGAGTTTGTATTTCTGGAAGTAGGGGAGTACGTAAATCTTCTGCAAGTGAAACAAATCCGTATCCTCCTGCTGGATGGACACATAGCCCGCAGGCTCACATTCTTCGTAAGCAATGTAGTAAATGTGATGCTCTTTCTCCATCTGGTTTCTCAGGCTCTCGCTGGAATACATCCAGTCCATCATGTAATCAATCTGTTCCGGAGTCAGAATGTGCTGGTAGGTAGCCGGAAAGGTCTGTGCTGCCAGCGTCCGGATGACTTCAATGTCTGCAAGAGTAGCTTTTCTAATCGTAAACATAGGCGTTTCCTTATTATAATGTGTTTTCTGCAAAAGTAGTTTATCTTTTGTATGTATGGGTTTTATCGAAATATAAACTTGTTAAAAGTTTTGAAATTATAATACCTTGCAATACATAGTATAAATATAAAACCTATATTTGTGTCATACAAGATAAATGAGATGAAATGAATGTAGACAATGTAAAATCGCAGATGCGCAAGGGGATGCTGGAGTATTGCATTCTGTTGCTGTTGCACCGGGAGTCTGCCTATTCTTCCGACATCATCCAGAAGCTGAAAGAGGCCCGGCTGATTGTGGTGGAAGGCACGCTTTATCCGTTGCTGACCCGTCTGAAGAACGACGGACTCCTGTCGTACGAATGGGTGGAGTCCACGCAAGGACCGCCCCGCAAGTATTATGGACTAACTCCAGAAGGGGAGGAATTTTTGAAGGAACTGGAAAGTGCCTGGGACGGACTTTCCGACACGGTGAATCATTTAAGACAAAACATTTAAAAATCACATGACATGAAAAAGACACTGACTGTAAATTTAGGTGGCACTGTATATCATATAGATGAAGATGCCTATATCCTGTTGGATAATTATTTGAACAACCTCCGCTATCATTTCCGTAAGGATGAAGGGGCGGAAGAGATTGTGCGCGACATAGAATCCCGTATTGCCGAACTGTTTGATGAGGCATTGCGTGGTGGATTACAGGTGATTACTATTAAAGAGGTGGAAGAGGTAATTGCCCGTATGGGAAAACCGGAAGAACTGAATGGTGAAGAAGACGGTAACCCGTCTGCATCGAACAGCAAGACTTTCGATCGTGAATCGACGGAAACCCGTCGCCGCTTGTTCCGTAATCCGGACGACCGTATCCTGGGTGGGGTGGTATCGGGCATTGCAGCTTATTTCGGCTGGGATGTGACTTGGACCCGCATCGTCTTTATTCTGGCCGGATTTTTTATTCATGGTTTGATTCTAGCTTATCTGTTGGCATGGATTATCATTCCGCTGGCACATACGGCTACGGAAAAGTTGCAGATGCGCGGAGAACCCATCAATGTGGAAAACATTGGCCGGACGGTGACCGATGGTTTTGAAAAGGTGAACGAGTATGTGCATTCAGAGCAGCCCCGTTCTGCTTTGCATAAGTTTGGCAATGGGCTGGTAGCCGTGGTCGGTTTCCTGCTGAAATTTTGCCTGGTGCTGTTGCTGATATGCTGTGCTCCTTTCCTGCTGGTAGGACTCATTGTCTTGTTTGCCCTGCTGATGGCCGCCACGGGAGTCATCGTCAGCCTTCCTTCCTTCTTCTATAACATATTGCCTTGGGTAGACTGGGGTGGTGTGTGCACCATGCCGGGAATGATTGTCGGGCTCACCGTATGCGGTCTGTTGATTGTCGGTATCCCGGTAGCCGGACTGATTCAGGCCGTCATGCAGTCGTTCGGTAGCTGGAAACCCATGGGTACCTCTACGAAAGTAGTGCTGGTATTGTTGTGGATGATTGCCCTGGCCATCGGAATTGTGTTGTTCTTTCAGATTCCTTTCCTGACAGAACCACTTTTATCAGCTCCTTTCTGGGGTGAATTCTTCTGATTTTGTCAGTTTCACCTGAATGTGTGAGGTAAGAATGTCACATAAAACAGCCAAAATGGCAGTCCGTGTCAGAAAAAAATGCTGGCACGGGCTTTTTTTTGTTCTGGCATGGCATTTGTCTTTTAAAGGGCGTAACGTTTCGGCGTTACAGAATAAACCAAATTAGAAAATAATAAAAATAGATACGATTATGGGAAAGATTATTGGTATTGACTTAGGAACAACAAACTCATGTGTTGCAGTATTTGAAGGTAACGAACCGGTGGTGATTGCCAACAGCGAAGGTAAACGTACCACTCCTTCAGTAGTAGGTTTCGTAGACGGCGGCGAACGTAAGGTAGGTGACCCTGCTAAGCGTCAGGCTATCACAAACCCGAAACGTACAGTATATTCTATCAAACGTTTCATGGGTGAAACTTACGATCAGGTTCAGAAAGAAATTTCTCGTGTACCTTATTCAGTAATGAAAGGTGACAACAACACTCCGCGTGTAGACATCGACGGACGTCTGTACACTCCGCAGGAAATCTCTGCAATGATTCTGCAGAAGATGAAGAAAACTGCTGAAGATTATTTGGGACAGGAAGTAACAGAAGCTGTCATCACCGTTCCGGCATACTTCTCTGACTCTCAGCGTCAGGCTACGAAGGAAGCTGGTCAGATTGCTGGTCTGGATGTGAAACGTATCGTAAACGAACCGACTGCAGCTGCATTGGCTTACGGTGTAGACAAGGCTAACAAAGATATGAAGGTAGCCGTATTCGACCTTGGTGGTGGTACATTCGATATCTCTATCCTGGAATTCGGTGGTGGTGTATTCGAAGTATTGTCAACTAACGGTGATACTCACCTGGGTGGTGATGACTTCGACCAGGTTATCATCGACTGGTTGGTTCAGGAATTCAAGAACGACGAAGGTGCTGACCTGACTACTGACCCGATGGCTATGCAACGTTTGAAGGAAGCTGCTGAAAAGGCAAAAATTGAATTGTCTTCTTCTACTTCTACTGAAATCAACTTGCCGTACATCATGCCGGTAGCTGGTGTGCCTAAACACTTGGTAAAGACTTTGACCCGTGCTAAATTCGAACAGCTTGCTCACAACTTGATTCAGGCTTGTCTTGAACCTTGTAAGAAAGCAATGAGCGATGCAGGTTTGAATAACTCTGATATCGATGAAGTAATCCTGGTAGGTGGTTCTTCACGTATCCCGGCTGTACAGAAACTGGTAGAAGACTTCTTCGGTAAAGTTCCTTCTAAGGGTGTAAATCCGGACGAAGTAGTAGCCGTAGGTGCTTGTATCCAGGGTGCCGTATTGAACAAGGAAGCTGGTGTTGGTAACATCGTATTGCTGGATGTCACTCCGTTGACATTGGGTATCGAAACAATGGGTGGTGTAATGACCAAGTTGATTGATGCCAACACAACCATTCCGTGCAAGAAGAGCGAAGTATTCTCTACTGCTGCTGATAACCAGACAGAAGTTACCATCCACGTATTGCAGGGTGAACGTCCGATGGCCGCTCAGAACAAGTCAATCGGTCAGTTTAACCTGACAGGTATCGCTCCGGCTCGTCGTGGTGTACCTCAGATTGAAGTAACTTTCGATATCGATGCCAACGGTATCTTGAAGGTTTCTGCGAAGGATAAGGCTACAGGTAAGGAACAGGCTATCCGTATCGAAGCTTCATCTGGTCTGAGCAAAGAAGAAATCGACCGTATGAAAGCTGAAGCTGAAGCAAATGCAGAAGCTGATAAGAAAGAAAAGGAACGCATCGACAAGTTGAACCAGGCAGACAGCTTGATCTTCTCTACAGAAAATCAGTTGAAAGACCTTGGCGATAAGATTCCGGCTGACAAGAAAGCTCCTATCGAAGCTGCTCTTCAGAAACTGAAAGACGCTCACAAGGCTCAGGATTTGGCTGGTATCGATGCTGCAAGCGCAGAACTTCAGGCTGCATTCCAGGCTGCAAGTGCTGAAATGTACGCTCAGACAGGTGGTGCTCAGGCTGGTCCTAACGCAGGTCAGGCAAACAACAATGCAGGTCAGGATTCAAGCAAGAACAATGACAATGTACAGGATGCTGACTTTGAGGAAGTCAAATGATTCCGATAAGTAAACAAATAATAAACAATAAGCAAAAGCGTGCAGCTCGACGAGTTGCACGCTTTTTGCGTTTATAGGGTTCATGGTTTCTATGTGTTTTCTATGGGCTTTTTTATCTCTTAATTGCAATAAGACAAAAAAGTAGATAATGTGGAACTAAATTCTACTTATTTGCATTCCCCTATTTGGGGCTATCGTGAATGACATCAAGTAGCTCATTTGCAAGTTTACCATCTGTGATTTTAATAATGTTATCTTCCTCTGTTACATAGCCAAGTATATTGATACTGCCATACCAGACTATGGACCTATCTATGATACATGAGGATAAAGATAGTTTAGGTACAATCTTTACATATAATCCCAAACTTTTTAGATAATCCGTCTGACTGCTTTCCTCTGATGTGAGAATCGCCACTTGAATACCACTCGCATGAAACTCTCGGAGTGTTTTAACAAATGTGTTTCGTTCTGTACGATAGATTTTTGGAGAGGATATGACAATAGATTGTCTTGAACTTTTCAAATTTTGCATAAATACCAAACGGAATGTGTTACCATTGAAAATCTGTCCTTCATATGATGATATTTGTAAGTCATCTGTATTATCAAACAGCGTCTGAGTATCTTTTGGCAGTACACGATAACCGATGGCAGAGTATTCTTTTAGGCGTTTACGATACATATTCTCACAAACAGGTTCGTGTATATCAATATAGTCATAAATACGAACATCTTTCTTGCCCTCATTCTCACGGTGCAAACGTCCGGCATATTGTGCCACCAATCCTTTCCATGAGATTGGCAGTGCCAAAAACAGTGTATCAAGTCGTGGATAGTCAAATCCTTCTCCCACATATTTTCCCGTGGCTACTATTACAAGAGGGGCATCTTTGGGTATATCCTGTAACTTTTGCAGCGTTTCTCTCTTGTTTTTTGCAGTCCCTTCTCCTGTGAGTCGTATGATGTTGGCTACATGCTGCGCCAACATTCCGGCAAGCAATTCTACATGGGAAGTTCTGGCTGTAAGTATTATAGGCGTTCGGCCTGCAGCCACGACATTAAGGACATCCTCTATTATAAGATTATTCCGTATTTCCGATTCTGCGAGGGATTGTGATAGTGTCGTAAACGATTGCTTGTCATCGGTAACAGGCCTGTAAGATGTAAATCTCGGCACAAGATAACGCAGGAACGACTGTTTCTGTATCTGAGCCTTGGCATCGGCAGAAAAACGAATCGGACCGCATTGCATGAAGATAATAGGCTGCAAACCATCTTTGCGGATGGGAGTGGCAGTAAGTCCATAGACATAATGTGCCGTAACGTGTTTTAATACATTCTCAAATGTTATGGAAGATACGTGATGACACTCGTCCACAATGACCATCCCGTATCCTTTTACAAAAGGCTTGACTTCGTCATTGTCAAAACACGACTGCATAAGAGCTATATCTATAACACCATGCAACGTGTTAGAGGTAGAATCAAGGCACCCGACCGGAGAAAAAGCCTTCTTCCTGCCTCGTTTCTTGGGAATCTCATCCTCTGTAAAATCTATGTCTAGAAATTCAGACAGACGTTCATGCCATTGCATAAGCAATGCCTTGGAGTGTACCAGAATAAGAGTATTTGTCTTTCTTCGGGCAATCAGAGCCGCCGCTGTAACTGTCTTTCCAAAGGCTGTCGTTGCAGACAACACGCCGTTGGAAAATGGCATGAGGGCATTGATAGCATCCAACTGTTCATCGCGTTCCTTTCCTTTGAATGTTACGCCAATAGGTTTACCATGATTTGTATTATCAACTATTTCATAATCAATTTTGAGGGAATACAGCATGTTGATAATGGCATCCTCACACCCCCGAGGCATTGCAAGATATTCATCGGTAAAATCTGCACGGCAGATAATACGAGGAATGTTATATGTGGAAATACGCATCGCCTGTTTGCTGTAAAAATCAGGATTCTTAAACGCGGCAATATGTTTCAGGTGATTGGTAACCTTATCTGAAATAGATTTTAACGGAATATATATCCTGTCGGATTTATGCATTATAAGCCTTCCGTTAAAGTCTTCCTGTGCAACATCTTGTATGACTGGTGTTTTCCACGGTTTATTTTCCGAAGATGTGGCCAATACTCCAAAATCTTCTTGCTGATGCCGTATCAGTAATGCATCTACGGTACTTTCATCTATTTTTCCTACGTTGTACAAGTATGCCCATTGATCCTGAAACGGAAGAAACTGCTCATCTACAAAAACGCTGTTCCCTGCTTTCCTGGCTTTTCCCTGCAACGGCAATGCAATGAGATTGCCGAATCCGCCTTCCGGTACTTTGTCCTGATTGGGGAAGAAACGATCGTATGAATCAAATGTAATCCGTCCATTACGCTTCATGGCTTCCGTAAGAATTGTATTGCCTAATTTCCTTGCTTTGAAGGCAGGTATGGGTTCTTCGAAGAATGTCCACACATGTGCACCTTTGCCTGAGCGGGAACGTTCTATGCTGAATGGGACTTTCCACTCTCTACAAATGGAAATAAATGCCAATACATCGTTCTTATATCCATGAGTGCAATTTTTGTCATCAAAATCAGCACACAGGAAAGAACATTTATTATCAGAAGTGACGACGTACAGACCGATAACATCGCATCCGTTCTCATCTTTACCTTCCAGATGTCGGTATATGTCTTGATTGGTTAACGGGGCAAAATTGCGGTTGGGACACTCTGCACATTTATGTTTTTTCTTGTCACATATTCCTCTGCGCCATTCGTTGATACATACTGGTTGGTAACCACCCTTTTCTGTGGCTTTGTTGAACCATCGTCGTGCAAATACATCATCCCGTCCCTTGAAAAAGTTACAGAACAATGCAATTTTCTCATCAAGAGAGAGTTTGATTGGAGGATATATTATGGAAGAAAATGCTGTACTTTCGTCAGCACGTTTGATGGAGGAATACACTATACCATGCTGTGAAAGTATTGACTTCAATTCTTCATTTTCGGCAAGCAGAGTATTGTATTTAATGACAAGCGCGTTGTATTTCTCTTGAAAACTGTCCATCTGTTATTTTGTTGCCATTAAACCACACAGCAATGCAATTCCAAAACTTAGAAACGTTCCGGCAAGGACATATTCTGTTTTTGCAGTATCCGTGTCTTTGAATCGAAGTATGGATTTTGCCGCTATGATAAAACCGATTGCTTCATATTGTCCAATGATAACGAATATGATTGTAAGAATACGCTCTAAATTTCCAATTAACGCTCCTGCATTTTTGATGTTTTCACAGGATTGTGTCTCTCCAACTTGATATTTCTTCAATACCAGCTTAATCAGGATGTTTGCAGGCTTGATGCACAATAATATCGCCAATATGAACAGAGGTATTGAGAAACTGCTATTGCAATCCATTGATTGGATTGGTAGCTTTGTTGTAGTGTCAAAGGAAGATGCCACTATAATCAATATAGACAAATGAGCAATCTGATCAATAACAAAACCCCATAATCCTTTGGGACTATATGTTTTGATAACATCTATTACCAGATGGGAAAAAGCAATGGCAAGTGTATAAAATCTGAATTCATAAATAGGAACAACTGCCCACGACACGCCAGCGATGACAAGCGAATGCACATACAGGAACCAGCTTTTGAATTTTCTTTCCTCTTTCTGTGTACAATATTTATCATTTTGCAGGTAGAAGTCGCCTATAACATGTGCCAATATCAGACTTAAGAATAACCAACTATTCATATTCTTTAAAATTTACCTGTTCAAAATATTTTATGGCTTCTTCTATGCAATACCATTTTGTAGCTGTAGAAGCATTATTTACACTGGCTTGGGATATACCCAATTTTTTAGCAATGTCTGTCTCTTTGAAACCAAGCAATTTATAGTAAACAACTTCACTTTGGCGCACAGTCATATCATTTAATATGGCATCGGCTAATAGGGCTATAGTTTGTAATGGGGCAGATAATTGCTTTTTACTTGTTTGGACAGACATGGTTCCCTTATTTAAGGAACTCATTTCCTCAAGCGCACGTCCTGACAGATATATGGCCTCACCATCCCAAATGCCTTGTTCGGTATTCACTATTCTCATACCTCCGATACCAATGGCTATTCGTATTCCGTATGTATGGAAATTTTTCGTCTTTTCATTTTTAGCTGTGGAAAAAGATTTAATGCAGGATTTGATTATAAAGGCTATCCGGAATACGTTTGATACATTTGGCATTACACACTCTATATAGTCCCCTTTTATTAGGCGACCTTCAAAATCAGGATAACTCACTTTTAACAAGCTAAATAATGATTCTATCCTTTGCTTTAATTCTATAGTTTCATTCACGGACAAGGAAGTGGATGCTACTATATCCGCTGAAATTGTTGCAAACATATTATAGTTCATTGATTCGATGACAAATGTATGAATTTTCTTTTATCCTTCCAATAGTTATAGGTTAAATAGTCTATAATTGTGAAATATAGATAAATAGGACTATAACAATAATTTATGTATAATATAGCCTATAATTAAGTAGTAAGAAAACTACTTCGTTTTCCTCCTGCTCGATTGTTTTGATACATAGCATGTATTGGTTAAAATGACAAAAAAAGTATGGTTTTCATGTTTGGTGGGGGATTTTTGTATATTTGTGCAGATTAGTTTGAAGGAACTACGAACAAGAATGTTTCCAATTGTACAACCTGGCGATGCAGTCTAATTATATTATACCATGAAAAGAAGGTTTATATTTATATCTGTTTTGTTGTTTTGTTTTAGTACTGTCTGCTCCGGTGCATGCATAGATGAAGTGCGTACATTCTATGCGAGCTATATGACGAATATTTTAAATGTGGATTCAAATAATGAAGCACTGTGCAAGAAGTATTTAACAGCAGAATTGGCTGCTAAACTCCAAAGAATGCGTAATGCCACGGGAGGAGATCCGATTATACGGGCGCAGGATATGAATTCAGATGCAATTAAGACATTAAATGTAAGAGAAATTGCAGATGATTGGTATATGGTAAGCTATCTTTGGAATGAAAAAGATAGTGCTAGTTTGGTGGAGATTCCATTAAAAGTGGGGTATGTGAATGAAAAATGTAAGATAGTATATATTACCCCTATTGAAAATGATTCTCAATATGGCGATGAGTGGTTGATCGGTTTTGAAAATACAGCTTCATATAAAATAGATAGTTCGTCGGGAGAATCATTGGTTGAAAGTTTTTATAAACTTTACTTGGCTACTTATTGCAGCATGTGCAGCGATTTGAATTCCAAGTTACAGTCTTTGCGTTTGTCTCATCTGTCTCACACAGCTTTAGAACAATTCAAGAAGGTGGAATTAGAAAATTTACAAGATAGTTTCGAGGGCTATGACCTTTTGATTACGAATTTTGATTTCGACAGTATGTGGTTCCACAGTCTGAAGGTCGTTCCGTTGGAGCCTGATAATTATCAGGTTACTTATCAGGCAGGGAAGTATACGCATCAAATAAATATTCAGACTGTACACCGGGACGGTAGATATTGGATTAATGCCATCACTGGAGTTCGATAAGGATTCATACCGTTATTTCTTCTTGCTCAGTTCTGCCCGTATACGACTGAGCGACTGAGGTGTAATAAACAAATAAGAAGCGATGTGCTTCAGTGGTACGTGCTGCAACAATTCCGGATTTTGCTCCAGGAGTGCCAGGTAACGCTGTTTGGCTTGTGCGGCACCTCCGTTTATCATCCAGTTTTCCATGTCCAGAAACTGGCGTTCAAAGATGATTCTTCCGATATTGGCGAACAAGACGGAAGAAGAGAAAAAAGTCTCCAGCTTGCTTTTAGAGATGCGGTAGATATGGCTATCGCTCATGGCTTCGATGGAAACCAGAGAAGGAAGTCCGGCCACATACCCCCAGGAGGAAAAGATACTGTCACCTTGAAAGGCAAACCAGAGCGAAACATCCACTCCGTCGCGCAGATAATGTCCTCTCCAGATACCGTCGGCTACCAGGTAGAAGGAAGAATTACGCTCTCCCTCCCGTACGATATGTTCCCCTTTCCGGTAGGTTAGCAGTTCCATCTGTTCCAGCAGCTTTTCGGCTTCCGGCTGCGCCAGTCCGTATTTTTCACGAAGTATCTCAATAAAAGCTTTCATTCCTTTTTGCGTTTATGCAGGCACAAAGGTAATAAATCTTTAGCTTCGTTTCCTGCGACAATAGATGGTAATGACAAAAAGAAAGGTCAGCAGTTCGGAAACGGGGACGGCCAGCCAGATTCCCGGTACTTCCCACAGAATGGGCATCAGCCAGAAACAGAACAGGATGAGGATAAAACCACGCAACAGGGTGATGGCCATGGCCGGACGGTCGCGTTCCACACTCTGGAAATAGCCGATGGACACAATGTTGATGCCGAAGCATACGAAGCCGGAAGCAAACAAGGGAAGTCCTTTAACGGCTAGGTCGTGTGCCGGATAGGAACTGTCGATAAAACACGAGGTGATTTGAGCGGAGAACAGGGCTGTAACGGCAAATACCACTACACCGCAGGAGATGGCGGTCAGCAGGGCCAGGCGAAAGGCTGCCCGTACGCGCTCCGGATTTCCGGCACCGAAGTTGTAGCTGAGAATGGGCTGTGCCGACTGGGCAATGGCATTGTATACCATAAAAATGATGGGGAAGAAGTAGCAGGCGATGCTGTAGGCAGCCACTCCGTCTTCACCCAGGTAGTGAATGAATACGTAGTTGCCGGTAAACATCATGGTGGCAATGGCTGCTTCACAGAGGAAACTGGACAATCCCAGTTTGCACATATAGCCCGTGTTGCGGAGGGTGAGACGCAGACTCTTGGATGATAATTTCACTTTGCACAAGTGCAGTACCCGATGTGGCTGCATCAGGTAAATCAGAATCATCAGGGCACCTACGATGTATCCCAGACTGGTAGCTAAAGCCGCACCGAACATTCCCCATTTGAAAACGAAAATAAACAGATAGTCCAGTCCGATATTCAGCAGGGCCGGTATGATGTTGCACACCATGGCATAGTTGGGCGATCCGTCCAGTCGCACGAAGAACATGCCGGAACTCAGCAGGGCACTGAAGACCAGGAAGGGGACAAACCAGTGCATGTATTCCACGGCGAGGGGAAGCAGACGGGGAGAGCTTCCCAGCAGCAAGGCAATTTTCTCCACGTTGCAGAGGATGACTGCGGCGTAGGCGATGAGCAATAAGGAGGAAACCACCATTGCCTGCGTGATATTGATGCGGGCGACCTTTACCTTTCCTTGCGATAGATGAATGGAGGCTACGACCGATGCACCGATACCAAACATCAGCGCCACTCCCGTATTAATGAGGAATAGCGGAGCCGTAATGTTGACGGCAGCCAGGGCGTCACTGCCGATACCTTTTCCCACAAAAATGCCGTCGGTAATGATGAAGATGGCCGAGAAAATCATTCCCAGCACCGTAGGGATAAGTAATTTCCGGAATAATCTCGGAATGTCCATGCTCCCGAAGTCAATATTGTCTTTCATATCTTTTCTCTGTCTTTTGCATTTGGTTGCGAAGGTAAGCTAATTCTTACACTAAAAAATTCACAAATGGTAATAAATCATTTTTGGGCTTCTTTCTGCAAATGCACCGAATAAAGTTTGGGTGGCTGATTTCTACGGTTCAGTCACTTCAGTCGCGGCTTGGGAATAATTCCCGTGAAAGGGGACGATGGGGCCTGCTATCTTTGTGGTGTAGAATGATAATATTGTAGAAGAATGAAAACAGAGATTTTATTTCTTGCAGGGATGTGCTTGTGCGCATGCAGTCGTACGCCACAGGAACAGACTTCTTTTCCCAGCGTGAAGGTAGTTCATGCTGAAGTTATGGAGGCTCCCTCTTCACGGTGCTATACGTTTATTTCGCAGCCTTACCGCTTGTCGGAACTGTCCTTTCGGGTGGGAGGACCTGTACATGAATTTGATGTGCAGCAGGGACAGTTTTTCCGGAAAGGACAACTGATTGCGGCCATCGATGAACGTGATTTTGTCATCAAGAAGCAGCGTACGGAGGCATTGTATCGTCAGGCAGAGGTCGATTATGCCCGTATATCCAGCCTGTATGCCAAAGATAACATTTCCGGCATGAATTATGAGCAGGCAAAGGCAAACTATGAGCGTACCAGGGCGGATTATGAAGCGGCTGTTAACGCGTGGGAAGATAGTCGTCTGTATGCACCTTTCGATGGTTATGTGCAACAGGTGCATATCGAGCGCTACCAGGACGTGAAACCGTCGGTTTCGGTGGTGACGTTTATTGACCTTTCACGCATCAAGGTAGAAGCCTACGTGCCCGAGGATATGGCGTTGCGGATACGGCAGAAAGATTCTGTGGCGTGTGTGGTCCGTTTTAATGCACTTCCTGACAAGGAATTTGTGCCTTCTGAATATTTCCTGACGCAAACTGCCACGGAGAACAATATTTCTTATTTGCTGACTGCCATCTTGGATAACAAGGACGGAAGTTTGCTGGGAGGTATGTCGGGCACGCTCTCTGTGTCGTATGCAGCCGATGGAGAGAAGAATCATCTGACACTCCCGCAGAAAGTGGTCTGTCATGATCCGGAACACGGGGCATTCGTGTGGTGTGTAGATGGGCAGAGCCGGGTGAAACGAGTTGCGGTGACGTTGGGCAAGCTGAAAAAGGAGGACAGGGTAGAGATTCTGTCGGGCATTTCGCCGACTGACCAGGTGATAACCACACGTTTGCCGTTTTTGTCGGAACAGGAGCAAGTGACCATCGAAGAATAAAGGAGGAAAACGGATGAAAGGGTTAGCGAAATTCTTTTTGCAGAACAGGGCCTTGAGCTGGTTGTTGCTTGTCTTGATATTGGGGGGAGGAATCTTCTCTTACTATAATATGGGGAAACTGGAGGATGCGCCGTTTACGATTAAACAGGCATTGGTCACTACACCTTATCCGGGGGCTTCTCCTATGGAAGTACAGCAGCAGGTGACGGATGTGCTGGAGGAAGCCATTCAGTCACTGGGTGAGTTGTATTATCTGAAAACGGATAATCGGGCTGGTCTGTCTAAAATTACGGTGTATGTGAAAAAGGAAATCCGTGCCGACGAGATGCAGCAACTTTGGGATAAACTGCGGCGAAAAGTGGGAGATGTGCAGTCCAAATTGCCTGCTGGAGCCGGACCGTCAGTAGTGAACGATGATTTCGGCGATGTGTTGGGTGTATTTTACGGACTGAGCAGTGAGACGCGTACCTACCGTGAACTGGAGGATCAGGCCAAGCGAATCAAGAACGAGTTGCTGAACGTGAAGGACGTGGCTAAAGTGGAATTGTTCGGCGTGCAGAGTCGTACGATTGATATTACGGTCAATCCAACATTGCTTTCCAGCACAGGCGTGACTATGGCTGATATTGCTTCTGCCTTTGAGCGTCAGAATAAGGTGGTGGATGCTGGAGGACTGGAGACGTCTTCTCATCGTTTGCGTGTGGAAGCTTCCGGCAGCTTCTCCAGTCTGGAAGAACTGGAAAATCTGACGGTCGTTTCCCGACAGGGAGAATATTTCCGATTGGGAGAGATTGCGGAAATTAGCGAGAGCTATGTGCGTCCGGCCAGAAATCTGATGAAGGTCGGGAATGTGCCTGCAGTGGGTATAGCCATTTCTACGGTGTCCGATGGAAATGTGGTAGAGATGGCGGATCTGGTGGCAGACCGTGTGACAGACTTGCGTGAGGAAATGCCGGACGGATACAATCTGGATATTATCTATGACCAGGGGCACGAATCGGCTGTGGCCAACGAAGGATTTGTATGGAATCTGATTCTTTCAGTCCTGACCGTGGTGGCCGTTCTGTTGTTCTTTATCGGTTTCAAGAATGGAATCCTGATTGGCAGCGGACTGATATTCTCCATTTTCGGTACATTGATTTACATGCAGTTTTCCGGCATAGCCTTACAGCGTATGTCGCTGGCAGCCATTATCATTGCCATGGGTATGCTGGTGGACAATGCCATTGTGGCGTACGATGCCGCACTGGTGAACATGCAGCGGGGCATGCGGAAAAGAAAAGCCATACTGGATGCCGTGTCGGGCACTTCCATGCCACTGTTGGGAGCGACTCTGATTGCAGTACTGACCTTTCTTCCAGTCTACCTGTCGCCGCATATCACTGGTGAAATCTTGTCTTCACTGTTCATTGTCATTGCGGTATCCCTTTTGTTGAGCTGGGTACTGGCCATTACACAGAATGTATTCTTTGTGCAGGAGTTTGTGCGTCGTCCGCGTCCGGATGAGTTGAAGGGTGAACTGTTCAGCGGTCGTGCATATGACTTGTTCCGGCAGGCACTGAGATGGACCATACAGAGGCGCTATGTGGTTTTAGGAGCGATGGTGTTATTGCTGGTTGTTGCCGGATGGGGATTCCGCTTTATTCCGCAGCAGTTTATGCCCTTGCTCAACAAGCAATATTTTTCGGTCGATGTTTGGTTACCCGAGGGTACACGTATAGAGGAAAGTGACCGTCAGATGACGGAGATGACAGCTTATCTGAATTCTTTGGAAGGAGTGAAAAAGGTGTCGTCGTTTGTCGGGCAGACACCGCCCCGTTATTACCTGGCTAATGCGGCTTATGGTCCACAGCCTAATTATGCGCAATGCCTGGTAGAAGCTGACACGCCGGAGAAGTCACGTGAGCTTCAGGCTATTCTGTACGACCGTCTGCCAGTTATGTTTCCGGACGCACTGGTCCGTGTGAACAGTTTCGAGATAAACTCTATTCCGCAGGCCTTGATTGAGGCACGTTTCTGCGGAGACGATCCGGAGGTGCTCGATTCTTTGACCAACCTTGCGCTGGAAATCATGCGGAAGAATCCTAAGGTGCTGAATGCCCGCAATGAATGGGGAAACATGGCACTGATGATTAAGGCCGATTATGATCCGGTAAAGGCCGGAAGGCTGAATGTGGGACGACATGATATGATGAATGCCGTGAAAGCCGTCAATGACGGTACGGCTGTAGGGGTATATCGTGACCGCGACAAGAAAGTGCCGGTGTTGCTGCATACGGATACAAAAGATTCCTGGGACATGGAAAGCGTGGAGGATTTGCCGATATGGAACGGACGTAATTCTGCTCCGTTGGGGCAGGTGGCCAACGGCATCGGACTGGCATGGGAATATCCTCTTGTGCGCACATACGACCGGAAACTTTCTATGGCTGCCCAGTGTGACGTAAAGCGGGGACATACCATGAAAGAAGTTCACTCTGAAATCCGGGAAGAGATTGAGCGTATTCGTCTTCCGGAAGGATATACCTTCTTCTGGGACTCACAGTACAAGGACCAGAAAGAAGCTATGGCTGCACTGACTAAGTATTTCCCGTTGGCACTTATCATGCTGCTGGTCATTCTGGTCATGCTGTTTGGCAACTTTCGTCAACCCTTGATCATTTTCCTCATTCTACCCTTGTCTTTGATAGGGATGGTCTTTGGTCTGTGGGTCACCGGATTTCAGTTTGGTTTTTTCTGTATCGCAGGCTGGCTGGGATTGCTGGGAATGATTATCAAGAATGTGATTGTGCTGCTCGATGAGGTAAATATCCAGCAGAAGGCCGGTGTGGAGCCTTATACGGCTGTGATAGAGGCTACGGTTTCCAGAGCCCGTCCGGTATTGATGGCGGCCCTGACCACAGTGTTTGGAAGCATCCCGTTGTTGTTCGACATTGTATTTGGCGGAATGGCGGCTACCATTGTGTTCGGGCTTTCCTTCGCCACCCTTCTGACACTGTTTGTTACTCCGGCCTTGTATGTGATTTTCTATAAAATATCCAAACGGAGTGAATAAAAAGACGAAATATGAGGCCCGATAAAAAATGTTTCTCTAATTTTATAATTGTATTGAGATGAATAGAAGAATGATGATGTGCTGCATGCTGGGACTGGTGCTGGAAGTCCATGCCCAGGAGAGTGTATTTTTGCAGCAGTATCGTGAAAAGGTGAAGGCCTATAATCAGGATATAAAGTCGGCAGGATATGCCGTTTCCATCCGTCAGGAGGCTGAAAAATCGGCTAAAGCTGATTTTCTTCCTTCGCTGAGCGGAAATGCCAATGCCAGTTACACGGGTAACCCGCTGGAACTCTACAGGGAACTTCCGTCCATAGAAACTCCGCTGTATTTTCAGGGGCGTGACACCAAGTACGGGGCTTCCGTAACCTTGTTGCAGCCTGTCTATTCGGGAGGGGCACTGAAAGCCGGACTGGAGAAATCCCGAAAGGAAAAAGAGAGTGCCTTGTACGAAGAAAAGCGGGTGACGAACGACGTGCTGTATCAGGCAGACCAGTATTACTGGAATAAGGTGGCCTGTGAGGAAATGGTGGAGGTGGCTGTCGGTTTCAAGGAATCGGTGGCAGCCCTGGTGGAAGTGGTCAGGCATCGTGTGGAGGAGGAGTATACCGACCGCAACGACTTGCTGATGGCGGAAGTCAAACTGAATGATGCCGAGTTCCGGCTGGAGCAAGCCCGCAATGAAGCGGAGGTGGCCAGGCTTTCGATGAACTCTTTTTCGGGGGAGACTTCTGACAAGGTGATACTGACCGATTCGCTTGTGGTTCCGCTGACTGAAGTCCAGGTGTATGAACAAACGCTGGAAACGGCCATGGCACATCGTCCGGAATTGCGTATTGCAGCCAATCAGGTGGCTATCCAGCAGTCGGCTGCCCGGATTGCCAATTCACGGTATCTTCCCAAACTGTCTGTCGGGGTAGACGGAAGTTATTCTTCACCCGGATATGACTTCAACTCAGATTTGGACCCTAATTATATGGTGTATGCCAAACTGAGCGTACCGATTTTTGAGTGGGGGAAGCGAAAGAATACACGGCGCATCGGCAAGCTCGATGTGAACAGGGCGCTGGAGAACCAGAGTAAGGTGATCGATGGTGTTCGTCTGGAGGTGGAGACTGCCTATTACACTTATACGCAAGCTGTACATCAGGTGTGTCTGACGGAAAGCTCGCTGGCCAAGGCAGCAACGAGTGAACAGTTGGCCATGGACAAGTATAAGGAGGGTACCATTTCTATTGTCGAGGTGCTCAATGCACAGATGTATCATCAGGAGGCGGAGTTGAACCATATTCGTTCGAAACTCCGTGCACAACTGGCAAAGAGCAGCTTGGAACGGGCTGCGGGCCGTTTGGGCGAGAACTGATGTGAAGGGATTGTAATGATAAAGTAAACATAAAGCATGAAACAAGGAATGAATTCTGTGAACCGGTATTTGTGGGATGTACTGCTGTATGCCTGTATGGGATGTTTTTCATACTTCTTTTTGGTGCATTATGCTGATATTCCCGTGCGGTTACAGGACAGGCTGATGACCTTTCATACATTCCTGGCTGTCATTGTGTTGTTTTGTGGAGTGGGATTGAGCATGCGCTACATTAATGAGCGGCTGCTGACGTATTACCCTTATTTTCTGCGGAACAAGCGCATGTTGTCGGCCGGACTGATTGCGGCAGCTGTTATCCTGCTGTTGTCCAATTACCTGCTGTTAGTTTCTGTCAAGGCATTGGCAGGTGTGGTTTCTCCCTTTCTTCTTCAGCGCAGCGGACTGACGGTGATTCTGTTGGTCTGGCTGGTGGAGCTGGTGATTGTGGGGCAGTTTATCCTGAACCGTTTTTATGTGGATGTGGTGCGTCTTTACAAGCGTGCCGAAGAACTGGAGGAAAGCACGGCGGAGGCCCGCTACCGCACCTTGCAGAACCAGTTGAACCCGCATTTCCTGTTTAACAGTTTGAATACCCTTGTTTCTGAAATTGAATATAACCCTGTGAATGCCATTGAATTTACCCGTAATCTGGCCGATACGTACCGGTATATCCTGTATTGTCAGGATAAGCATACGGTGGAGCTGAACGAAGAACTTCAGTTTTTGGATACTTACGTGCTGTTGCAGAAGGTGCGTCTGGGAGATTGCTTGCAGGTGGACAACCGGATTGCTGATAAATTGGGCGAGACACCGGTGCCGCCCTTGTCGCTTCAGCTGCTGGTGGAGAATGTTATCAAGCACAATGTCATCAGCATGAAAAAGCCCATGACAGTGAAGATGTGGACGGAACCGCAGGGAGACGATGTATGGATTTGCGTGGCCAATGCCGTACGTCCGAAGCAGGGAGTAGTGGCTTCCGGAAAGGGATTGGAGAACCTTTCCCAGCGGTATCGCTTGCTCTGTGGAAAAGAAATTGTGATTGAACAGAATGAAAAAGAATTTATCGTAAAATTACCTTTGCTATATGACCAAGATTAAGGCAGTGATTATTGAAGATGAACTACCGGCGGCGCGTCTGCTTGATAAGCAGCTCAGGGAACTGCGTCCGGAATGGGAGGTGACGGTCCTTCCGGGAACGATTGAAGATTCGGTGAAATGGTTTGCTGAACATCCTCATCCGGACATTCTGTTCTTGGACATTCAGTTGATAGACGGTAATTCGTTTATTTTTATAGAACAGGCACGGCCGCAGAGCATGATTGTGTTTACTACGGCCTACGATGAATATGCGGTACGGGCTTTTACGGTGAACAGCATCGACTATCTTCTGAAGCCTGTGCATAAGGAACGGCTGGAGAGTGCCATTCAGAAGTTTGAACGTTTTTCGGGCATGGGGAAGGGTGAACTGAACAAGCTGCTGGGCATTGAACAGTTGCTGCATTCTTTTGCCGAAAGGCAGGAAAAACAGTATCGCACCCGTTTCCTGATATCGGGAGCCAAACGTTTCTATACGATTCAGGTGGGAGACATTGCTTACTTCTATTCGCTGGATAAGGTGACTTTTGCTGTGACAAAGGACGGGAAAGCACACGTGGTCGACCTGCCGCTGAGCAAGCTGGAAGAGCAACTGGACGGGCGTGTCTTTTTCCGGGTGAACCGCCAGTTTATCCTCTCGGCCGATTCCATACGTAACATTCAGCACTACTTCAACGGAAAGGCCGTGGTGAGTGTATGGCCGGCGTATGAGGGTACGATACAAATCAGCCGCGAACGGATGACACTTCTGAAGATGTGGCTGAACAGTTGATTTTGTGCGCTTTATTAATATATTCTTTGGGGTTGAAAAAAATGTCTTTGCGTTCGTGAAAAATGCTTTGACGTTTGATTCAAAACGGCCTTGCGTTTGAAGTAAAACGTAAGGCCGTTTCAGATAAAATGTACTTGTGTTTGGTTTGAAACGCAAGTACGTTTTTAAGTACTTGATTTAAGGTAAAAAATACTACTCGAATTACCTTATTTAACGGGATGATTTTCTTTCGTTTCATGACTTTCGTGTACTTTTGCACGCTTATTAAGATTTTAAGGATAACGAGAGGAAATTATGGCACAGTCTAGAGAGATGACATCAGGGCCGAGTCTGCCGCTGATTCTGAATTTTACTTTTCCATTGTTACTGGGCAACCTGCTCCAGCAGACCTATTCGCTGGTGGATGCGGCTATTGTCGGAAAGTTCTTGGGTATCAATGCACTGGCTTCTGTAGGTGCCAGTACGTCGGTCGTTTTTTTGATTTTAGGGTTCTGCAACGGGTGTTGTGGAGGTTTCGGCATTCCGGTGGCACAGAAGTTCGGAGCCCGCGATTATGTGACGATGCGGCGCTATGTATCGGTTAGTCTGAAGCTGGCGGCGGTGATGTCGGTCGCGGTGGCCATTGTCACCAGTCTGCTTTGCGGATTTATCCTGCGTTCCATGCGCACACCGGAGAATATCTTTGAAGGGGCTTATCTCTATCTGCTGATTACCTTTATCGGTGTGCCGTGTACGTTCTTCTATAATTTGTTGTCCAGCATCATCCGTGCGCTGGGCGACAGCAAGACCCCGTTCTGGTTCTTGCTTTTCTCTACCATACTGAACATTGTGCTCGATTTGTTCTGTATCCTTACGTTGGGGTGGGGAGTAGCCGGAGCAGCCATTGCTACGGTTTTCTCGCAGGGGCTATCGGCCTTGCTGTGCTACATTTATATGTACCGCAAGTTTGACATCCTGAAAACCGAGCCTGCCGACCGTCGTTTCCGTAGCGACCTGGCCCGTCAGTTGCTGTACATCGGGGTGCCGATGGGATTGCAGTTTTCCATTACGGCCATCGGCAGCATCATGTTGCAAAGTGCGAACAATGCGCTGGGTACGGCCTGTGTGGCAGCTTTCACGGCGGCCATGCGTATCAAGATGTTTGTGATGTGTCCGCTGGATAGCTTGGGAATGGCTATGGCGACCTATTCCGGACAGAATTACGGGGCCGGAAAGCCGGACCGCATCTGGATGGGCATCAAGTCGGCCACGCTGATGATGACCGTCTATGTCATAGCGATTGGCGCCCTGATGTGGGGACTGGCCGAGAAGTTTGCCCTGCTGTTCATCTCACCGGATGAGACCGAGATTATCGACGATACGGCTTTGTTCCTGCACATCAACACTTCTTTCTTCTTCCTGCTGGGTATGCTCAGTATTCTTCGTTATTCCATTCAGGGAGCAGGCTATACACGGTTGGCTATGTTCTCCGGTGTGTCGGAAATGGTGGCCCGTGTGCTGGTCAGTCTGATTGCGGTTCCGTTGTGGGGATTCTGGGGCGTATGCTTCGGCGACCCGACAGCCTGGCTGTTTGCCAACCTCTTCCTGATTCCGGCATTTATCTATGTGTACCGCCGTTTGCAACGGATTGTGGTGAAAGAGGGACGGGCTGTGGCTAATTCCTGACAGTCATCCGCTTCCAGAGGAAAGGGGGAATCAGGCGCCAGAGAGCCACCAGTATGCGATAGCGCCAGTCAATTACGACAATGCGTTTCTTTTTCTCCAGGGCACGCACGATGTGGCGGGCCACTTTCTCTGTATGCATCAGCATGGGATAGTGTTTGCCGTCGTTCAGGAGTCCGGTGGCCACGAATCCCGGACGGATGTCTGTGAAACGGATGGAAAGTTTCTGGATGTGAGCCAGTTGTTCCAGCGCATCGATGTACGTGTTCTGGAAACGTTTAGTGGCAGAATAGGCCGGAGCAGCTCCCAGCCCTTTGGTTCCGGCAATGGAACTGATGACCGCCAGGTGTCCTCTTTTCTGTTGGGCAAAGTAACGGAAGGCGGCTGTCACCATGCGCAAAAATCCGGTGCCGTTGGTCTCCAGCGTGCGGAGCTCGATTTCCGGTGTCAGCTGGTAGTTTTGATGACCGATGCCCGAGCAGTGCAGGTAGAGGTCCATGCCTCCCATTTCTTCAATCAGTTCCTGCAGGCGGTCGGTCGCATCCTCCTGACAGATGTCAATGGCCCGGATGTGGATACGCTCCGGAGCCAGTTGCTGTAGTTCTTTCAAATTCTCTTCACGTCGGCCTGCCAGCCCGAGTATCCATCCCTTCTGGAGCAGTTGCAAGGCCGTTTCTTTTCCGATGCCGGAAGTAGCCCCTACGATGAGGGCACGCTGTATAGGTTTCTTATTCATCAGTTGGTACGTATTTCATAAAGGAATTCCTGCGAAAGAGGAACTCCTTCGGTGGGTTCACAATGGATTTTTCCGAAAAGAGGCATCTGCGGCTGGAGCGGTTTCAGCTCTGCTGACAGGTGGTTGCAGAATGCCGTGTAGGAATGGTTGTGCATGCAGGGACCCGCATCGTCACGGTACACCAGTACGTAATGGTTCAGGGGGCGGGCATGCACCAATTGGTTGATTTGCAGAGCCAGGTCGCGTGCTTCTCGCGGAGCGATGCGGTCGAACAGGCTGGAGAGGTTGAAAATCACTAGTTCGGTCAGTACGGCATGGGCTTGCCAGAAAGCAGCAGGCACGGCACTCAGGCGGGGATACCAGCTTGCCTGAATGTGCTTGTAGGCTGGTGAACGGAAAAAGGCTTCGGCTGTTTCTCCCATTTCCTGCATGGGATAGATGCCCGTATAGGTCAGGTCCAGATGGGGAAGAGAACGGCATACATCGGCAAAAGCCAGTCCCGAGGCTCCGGCCTCACACGAGAGATCGCAGAACACCACGCGCCCTGATACCTTACGGATGAGGTCGTGCAGCCAGTTGCCGCTTCCGGTAAAGAGGGCCTGGGCAGCAGCATATTGTTTCCGCATGTACAAATAGTTGTAGACGTGGCAGAAGTCAGATGGAGACATCTCTTCGGGCAGGGTACGGAAGTCGCTCCGACCGTAGGCCGTGGCTTCACGGTAGTAGGCTTCGTTTTCTTCCAGCTGTGCCGGTGGGGCTATCAATTCCGGGAATACCTCCTTGAAATGTGCTGGCAGGGAATAGGTACCATCTGCCACTTCCCAGTTCTTCCGGTACGAAGGCAGGGTGAAGTCTCCCCAGCAGAACGAGAGGGCATCCGTTTCCAGGTATCCGTTGTGCAGGCGGATGTACTCCATCAGCTTGTAGAAGGTAATATTGGCCCCGAGGATGTGCGGGTTGCCCGTCAGTAGCAATTGCTTGCGGGCGCGGGTCAGTGCCACATTCAGCTTGCGGTCAATCAGGAAATTGCCCTCCTGAAACGTATTGGCCGTAAGGAAGTTGAGCTGGCTGAAGTTCTGTATGGTAAACGAATAGATGATAATGTCGCGCTGGCTGCCCTGGTAGCGTTCCACCGTGTCGATGGAGATGTCCTGCAAGGCAGGCAGCTGGAGACGTGCAATCTCTTTTCGTATCATGGCAATCTGGTTGCGGTAGGGCACGATGACACCTACCGTCCGGTTCGGGTCGAAACGGGATTCCGTCAAACGGTAAATATGGCCTAACAGGGTGGCTACAATCCGGGCTTCATTCGGATTGGTCTTGTCCGAGCAGGTCAGGTGGTCCGGAGCTTCTGTGGGAATGAACACCATTCTGCGTTCTAACAGCAACTGGTCGATGGCGTCCTGTGGAGTCAGTCCGGCTTCGTAAGGCGTTTCTTCCAACTGATGAGGAAGAGGCACGCTCTCCAGTTGCTCCTGGTAGTAGAACGTCTGGTTCGGGAACTCGGCAATGGCCGGATGCATGCGTCCTTGCTTGTGAAGGATGCTCCGGCAGGTGTCCGGACTCGATTTGTAAAGGCGTTCGAACAGCGAGTTGCGGCAATCTTCCAGCCCGATGTTCCGCAGCAGGAGGTCGGTCACGGCAGCTTCTTCCGTACTTTGCTGGGCAATGGCCGGTAATTGTTTGTAGTCGCCTACTAATACGAACTTGTCGATGGCGTTATGCTGCTGATGACGGGCAGACAGGATACCTATCAGGTCGGGCTCCAGAATCTGCGAGGCCTCGTCGATGATGGCCAGCTGGAAATGCTTCAGCGTGAACAGGTTGAGGCGGTTGTTGATGGCGGTCGTGGTACCCACAAAGATACGTGTGCGTGCCATCTTCTGCTGGATGTCGGTCAGTTTGGGACAGTCATCCAGGCTGTATTTCAGCAGGTAAGGCACGAAACGCTTGTCGCACGACAGTTCGTTGCCGATACGGATAAACGGGGTACGGTCGGCAATGCCGGAATCCGTGAGCATGGCACAGATTTCATCCACTGCCCGGTTGGTGTACGACAACAGCAGGATGGAGGTATCCGGTTCGCTCAGGGCTTCTTCCACCATGAAACGCAGGGCACACGAGGTCTTTCCGGTGCCTGGAGGACCCACCAGCAGAAAGTAGTCCCTGGCCTGTTTCTCTTTCAGGATGAGTTCGTTGAAACGCCCGTAATCGCCGTTCAGTTTGACGTCCTCCAGTTGTGTAGGCGGGCGTACGCCGAGCAGCAGTTCTTTCCGGTCGGCCTGTGCGGACAGAAAAGCATACAGCCCGCGGAAGCCGTTGTTGGCAGAAGTGTCCGAAAAATCGTGTTCCACGGCAAATACCTCTTCTTTGCCGCCGATAATGTCTTTATTTTGCTGTCCGTTGCGCAGCACTAAGGTCATACGGTTCGGCTGCAATTCCAGAATGTTTCCCTTCATGAGAATCTGCTTTCTCATGTCCGGTTCTTCCTTATACGCATAGAGAATCACCATGTCGCCCGTACGGAAGTTGGGCAGGAAGTCCTCGTCCTGTGTCGGAATGTGCAGTTCAATGAGGTCGTATCCTTTGCCGGGGCCGCTGCTTTGTTTCTCCTGGATGGTCAGTCCGGTCAGGATATTGCCCGCCTCCAGTTTTTCGTGCAGCGGGATATGCCAGTTGCCGGCAAATCCGTGAGACGCATCGTTGCTTCCTCCGGTCTTGCTGAGAATCTGTTCCTTTGATACGAACGTGAAGAAGCGGTTGAAGTAGGCCCGCTCCAGCGGTGTACAGCGTTTCAGGGTATTGATGGCCGTCTGCAGTTGCGGTTCCTGGTAGTCGTTCCACAGCTTTCCGCCAATCTGCAATTCGTTCAGCAAATCGGTGCTCAGTGAGTCTACAATTTCTCCGATAGCTCCGTCGCCCAGTCGCATCTCGTTGTGTACGATGTAATTGCGGAGCTTGATGCTCTCCCGGAACAAGTTTTCGGCAAAGTGTTCTATCAGCAATCCGTCAGCATACTTGGAATAGAGCAGGAAGGTTTGCATATTAGCGGTTTCCTGCCCGAAATTGTACATCAGTACGCCTTGGTAGAGCATCATCTGAATGAAATGGTCTTCCTTATGGCGGCGGTGGTATTCGTCGCGCTTTCCGGCCTTCTGTTCGATGAGTATCTGGAAGTCTTTCTGCATCATGTCCACACGTCCCTGCAATCCCAGTTTCTCACAAATGAAAGAGGCTTCGAGCAGAGTATTCTTCTTGTTGAAGTTCCGTATGTTATGAGGCAGCACATCGTGAACAAACGAGCGGATGTTCATCATCTGCGCCTGTGCCTGTGCGTGAAAATCGGCCGGAAGAGGGCAGGTACAGAAGTCGAGGGCCGAAGCGGCAAAGAATTTCTTGATGGTGCGGGGGTAACTCACCGGCTCCTGCGGCTGCTCGTTGATATAGTCGTCGAGAAACTGGCTGGCCAGGTTACCCATCAGGATGGGGGCCGTATTGGCTCTCGGCTTGATTTTGTTCATGAAATAGTTGAGCGGGTGGTGTCCGTACTCCCGAAAACAGGCGGCCAGCGAACTGATGTCAATCAGGTAATCGGGGTGAATCACAATAAGGTTGGGAATGTAGTGATTCTCCTCATCCACACGCACATCGAGCAGGTTCAGCGGAAGATTTTCTGAAAGCAGGTCTTTCAGGTAGAGCAGGTCGCCGTCATACCCACCTTTGGCATAGTTGATGATGATGAACGGGTCGGTTTCACTGTCGGTCGCCGCCAAAATCTGCGTGTCGTTCCAACTGGTCACCGAAGCCCGTACGTACGGGATGTGCGACAGGCGTGTACCCTGATACGGACGGTTGGAGTGAGGGATTTCCGGAAGGATGGAAGCCGGAATGTCTTCTTCAAAACCTAAAGACACAAAGCGCACCAGTGCCCGCAGGTCGTAAAGGTATTCCTGCATGTCGGCCTGAAAACGGTCGCCCATGGCAGCGTTACAGTTACGACGCATCGTCTGGATGGCATAGCGGTCGGAGGGAGTCATTTTCTTCTCCTTGCAGATGTAATCCAGGCGGGAAAACAGGTTGGCGAACGAGAGCGTGACATCGGTGGTCAGTTCATAACAAGCCTGCTCCAGCACTTTGTGGAGCAGGATATATTTAGCTTGTAAATTGTCGGGGGCAGCCGTCGGCTGATGATGAATCCGTTCGATGCGGTTGAACAAATCGAAGGATTGAAGTTCGATACGAGACATGTGCAAAAAAGTGTCAGCAGAATGTTAGGGCAGTTTGGTCAGGTGATAAATCCGATACGCCTTGGCGAGTCCGCTGAACTCTCCCTTGTATTGTGCGGTTACCTCTTCTTTGATAAAGCAGTTGACGGTGGCGGCTCCTTCTTCGTTTGTAGAAGAAGTGTTGTCAGTGGTCTGGGTAGAAGAGGTTTCGTTTTCGAACAGCATGAAAGTGTATGTTCTCTTGGTACTTCCTGCCATTTCTGCCTGAATCTGCTGGTAAGGTTCACCGGTATCTTCCGTGTACTTTAATGTGCGTTCAAAAAGTCCGATTTGATAACTTCCGGTATAGTTCGGGAAAATTTTCAAATCGCCGTATGACAAAGAAGCGTCAGAGTAGGTGAATAGCAAGCGTCCGCCTGACTGAACCGGAGTGTCTTCGGCAATTCGTGCAAGCAGTTCCGCTTCTTCTCCTTTGGTAAGGTCGTTACCTTCCACTTCTGCGCTGATGCTTTCTATCCGGTAGTTGCTTTGCGGGTTATTGACAACAATCGTCAGTGTGTAACTGTTGCCTGAGCGGTCGGCAATGAGGGTAGAGGTTTCTCCGATGCTGACCGGAATGAATGTCAGTGTGTCACCGTCGTAGCGGTAGTCTACGATTTCTTTATTTTCATTTTTGATGGTATAATTTCCTTCTCCTCCACGGATTAAGAATTTTTCCCCTTTACTGAACGGGCTGATTTCCAGTTTACCGTCAGTTATTTGTTGATGGTCGGTAGCGCTTACCAGGTAAATGGGGCCGTGGTCATCCTTGCATGCCATAAAGGAAAGGATGAGTACAATCAGAAGTATTCCATGAAAAAAATGTGTTCGTTTCATAAGTCGTATATTTGAATTGTTGCTTCAAATATACGACTTTTTTTGAATTTGTGAAGTGGATGGAGTAAAAACAAGGTCAACTTGTCTGTCTCTTTTTTATTTAAGAGGAGTGAAATTTTATTGTTGTAAAAATATTTGAATTCATATTTTATGCTTGAATTTTGTAATTTTATTACGGAAATATATGTTATAATTTTGTGTATGCGATTTTATTCCTATCTTTGTACAGTGTGATAGATAAATTTATCGAATATGATAGCAGAATTCGTCATTGAAAATTTTTTCTCAATAAAATCTCCGCAAAAGATAAGTTTTGAGCCTTCATCAGATACCTTTATGTCTGATGAATATTCTTATGAAATTAAGGATGGAGTAAAGTTGCTGAAAGTTGGAATAATTTATGGTGCCAATGCTTCCGGCAAAACCAACATCCTGAATGCCATTGAATTTTTCAGAATGCTTGTGTTACGGATGCCCAAAAACCGAAATGAAAAAACAGGAGTCGTTCCTTTCATGCTGGATGATACGTCCAGGAAAGAAAGGACAAAGATGTCTATGGTATTCTATATCAACCGGTCGAAGTACATCCTTAGTTTTGAATTGGATGCAAACTATATCCATTCCGAGACATTGATTGTTTACGATTCCATTCGCCCTACCAAACTGTACAGCCGCAGTTATGACCCGGAAACAGATTCCACGACAATTGATTTCGGCGTAAACTTGAAAATGCCACGCAAGAGCCAGGACGTGATTTCCGGCAACACAATCAACAATTGCAGTGTGCTTGCCGCATTTGGCAAAAGCAATGTAGAACGGACCAGGTTGAATGATGTGTACGATTACTTCGCCAAACAAGTAAAAGATGTGCTTTCGCCAGGTATGCTTCTTTCAGGCTATGTCAAATCACAATTGGACAAAGACGAATCGGGCGACTTGAAGAAGTTCATATTAAACTTTTTGAAAGCATCCGATTTCAACATAGAAGATGTCGTATTACACGAAGAGGAGGAATTGATTACCCCGGAACTGGAACAACTGATTCAGAACGCTCCTATTGGTGATGAAGCAAAAGCCGAAATGCTTAGAAAAGGGAAAATCACAAATGCGGAATTGACATTTAAACATAAGGCGGGTGATAAGCTATATGATTTATCGGAAGAATACGAATCGAATGGTACGATGAGATTTTTGGGAATGGCGGTAATTCTGAATTTCCTGTTAAAGACTAACCGTTTTGTACCTATTGATGAAGTAGAGACAAGCATCCATTATGAACTATTGGCTTATTTCATAAAAGTCTTTTTAGCGAACAGCGAAGGAACATCCCAAATGCTGCTTACAACACACGACATCAATCTTCTTAATGAGGATTTCATTCGCCGTGACACGATATGGTTTACGGACAAAGACGAATACGGAGAAACTAAAATAGTACGTCTTTCATCTTTGGGACTTCATAAAAACCTCTCCCCTTATAATGCTTACAAACAGGGTAAATTAGTAAAGCTGCCGTTCCTTGGCAGTCAATACATTAACCTAAACGAGTAATGATATGAGGCGGACAGTAACAAAAAGTATCGCCATCATAGGCGAGGGAGAAACAGAGTGGTTCTATTTTGATTCATTGAGGGTGGCGTGTCGTTATCCTTTCAAAGTAGCGCCTGATTTTCCGCAGCATAGCGACATCAACCATATTCTGAAATTAGTTGAATCCTATTTAAACAAGCAATATGATTATATCGTATGCCTGTTTGATATGGATAGACTATTGCAGTTTCCCACCGAAATGCAATTATATCAACGGGCAAAGAAAAAGTATGACGCAAAGAAATATGCCGGCAAAGTGATGTTCGTAGAAACAAACCCATGCACAGAATTCTGGTTCCTGCTTCATTTCTTACCTAATGTAGCTTGCCGACGATATGAAAGTTACGAACAACTGCTCCCTGAGTTACAGAAGTATATGCCGGGATATGAAAAGACCAAACGCTACTTCATACGAACCAATCTTTATAAATATCTGACAGAGAATGGCGATTTGGAACGGGCAATGTTAAATTCAGAGAAGTTATGTCAATTATGTAAGGAATCACCGGAGGATTTAATGGCGTATTCGGAGATTCATAAAGTGATAGAATTATTAAACAAATAACACACAAAATACAGTAGTATTAAAAAAATATAATCCATGATTAAATCTTTATCAATAAAAAACATCGCTACATTTAATGATGATGGTATTAATATAAATGATTTGAAACAAATTAATATCATATATGGAGCTAATGGTTCAGGCAAAAGCACAATCGGTAAGGCCATTACAAATATAGATTCTTATGTTCAGTCCTCAATTTCTTGGGAAAATGATAGACCAATTGAGATTCTCACATACAATAAGGATTTTTGTAAAAATAATTTCTTGGAACAAATGCCTGGAGTTTTTACATTAGGCGAAGCCAGTACAGCTGTAATTGCTGAAATTGAAAGAAAACAAGAGGAACTACAAAGAATAACAAATAATGGTTTGAATTACAAATCTGAAATTGAAAAACAAGAAATCGCAATACAAACAGAAAATAAAACTTTCAATGAATTTGCTTGGATTAATATTTTCAAAAAATACGAACAATGGTTTTCTAAATCTGCTATTGGCGCAGGAACCAAAGATAGATTTATAGAAAAACTATTGATTGCCTATCATAAAGAACATTCAAAACCTTTACCAATAGATGAATTAAAAAAAAAGGCAAGAGTGTTATTGGCCCAGCAACCATTACGAATAGAACCATATACATTAATTGACAGTATTATATTACCATCTATTGAGGTGGATACTATATGGGCAAAAATTATAATAGGAAAACAAGATATTGATATTGCAGAATTAATTTATAAATTTAAAAATTCCGATTGGGTTAGCCAAGGACTAAAATATATGGAAGATGGAAGTGATATATGTCCTTTTTGTCAACAACATACTATCACAGATGCCTTTCGTGCAAAAATAAATGGATTTTTTGATGAAATATACAAACAAGATATAAGCAAAGTAAATGCGAGATATGAAGAATACAAAAATGCAGTCGATGTATTGACAAGTTCGTTAGAGCATCTTATTGAAACACAAAAAAGACAAGAGAAATCTTTTGTCAATTTAACTAGCCTAAATTCTATTTTGTTTGCTCTAAAAGCTACATTTTCTCAAAATCTGGAATTGATTTCTTTAAAACAAAAAGAGCCTAGCCGGGTTATTACTTTAACAAATACAACAGATATTATCGAAGCATTTAATGCGGAATTAACAAAAGCAAATGTTTTAATAAAAGAGCACAATTATCTGGTAGATAATTTCACAAAGGAAAAATCTATTCTAATAAATGAAATATGGAAATTCTTTGCTTCTGAATATGATACAACCATTACAAAGTATATACACGCAATAAATGGTATTAAGTCAGCTATTGATAATCTGAAAAGGAAACGAAATGAAACTGCAGAAAAGTATAAAACAGTCAAAAAAGAAATAGTCAATTTAGAGAACTCGGTAACGAGTGTTACTCCTACCGTTAATGAAATAAATCGATTACTGAAAGGATATGGTTTCACAAATTTTCAAATTCAGGAAGTTAAAGATAATAAAAACCATTACCAAATAGTTCGAGAGAATGGAGAAGCTGCTAAAACTACATTAAGTGAAGGCGAAACAACTTTTATTACTTTCTTGTATTATATGCAGCTGATAAAAGGGAGTTTTCATCCTAATGGAATCACGACCGATAGGGTGCTGGTAATTGACGATCCTGTTTCAAGTTTAGATAGTGGTGTTTTGTTTGTTGTAAGTACCTTATTAAGAAATGTCTTTACAGATATACATACAGGAAAAGGTGCTATAAAACAGGTAATACTACTTACTCATAACGTTTACTTTCATAAAGAAATTGCGTTTTTGGACAAACATTGTAAATGGAGGAATAATGTAAAACATTTGGTACTTCGTAAGCGTGATAATATATCTTCCATTCAAGACTATGGTGAACAAAATCCGATAAAAAGTTCATATGAACTTTTGTGGACTGAGCTTAGGAGTAAATCACAACATTCATGTATTGTTATCCAGAATATAATGAGAAGAATTATTGAAAACTATTTCTTAATTTTAGGAGGAATAAGTCCTGAAGTAATTCTTGAGAAATTTGACAATTATGAAGAGCGTATAATTTGTAGGTCTTTATTAAGTTGGGTCAATGATGGTTCACACTCATTGCCAGATGATCTTTTCGTAGAAATATCTGATGATCAGTTGAACCGAAATATAGCAGTCTTCAAGGATATTTTTTATAAAATGGGACAAGAAGCACATTATGAGATGATGATGCAAATGAAAGACAAAGAAGATGAAAGTTTTATCAATTAAAGTATAACTATGCCAACAATAAAGAATGCTTTTGAACGACATAAAATATTAGATAAATGCTTTCGAGACAGAAGGCGAAAATATTATATCGACGATTTATTAGATATTGTAAATAAGACAACATTCCATCATTATGGAACGGAGATTTCTGAACGCACATTGCGCAATGATATTCAATACATGATGGATAGTAATGGTTATTCTGCTCCTATTGTAAAAAAAATGAATGGTCATCGTGCTTATTACTATTATAGTGAAGCTGATTTTTCCATTTTAAAATTACCTATGAGCCAGAAAGAGATGACCCAATTATCAGATACAATCCAGATGCTTGGTAGATTTAAAGGGTTGCCAGATTGTAGTTGGATGGAAGAAACTTTGGTACGATTTGAAGAAACATTCCATATAAATAATCTCCCTAATGGAATTGTATGCTTTGCACAAAATCCTGATTTGAAAGGAATGAAATGGTTTTCTTTTATATATGACGCTATTATAAAGAAAGTCGTATTAAATATATCTTATAAGAAGTTTCGTGGAAAGCCATATTTAAGAGAAATACATCCTTATCAATTAAGACAATATAATAATAGATGGTTTCTTATTGGTATGGATCCAAGTTTGACAAATAAGTTGCCTGTTGTAGTCATTCCAATTGACAGAATTCAAGATATCAAGCAAGTAAATGAATTAATTTTTCAGGAATACCAAGGTATAGATTTAGACGACTATTTCAATCAGGTTGTTGGAGTATCTATTAATATTGGGGCAAAAAGGGAGAAAATAATAATAAAAGCAGATTTCCCTGCGGCTGGATACATAGAATCAAAACCTCTTCACAAAAGTCAGATCATTGTGGAAAAGACTAATAATTATATAGTATTTGAACTCAATTTAATAACAAACTACGAGTTTGAAACTCAATTGCTGGGGTATTTGAACGAGTGTATAATAATAAAACCTGATAAATTAAGGCAAAAACTTATTGAGAGAGCAGAGAAAATCGTGTCAAAAAACAAATAAATTGTATTTGATTTTTTTGAAAGAATGAAATTAGGTTGCAATGTTAAGACCTTTCTTTGCAATAAAGAAGTATAAGTTTAATCAAAAAAGTATTATTATGCGTAAAACAGCAAAAGAAATTATTGCCGATGTTGAAGAACATCTTACCAAAAGTAACAAACGTTATTATTCAGATTTCTATGTAGGCATAACAAATGACATAGAAAGACGATTGTTCACAGAACACAATGTAGATAAAAAAACAACTGGTGGATTTATCGTACCGCAACGAACAAAACTGTCGCGCAGAGTGTTGAAGAATATTTTCTAAATAAAGGTATGAAAGGTGATACTGGTGGAGGAACGGATGATTCTATCTATGTCTATTGTTATGAAATAACAAATTTAACCAAAGAGTAAGTGTTATGCAGTATACAGTATATGATCTTCACCAATGCAGTCGTGGTGAACGTGTTCAAGTAACACTACAAGGTAATGCAGCAAATGTTCGACTGATGGATAGTAGTAACTATAACAATTATAAGAACGGACGAAGGCATAGTTTTTATGGGGGACTTGTTAGAAGATCTCCAATTATATTGACAATTCCTAACTCTGGTCATTGGTATATTACAATTGATTTAGCTGGTTTAAGAGGTACAGTAAGGTCTTCTATACGTAAATTACCAGCTCCATTGCCAGAATATAGAGAGCCTGCATTGTCATCAGTGCCATCATTAGTTCGTAAGAATATTCCTCCGACATTCGATTCAGAAGACTCCCAGCTTGAATATGATGTTTTTATTTCTCATGCATCTGAAGATAAAGAAGAGGTTGTACGGCCTCTTGCTCAAGCTCTCGTAACAAAAGGCTTAAAAGTATGGTATGATGAATTTGAACTAAAAATAGGTGATAGTCTCAGAAGAAAGATTGACCGCGGATTGGCAAAAAGTCATTTCGGCATTGTTGTTTTATCAAAATCATTTATAAAAAAAGGATGGACTAATTATGAATTAGACGGAATTATTACAAAAGCTAATACTGGAGAACAGGTTTTACTTCCAATATGGCACGGAATAACTAAAAAAGAGGTGTTAGATTTTTCACCTTCTTTAGCAGATAAAGTTGCACGAAATACTGCTTCTTACACAGTAGAGGAAATAGCCCAAGAAATCGTAGAACTAATAAAAGGTTAGACAAATTAAGAAAAAATGTATAGCTTATTAAACTTATTATGAAAAATTGTTATATAGAATCAACTTTGAACCAATAAATATAATAGCGTGTTCTTGGCTATATAATTCAAGAACAAAATATAGGAGGTTAAATATGGCGACAAATCCACCGTCAGGAGACGGACACCGCAATGGATCTGTGAGAAAACGTTCTCAGATTTATAATCCCAAAACAGATCAATGGGTAAAAAGGGATAAAGATACTGGACGTTTTATGGATGTCAAAAAAGATGGCACTCCATTTAAAGGTGTAAGAAAAGAAAAGTAAGTTTTAATGAGGGCCGGTACTACATACTTGTCCTCATTTTACTTTTACAGTAAGTCTTTAGTAAAGCATATACTTTCTTCGCTCAGTATTTTGTACCTAAAATAAGATTTTGATAACACGTAAAGAAGTAGCAGAAATTATAAATGTACTGAAAATAAAACGAGGTGGGATTCCGGCAATAGGCAACAAAATGGAAAAAATGAGAAAAAGTTATGCGTGTTGTTTGGGTGACAGTATAACAGAAAATATCATGTTCCATTACAACCGTAGTAGTCTTTAGAGAAAGGTGAAGACACCGTAAACTCCAATGCAATTCGTATATACTTCCCAATAACACTTACATCATTCCCCTATATAGATGGCGAAACATATTCAAGTTCCACCATCTATATAGAGGAATTATTTATCTGATTTTCTGTCTAAAAATATATAATTACTTATCTTTATAGGAAGATGAGAATATTTTCTTTAACTTTGCAAAACAAAGATTGCGATTTCCATAAACGAAAACGGTTTTGAACCTGTTTGTTTACATGAGAATCGCACAGACCTGCGCCAAACGTTCTTTTCTTGATACATTAGAAAAGATGAGGTGACAGGGACATGACATATTCAAAGGCGTTTACTACGCTTTGGTTTTGACGATCTGAAACTTCGCAACTTTCAAAAATCCTGTCAAAAACAAAGCAACGTAGATGCCCCGTGGTGTGTTATATACAGACCTCAATTGCCGTATAGCCATAGGTGTACCCGTACACTTTATGGTAGTATACGGCATATAGGTAGTATTATACATATCGGCGTGGGCTCTTGCGTTGCTCGTTTCGGCAGGATGGGCAATGCGAAGGCCTCAGATCGTGGAGCGAGCAACAGTATGCAGGGCTTCACGCTTTTTTTATGTCTATACCTTAAATATATTACCGCGGTATTGTAGCCCTTATCCGCATTTAATTATGGCTGCAAATGGCGGTGAACAATCAGAAAAAATCCCAAATCATATCCCGACGGCGGGTAGCGGAAAGAGGTGAAGTCTTTACTGCCGAGCGCGAGGTAAATGCCATGCTCGACCTTGTAGCCAACGAGTGCCTCCGTCCCGACTCACGTTTCTTAGAACCGGCATGCGGCAACGGCAATTTCCTGACTGCTATTCTAAAACGCAAACTATCAGAACTCCGCCGGAAATACAAGAAGAGTCCTTACGACTATGAGAAACTGGCTATTGTAGCCATCGGCAGTCTATACGGTGTGGATATCATGCGTGACAACGTAGAGGAATGTCGCGAACGTCTGTTCTCCATTTGGAACGAAGAATACACTGCACACTGCAAATCGGACGCATCGGAAGGAGCCAGACAGGCTGCAAAGTTTATCATCAGCAGAAATATCATCAACGGAAATGCCCTGACCCTTATGTGCGTAGATGCCGAAGGTAACGACACTTCGGCACCGATAGTTTTTTCCGAATGGACACTAATCAGCAGTAACCAGATGCAACGCTCGGACTATACCATGTCCGACCTTCTGCTTTACAATGACAGCAGCGAAGGTAATCTTTTTGCGCTCAGCGAAGAGCAAAAGGAAGAGGGTGGAATATTCCTGAGAAGATACATCACCCACTATAAAAAAGTTCAAGATTATGGAGAATAGTTTATTACATAACGTCTATAATCCGGACGTACTGTCCTGCATAGCCAATCTGAGCAACGACGAGGTATTCACTCCTCCAGAATTGGCTAATAAAATAATCGACTTGCTTCCACAGGAGCTGTTTGAGAATCCTGATACAAGATTTCTTGATCCATGTTGCAAGAGCGGAGTTTTCCTTCGCGAGATTGCCAAGAGATTGATTAAAGGTCTTGAACGTCAGATACCTGACCTTGAAAAACGTATCGAGCATATTTTCTCAAAGCAATTGTTCGGCATCGCCATTACCGAACTTACCAGCTTGCTGTCGCGCCGGAGTGTGTATTGCAGTAAATACCCAAGCAGCCCGTTCTCGGCTTACCAATTTCCGGAGGACAAACCTCAAGGAAATATTATTTACCAACGTATCAACCACACATGGAAAGATGGTAAATGTATTTATTGCGGTGCGTCACAAAGTGAATACGACCGTAAACAGGAATTAGAGAGCTACGCATATCAATTTATTCACAACTTAGATGTAGAGAAGGTCTTCAAAATGAAATTCGATGTGATTATAGGAAATCCGCCGTATCAATTAAATGATGGAGGTGGTAGAGACAGTGCAGCAATACCTTTATACCATAAATTTATAGAGAACTCGAAAAAATTAAATCCTCGTTTTATTTCTATGATTATTCCTGCTAGATGGTATGCAGGAGGTAGAGGTCTAGATGATTTTAGGGCTGATATGCTAAGTGACAATAGAATGACCGTTTTACACGATTATCCAGAAACAAAAGACTGCTTCCCTGGACTTAATATTAGAGGTGGTATTTGTTATTTTTTGTGGAGTAAAGACCATAACGGTAAATGTAAAATTATAAATCACATAAAAGGGAATATAATTGAAGATGATAGATTTTTGTTAGAACCAGGATGTAATATATTCATTAGATACAATGAAGCTATCTCTATTTTAAGGAAAGTTCAATTTTTCTTTGAGCCAACATTAAATACATATGTAAGTTCTAGTAAACCATTTGGTATGAGATCTAATTTCTGTGACTTTAAAGACAAATGCGATTCTATTCATAACATAAAGCTTTATCGTTTTGGAGATAATGGATATGTATCACAACAACAAGTTTTATCTAATACAGATTTAATAAACCGATATAAAGTTATTGTTTCAAAAGCCAGTCCTGGCGGTGACGAATATCCACATTCTATTATTAGTAAACCTGTTATTTCAGAGCCTAATTCTGTTTGTACTGAAACATATTTAGTTATAAAGGATGTTCATTCTAATGAAGAAGCTATAAACTTAGTTTCCTATATAAAAACCAGATTTTTCAGGTTTATGATGTCTCTTGCCAAGAATACTCAAAACATATCAAAAGCAAGTTATCAATTCGTCCCCCTCCAAGACTTCTCTAAACCGTGGACAGACCAAGAACTTTACCAAAAATACAATCTGACACAAGAAGAAATTAACTTTATAGAATCAATGATACGCCCAATGGAATAACACTATGGAACAGAACTTCTTCCCTCAACGCCCTACTGTAACACCAACTATCTACGCCTACAGACTGTTAGGTGTAGATTCACACAAAGGCTATCTGAAAGTTGGCTACACAGACCGGACAGCAAAGGAACGCATAGATGAACAACTGCACACAAGCAAAATCAGATACGAAATCGTTCTGACAGAATCTGCTATGACTAATGACGGTTCCTGCTTCACCGACAAGAACGTACACAAACTTCTTGAACGTAAAGGCTTCCATCGCCTCAACCCTCTTGACAAAACAGACGAATGGTTCAATTGCTCAATGGAGGATGTAAAAGCAGCTATTCTTTCACTGCGTATAGGTTCGGAAAACGTAGAGAACAGGACTCAAAGCTTCGATATGCGTCCGGAACAGTTCCGTGCTGTGGAACAGACCAAGTCTTACTTTGAACAGGCTGTAAAGGAAGAATCCAACCGAATACCCAAGTTCCTTTGGAATGCGAAGATGCGTTTTGGTAAGACTTTTGCAAGTTATCAGTTGGCAAAAAAGATGAATCTGTCGCGTATATTGGTCCTGACTTTCAAGCCGGCTGTAGAATCTGCATGGCGTGAAGACCTTGTGTCGCATATCGACTTTGAGGGGTGGCAGTTCATATCCAACAAAGATGCAAGAAACAATAATCAGAACATTGACCAGGAATTCAGCCGGGCAGACAAGTCGAAGCCTATAGTGGTGTTCGGCTCTTTTCAGGACTTGCTTGGCACAAATGAAAGCGGAGGTATAAAGACAAAAAACGAGTTTATACATGCCACACTCTGGGATTTGGTGATATTCGACGAGTATCACTTCGGAGCATGGAAGGAACGCGCTAAGGAACTGTTTGAAAAGGAGGATGAAGAGAATGCAGTGGAGTTCGATGCCGAAAAATACCAGAAAGACGAGGCGAGCAATGCCATAAACGAAACATGGCTGCCTATATCCACGAAATATTATCTGTTTCTCTCTGGAACACCTTTCAGGGCAATAAACAATGGTGAGTTTATAGAAGAACAGATTTTTAACTGGACTTATTCTGACGAACAGCGTGCCAAAGCCAACTGGAAAGGAGCGGACAATCCATATCTTTCATTGCCAAGAATGGTGATGCTCACTTACCGCATGCCGGACCAGATACAGGATGTGGCAAGACAGGGGGAGTTCGATGAATTCGACCTGAATCTGTTTTTTGCAGCCGAAGGCAAAGGGGATTCTGCCAGGTTCAAATACGAAAATGAAGTGCAGAAATGGCTGGATTTGATTAGGGGAGCATATCTGCCTGCAAGTATAGACGACTTGAAACTCGGTCAGGACAAGCGTCCTCCGATGCCGTTCAGCGATGCACGATTGCTCGGTTTGTTGTCACACACTCTTTGGTTCCTGCCCAATGTCGCTTCATGTTTTGCTATGGCAAATCTGCTAAAACAGAGGCAAAACAGATTCTACCATGACTATAATGTCATTGTATGCGCCGGAACAGGGGCTGGTATCGGACTGGATGCGCTATATCCGGTACAAGTATCTATGGGTAACCCTCTAAAGACTAAGACAATAACCCTGACGTGCGGGAAACTGACTACGGGCGTTACCGTAAAACCATGGACAGGAATATTCATGCTACGCAATCTGAAAAGTCCGGAAACTTATTTCCAGGCAGCATTTAGAGTGCAAAGTCCATGGGAAGTCAGAAATGAAACCGGCGACAAAATCATAATGAAGAAAGAATGCTATGTTTTCGACTTTGCTCTTGACAGGGCTTTGCGCCAAATCTCAGACTACAGTTGCCGACTGGACATCAACGAATCAAACCCGGAAGCCAAGGTTGGAGAGTTTATAAAGTTTTTGCCGGTACTGGCATACGATGGCAGCAGCATGAAAGAGGTGAACGCTCAGGACATTCTCGACATTGCTCTTGCCGGAACATCTGCTACCCTGCTTGCCAAAAGATGGGAATCTGCACTACTTGTAAATGTGGATAATGACACGCTGAAACGTCTGCTTGACAGTCCGGAAGCCATGAGGGCATTGATGAATATCGAGGGATTCCGTAATCTGAACAGCGACATATCTACAATAATAAACAAATCGGAAGCCATAAAGAATGCCAAGAAAAAGAAGACTGAAGCATCACAGAAAGAGAAAAAGGAATTCTCTGACGAGGAGAAAGAAATAAAAAGCAAACGCAAACAGATTCAGGAAAAGCTTATCAAGTTTGCTACACGAATTCCCGTGTTTATGTATCTGACGGACTATCGTGAAAGGTGTCTGAAAGATGTCATCACGCAATTGGAACCGGGACTGTTCAAAAAGGTTACTGGCCTTAGTGTGGAGGACTTCAATATGTTATGCTCGCTCGGAGTGTTCAATGCTCCGCTGATGAATGATGCCATATTCAAGTTCAAACGTTATGAAGATGCCAGTCTGACATATACAGGGATAAACAGACACGTTGCCGGCGAAGTGGGCGGATGGGACACTACTATAAGGAAAGCGCAATATGAAAAGCTGTTTTACAATCAGCAGTCATCCATGCTTTCTGAAAATTATGACTCATACTCTAAAGATAAAGCATCCATTTCCGGTTCGTCTATAATCATAGAGCCCGAGCAGACAGAACCCATGAAGACAGAGCCGTCATTAGTACCCTCATCTGAAACAGTACCCCAACAGGGGCAAACTGAAACAGATGTAAGAATACTGCTTGACAGATTACAGGCGGGAAGTACCGTAACCCACAAGAAATTCGGCAAGGGAGAAGTTGTGAAATTCAACAGTAATGAGAAATATCTGTATGTCAGATTTATCGTCGGAGAAAAGAAATTTATCTTTCCGGACGCCTTCCTGATGGGATTTCTGGAGATAGGATAACATTTTTTGAAAAGTCTGAGTACTTCCCTTGCAGTACTTCAGTACTTTCACGGCAGTACTGTAGTACTCCCCCGTCAGTACTGCAGTACTGCCAAGGAAGTACTGAGATTGGATAAAACCCTTTCAATCAGTTCTTTTCTTTCAGAGTATAATCACCAGCTTTTTCATCAATCAACTGTTGCAGTTCTGCAAGTGCAGGTACTTTCCCTTGGAAGGTAATGACGGCTTCCGGCGGAGTGAGTGTAACCTGAGCGGAGGCTCCTTCCCACATGTTCAGTACTTTCTCTACGCGGGTGCGGCAGTGGTCGCACATCATTCCTTCTACCAGATAGGTCTTCCGGTTTTCGGAAGTGGCTGGAGCAGCTGTTTCCGGCTGTGGGGTAGCTGTTTCCGTTGCGGGTATGGTGGTTTCTTCAGTGGGTTGCACTTCCTCCTGTACGGTCACTGTGGTGTGTGTGAATTTCTTCCGTTTCAGTCGGAGACTGTTGCTTACCACGCTGACACTGCTCATGGCCATGGCGGCACCGGCTATCATCGGATTCAACAGGAAGCCGTTGATGGGGTACAGAATACCGGCTGCTACCGGGATACCTATCAGGTTGTAGATGAAGGCCCAGAAAAGATTCTCGCGGATGGTGCGTACGGTGGCCTGAGAAAGGCGGATGGCATCGGTAATCTTGTTCAGGTCGGACGAAATGAGCGTCATTTTGGCCACGTCCATGGCGATGTCGCTTCCTTTTCCCATGGCAATGCTGAGGTCGGCCTGAGCCAGTGCCGCACTGTCATTGATGCCGTCGCCCACCATCGCTACGATTTTGCCTTCTTTTTGCAAGTCTTTGATGAACTGGGCTTTCTGCTGTGGAAGCACTTCGGCCTGAAAGTGGGTAATGCTGCATTGTGCTGCAATTCTTTGGGCCGTTTCCGGATTGTCACCGGTCAGCATATAAGTTGAGATTCCCATCTCCTGCAATTGTCTGACGGCCTCTTTGGAGGTCGGCTTGATACGGTCGGCAATGGCTACCAGCCCTAATGCTTGCTGTGAATCGGCTAGCCAGATGACGGTCTTGGCTTCCTGGCTTAGTCGGGCAGCTTCTTCCGTCAGGGCAGGGGATACGGTAAGATGGTGCGTCTCCAGCAGTCGGCGGTTGCCGGCATAATAATAGGTACCGTTGATTTTGCCTCGTACTCCTAATCCTGTCAGACTTTCAAATTCTTCCATGGGAAGTATCTGGCGTGTCTGATGCTGCACGATGGCTTGTGCCAGAGGGTGCTCGGAAGCGCTTTCCAGGGTAAAGAGCACATCGCCTAACGGAGATTGAAGAAGCGGGTCGGAGATGTCGGTCACCGTGGGGCGTCCTTCGGTCAGCGTGCCGGTCTTATCGAGTACGATGGCGTTCACCTTGCGGGCTGTTTCCAGACTTTCTGCATCTTTAATCAGGATACCGTTTTCGGCACCCTTACCAATGCCGACCATGATGGCCGTCGGTGTGGCCAGTCCTAATGCACAGGGGCAGGCAATGATGGTGACGGTAACTGCGGCCAGCAAGCCATGGGTGAATCCGTTGGCATTGTCCAGCCATATCCAGACTAAAAACGAGAGGATGGCAATGCTCAGGATGGTAGGCACGAAGATGGCCGCGATGCGGTCTACTAACTGCTGTACGGGAGCCTTACTGCCTTGTGCATCTTGTACCATGCGGATGATATGGGCCAGAACGGTCTCACTTCCCACTTTGTCGGCGATGAAACTGAAACTTCCTTTCTGGTTGATGGTGCCGGCATATACCTTGGCACCGGGAGTCTTTTCGGTAGGAAGTGGTTCGCCGGTGAGCATGCTCTCGTCCACATAGGAGCTGCCTTCATATACGGTTCCGTCCACGGCAATACGGCTGCCCGGTTTGACTACCAGTCGCTGCCCCTGCTGTACTTGTTCCACGGGAATTTCTTTCAGCTGTCCTTCCGGAGTGAGAATGATGACGGTGGTCGGCTGTAGTCCCATCAGTTTTTTGATGGCTTCCGACGTATTTCCTTTGGCTTTTTCTTCCAGTAACCGTCCGAGCAGGATAAAGGAGATGATGACGCTGGCTGCCTCAAAGTACACGTGGGGGTGAATACCTCTGCTCAGCCAGAACTCCGGCCAGAATAGGTTGAACAGGCTGAATGTATAGGCAATGCCAGTACTTACGGCTACCAGCGTATCCATGTTGGAAGTGCGATGCTTCAACTGTTTCCAGGCGTTGCGGTAAAAATTTCTTCCCAGCCAGAATACTACGGGAGTGGAAAGAATCCACATCACGTAATTGGCGTACGTCCAGTCCATGAAGCACATGCCGATAATGGCTACGGGTACGGAAAGCATCAGCGAAAAGATAGTACGCTGTTTTAGTTGACGGTACTTCCGGCTATGTGCATCTTCTGCTATTTTCTCTTTTTGAGCGTTCGTTTCGATGACCAGGTCGTATCCGGCATTCTGAATGGCATCTTTTAATGTTTCGGGTGTACATTCTTGCGGGTTGTATTCCACAGTGGCCGTAGCGGCTGCATAGTTCACCTGAGCATGGTATACACCTGGCTGACGGTTCAGTGTCTTTTCCACCCGTGTGGCACAGGCAGCGCAACTCATGTCCAGTACAGGAAAGGTTTGTGTAGTTTTAGTAGTATTCATATTCTCTTTATTTAGAATGGGACAAAATTACAACATTATTGGTTGAATTGGAAACTTCTGTTTCATATTTGTCTCTCAGGGGGATATTTCTTGTAAGGAATTCGTTATTTTTGCGCAAAATAAAATACAACTGTTATTATGTCGCATTTAGCTCCTCTTATCAGTGATCTGGCCTTGATATTGATTAGTGCCGGAATCATGACGTTGCTATTTAAGAAATTGAAGCAGCCTTTGGTGTTAGGCTATATTGTCGCAGGTTTTGTCTGCAGTCCTCATTTCACGTTTACTCCTTCGGTGGTAGATGCGGATAATATCCAGACATGGTCGGAGATTGGTGTCATCTTCCTTTTGTTTGCGCTGGGACTGGAGTTCAGTTTCAAGAAACTGATGAAGGTGGGAGGTTCGGCGGTCATATCGGCCTGTACGATTATCTTCTGCATGATATTGGTCGGTGTATTTGTGGGCTGGATGTTTGGATGGAAACAGATGGACTGCATTTATTTGGGAGGAATGCTGGCCATGTCTTCCACCACCATTATCTATAAGGCATTTGATGATTTGGGACTTCGGCAACAGCGTTTTGCCGGGTTGGTGCTGAGTATTCTGATTTTGGAAGATATTCTGGCCATTGTATTGATGGTGATGCTTTCTACCATGGCCGTAAGCAAGAATTTTGAAGGAAGTGAGATGATTTACAGCATCGGGAAACTGGTGTTCTTCCTGATTCTCTGGTTTGTGGTAGGTATTTATCTGATTCCGCTCTTCTTAAAGAGGGCACGCAAACTGATGAGTGACGAGACGTTGCTGATTGTGTCCTTGGCCTTGTGCTTCGGGATGGTGGTGCTGGCGGCCCGTGTAGGCTTCTCTCCAGCCTTTGGCGCATTTATCATGGGGTCCATTCTGGCGGAAACGGTGGAATCGGAACACATTGACAAGCTTGTGGCTCCGGTGAAAGATTTGTTTGGAGCCATCTTCTTCGTATCAGTCGGAATGATGGTCGACCCGAACATGATTGTGGAATACATCTGGCCGATTCTGGCGATTGTGGTAGCCATATTGTTAGGACAGACCATCTTTGGAACGGGAGGTGTGTTGCTGTCAGGTCAGCCGTTGAAAATCGCCATGCAGTGTGGATTCAGTTTGACACAGATTGGTGAATTTGCCTTTATCATTGCGGCATTGGGAGTAAGTCTGAATGTGACGAGCTCTTTCCTGTATCCGATTGTGGTGGCTGTATCCGTGATAACGACCTTCCTTACTCCTTATATGATTCGTTTGTCCGGTCCTGCTTATGGCTGGGTAGACCGGCATCTTCCGGTATTCTGGAAGCACTTGCTGGAGCGTTATTCGGTAGGAGTGCAGCCTGTAAACCATCAGAACAACTGGAAAAAACTGTTGGGAGCGATTGTGCGTATCACATTGATTTATCTGGTACTCTCCATTGCGATGGTGGTACTGTCATTCAACCTGTTCCTTCCTCTTTTGATTTCCGCACTGGGAGGTTTCTGGGGAAAAGTGTTGGGGGCGGTAGTGACCATCTTATTGATTTCTCCTTTCCTCCGTGCCATGATTATGAAGAAAAATCATTCCATTGAGTTCAAGGCACTTTGGGCGGACAGCCGTTTCAATCATGCACCGCTGATTTCAATCGTATTGCTTCGCATTGTGCTGGCTGTATTGTTTGTGGTCTACATCATCAAGTATTTGTTCCAGGCCTCTGCCGCACTGATGGTGGGTATTGCTATTCTAGTCGTTCTGCTGATGATTTTCTCCCGTTTCTTGAAGAAACAGTCAATCGGGATGGAAAGGGTGTTTGTGCAGAATCTCCGTTCCAAGGAAATCAAGAAAGCGTATTTGGGAGAGAGCCAGCCGGAATATGCCGGACGACTGCTGGACCGTGATTTGCACTTGTCGGATTTTGTGGTTCCTGCTGATTCGTTGTGGGGAGGAAAGACCTTGATGGAACTTGATTTTGGAAAGAAATACGGAGTGCATGTGGCTTCAATCATACGAGGTGCGCACCGTATTAATATCCCAGGTGGAGGAAACCGGATTTTCCCGAATGACAAGTTGCAAGTTATCGGTACCGACGAACAGTTGTCTGTTTTCTCCGGACAGTTGGAAAAGGTGGCCGAAGGTTACAAGGATGAGGACTTTGAGAACCGCGAGATGTACTTGAATCAGTTTGTCATTGCACGTAACTCACCGTTTTGCGGGCGTACGATTCGTGAAAGTGGTATCCGCAACAAATACCATTGTCTGGTGGTAGGAATTGAGTCTGTCGATGACAGCAACCTGCGGCAGCCGGAAGTCTCTTTTGAATTGCAGAAAGGCGATGTGGTATGGGTCGTAGGAGAGGAAAAGAATTTGAATGCGTTGTTTGAAGCCTCCGAGGTAACGGCCAAAGCAGAATAAAAAAAGCTGGACTTGCACAAGTGAATAGGCAAGTCCAGCTTTTATTTTTAATTCGGACAATATTTATTCTTCATCCTCCTCCTCGTCATCAAAGTCGAAGTCAAAGTCGTCCAGGTACTCTGGCATGAAGAACTCGTCCAAGTCTCTTCGTTCTTTCTTTGTGGGACGTCCTGTACCACGGGCACGGTCTACGAATCCGCTGATTTTACTCATTTCCAGCAATTCATACTGGTCGGGTGTAGTCACGTTTTCCATGATTTCCGGTACCAGTTTGGCTCCCACTCTTTTTTCAATGGCCTGCAGCACCTTGAAGGAATAGGTTACAGGAGGCTTTCTGACCTGTACCACGTCCCCTGGCTTTACCATTCGGGCAGGTTTCACCTGAGAACCGTTGATCGAGATTCTTCCTTTTTTGCAGGCTTCGGCAGCAATGGTTCTTGTCTTGAAGATACGTGCAGCCCACATCCATTTGTCAATTCGTGCTTCCGGCATGGTTTTTATTTGTTATTATATTGATTCATGGTGATGTTTAGTCCGGCCAGACAGAAACTTTTGATGATTTCCTGTGCTACTTCCAGACGTTCCGGCATCAGCTTCATGGATTCTTCATCGAAATGCCCGAGAACGAAATCAATTTGTCCTCCTTTCGGGAAGTCGTTTCCGATGCCAAAGCGCAGGCGGGCATAGTTCTGAGTGCCTAACGTAGCGGCAATATGCTTCAATCCGTTGTGGCCTGCATCACTGCCTTTTCCTTTCAGCCGCAGAGTACCAAAAGGCAGGGCCAGATCATCTACTACAATCAATACGTTTTCCAAAGGGATTTTTTCCTGTTGCATCCAATAGCGTACTGCATTCCCACTCAGGTTCATGTAAGTGGATGGTTTGAGCAGAATCAATTGTCTGCCTTTTAGCGAGAGCTGGGCAGTAGCTCCGTAACGCCCGTCGCTAAAAACAATATTGGACGCCTTAGCCAAGGCGTCCAATACCATAAATCCTATATTATGACGGGTTTCGCGGTATTCTTCACCGATATTCCCCAGTCCAACAATCAAGTATTTCATTGAAAGGATTTTTGTAGTTTGAGGTTACTGAAATTATTTACCAGCAGCAGCCTGAGCACCACGAGCAGCACGAGTCAATTTAACTGCACAAACCACAGCTTCTTTTGCGTTCAGCAGTTCCAGACCTTCGTATTTCAGTTCACCCACTTTGATAGTTTTACCCAATCCCAGCGGAGTTACGTCTACAACCAGACGTTCAGGAATTACATTGTACAAAGCTTTCACTTTCAGCTTACGGATCTGCAGAGCCAATTTACCACCGGCTTTCACAC
>CAMFND010000041.1 GCA_945965395.1 uncultured Bacteroides sp.
CAGTTGAGCTACGCGGCCATGTCCTTTTTGTTTGACGGGTGCAAAGGTAGGGAGTTTGTACGAAACTTCCAAATATTTCTGTGATTTTTTTCAATAAAAATTATTCCATAAATCGGCTTCCAAATATCTGCCAGCCCAGTGTAAGGCCCAAATTCCAGTTCTTACTCGGTGAACTATAATGATTTAGGTAGGCACATATCGAGCCGAAAGGAAGTTTGACAACCAGGTCTAATTCTCCCATATATTCGAACTGGGAAAACACTTTTCCGTAGCTTGCCTTGTTACTTTCTTCACGAATGGGGAAAATCGGTGCGAATCCATACATGCCCAATCTTACTTGCAGCACACTGTTGAACATGTAAATCGGACATACACCTGCTCCTACAAACTGGTTGGCCCGAAATGCTTCATTGTAGGTGATTCTGCTGTGGGCTGTAGGCGCAAATTCTCCGGCCTGCATCATGGTAGCCCGATAATTGTGGCTGAAGTTGCGCGAGGAATAATAGGCTTTCAGGTAAGCACCCAATGAGAAATGCGGGCTCAGTGTATGATATTTTTCCAGTTCATAGGCGATTTGCAACCACGACTGGATGTATTTGTAGTTTTCGGTATAGGTCGGGTCTTCACTTCCAGGATAGTATCGTTCCACGCCCGTGTAGATGTGTGCAGCGAGTCGTTCACGGCGTCCAGAGGTGGCAAATTGTCGGCTGTTGAGCGTATTTCCATCTAATGCTACTGAGCCTCCGAAAATGGTGTATTTACTGGCATCACGTACGTCTGAAGTAAAGTCAATGACATTAGTCTGGAAATACTGATCTTCCAACTGGCCTACTCCGATACCGAACTCTGCCTTCTGGCGGCTCAGGAAAGGCATGGATACAAACAGTTTCACAAACTCTTCTTTTTGCTTGTTGAAGATGGGAGTATTTCCTTTGCTCAAGAGTTTTTCCTGCTTCAGGTAGTCGAACGTAGATAAGGAAGCCACCAGCCGGTATGAGGTCGGCAAGCGGGTTGGCAAATCAATGCGGCCCGTAAGCTGCAGGTTATTGTATATTTGTCCTAACTGCCCGTCCAGCGAGAATTCCTTGGAGAAATTGTTCAGGTTGTGATAGGTAGCTCCTACATACACCTGGTTTGCTCCGTTTGAGCCCACGTTACCTCCCACTCTCAGTGAGAGGTCATCCTTCATGCGTACCTTCAAATTCAGGTTAAAATCGTTTTCGTAGGGGTTGTAGACTGCGTGAGGAATAATTTCGGAAATCATGTTATCGGACGACATCAAGCGGAAATATCCTTTTCGAAGTTCTTCAAAAGAGAACGTACCGTCTTCTTCGGTGTGAAACTCCTTACGGATGTATTTTTTCTGCTGGTCGTTTGCTCCGTGTATGATGATGTTGCGGAACCGGAATTCAGGCATTTTCTTTTTGAAAGCCATGCGTTCTTTTTCCAGCAGACGATAGTCCATACGGCGGGGAATTCTGTTCTTGATGGAATCCATCAGTTCCATGGTACGTTTATAACCGATGTCGTGAAGTTCGTCAAAACGGTTGAAATCCATCAGACTTACATCATCATATTTAAAGGTCATAAGAATACCTGCGGAATCAGGTACGGAATAGTCCGTTTTCTGCATAATCATGCTTTCCAGCTGCCCGATAATGTCTCCTTCCTGCGGTTTTCCGGGATTGGAGCTTACCACGCTACCAATAATAATGTCCGGATGAAAGTTTTCCGTCATTATATTGACAGGAAAATTATTGTATATCCCTCCGTCATATGCCAGCACGGAATCAATTTCAATGGGCTTGAACATGCCCGGAAAGCTCATGGAGGCGCGCACGGCATCTCCCAAATCGCCGTCCTTGAAAATAATAGGACATTTGTTGTATACGTCGGAGGCTACGCAACGGAACGGCACAAACAGTCTGTCAAAGTTCCCCCTGCAGAGTGCCGTGGCCTGCCCGAACAGCTCTACGAACGCTAAGTTCATTTGTAGCGGGTCGACTACGCTGGAAGGCAGAAACTGTGTCTTTACCTTGTGTAGTGGGTTCTTTAGTGACACACGGATATTGATGAATTCTGGTGTGGGCGGATTCCGTTTGAAATAATAAATGTATTTTTCCTGTATTCCTCCGGAATACCATCGCTTAAAGTCCTCCGATTTGATAAGCTTTTCCATATCGTCTGGTGAATAGCCCATGGCATAGAGTGATCCTACGATGGCCCCCATGGAGGTACCTGTGATATAGTCGATGGGAATGTTGTTTTCTTCCAGAGCACGGATAATACCGATGTGTGTAAGGCCTTTGGCTCCCCCCCCACTGAGTACCAGTCCTACTTTCTGGGCCGATACGGTGGAGAAAGAGAGACAAAAAAGGACTATTAAAATGCGGTGTATATATTTCATATATATAAATTGACTAAGTTGTTGTACTCCAAATATAGTGATAAAAATAGACTGGGCACGCGAAATCTCATTTTTTTTCCAATTTCGCGAATTATTTCAAAATCTTTTCAGAATCTCATCAGATCTTTGTCACAAACCAAAAGAAAAAGAATATTGATTTATGAAGAAAATTGTATTTTGGGCTATGATGACACTGGGTGTTGTCAGCCTGCAGAGCTGTGATAAAGATGATGACAATCGTTTGCAAGTATCGGCAAACCTGCAAGAAGCTTTTGATACCCGATACCCAAATGTATCAAGAGTGGACTGGGAACAGAATGGTCAGTTCTATGAAGCTGAATTCGTAGATAACGGATATGAGAACAAGGCATGGTTTACTCCTGACGGCGCATGGGTAATGACAGAATACGACTTACGTTTCACACAATTACCGCAAGCTGTACAAGATGCTTTCAAGGCGGGTGTATATGCTTCGTGGAAGGTGGACGATGTGGACAAGATTGAGAAAGCCGATACCAGTGTGATTTATGTCATTGAAGTGGAATCTGCTGGAAAGGAATACGAGCTTACTTATCTGGAAGACGGTACACTGATTCGTGAAAATGCTGAATGGGAAGACCATATACCGGTTGCTCCCGGACAGACTTCGGAAGTGAAAGATTTGGTAAAGGCCAAATACCCTCAGGCGGTGATTCTGGACATTGAAGAAGAAAAAGGAGGCATTGAAGTGGAAATCCGTGACGGTGGTCGCCAGAAAGAAGTGTACTATAAATTAGCTGATGGAGTTCTTTCCTGGATACATACCACGTACGAAATAGAAGAACGTGAACATACCACTCTTCCCGAAGGCGTACGTCAGGTACTGGCTGATTTATCAGGAAGCGGAATGGTAATTGATGATGTGGATTTCTTTGAAACAGCAACAGGGAATTACTATCGTGTAGAAGTGGAAGACCAGGGTACTGACAAGTATGTTTACGTAGCCGAAAATGGGGAGATGCTTCAGATGAAACTTAAAAATTATGCTTAAAAACATAAAATATTAGGCTTTTCTGAACTTTTTAGGGAAATAAACCGTATATTTGCAACGGATTTCCCAGATTCACGTGGCCGGGCAGTCCTGCTGTTCCGGCCACAGAAGTAATGTTCCGGGCAGGAAATCACTGTAAGGACACAGTACCGGATAGTATTAACTAAAATCAAATTACATGCTCAAAAATGTAAAATGGTTTTTTGTTGTATTAGTATTCAGTTCCTTCATTTTTCTGTCATTTGACAAGAGAAAGACTCCTACCGAGAAACTTCCACTTGGGGCGCAGGCTCCGGAGTTAGTGCTCGGAAAAGAAAAGCAGCCGCTCAGTCTGCAAGCCGCTAAAGGCAATTACATTCTGCTGAGCTTTTGGGCCAGTTACGATGCCGCATCGCGTACACGCAATGCCAGACTGCACAATGTGGTTTCGGACGATGCCCGTGTTGAGATGATTTCCATTTCGTTCGACCGCTACCAGTCGATATTCAACGCTGCGGTTCGCCAGGACGGTATCAGCGATAACGTCTATCAGGAAATGGAAGGTGAAAATTCGGAGATATTCAAGTCGTACGACCTGAAGCACGGATTCATCAATTACCTGGTGAACGACCGTGGAGCCATTGTGGCAAAGAATGTAACCCCCTCCGAACTGGCATCGCTTCTGCATCAGGCAGAAAATTGATGCCCGCCCTTTGAAGAAGATGACTTTGGATACAACAAAAAGCAAAGAGATTTCAAATCTGTACAGAACCTGTCTGATTTGAAATCTCTTTTTTATGCGGTCACGGCATTCTGCCGTGATTCCTTTAGCATTTAATTTTCAGTTCATCCAGTATACGGCGCATCTGTTCGTAAGTAGTGATGCGGGTGGGAACCAGCGGCAAGCGCAGACGGTTTTCAATCATTCCCATCATGCTGAGCATGGCTTTCACTCCGGCAGGATTACCGTCGACAAACAGCAGCTTAAACAGCTCCGTAAACTGATGATGGATGGTCAGCGCATTGTTGTAGTCGCCGGCCAGTGCCAGACGTGTCATGCGGCTGAACTCACGCGGAAAGGCATTTCCGATAACGGAGATAACGCCCACGGCTCCCAGGGTAATCAGCGGGAAGGTAATGCCGTCGTCGCCTGAAATTACGTCGAAATTCTCCGGTTTGTTCTTGATGATGTCATCCATCTGTGTAATGTTGCCCGATGCTTCTTTGATAGCCACGATGTTCTTGAAGTCACGTGCCAAACGCAAGGTCGTTTCGGCCGTCATGTTCACACCGGTACGTCCCGGCACGTTATAAAGGACTATCGGAAGCTCAGTAGCTTCGGCAATGGCTTTGTAGTGCTGGTAGATACCTTCCTGCGAAGGTTTATTATAATAAGGAACAGCCACCAATACGGCATCCACTCCTGTGAAATCTTCATTTTTCAGCGTGTTGAGCACCGTCTGCGTGCAGTTGCTGCTGATGCCCAGCAAAATAGGTACACGACCGTTGACACGTTCTATCACCACTTTCTTGATTTGTCTTTTTTCTTCCTCAGTCAGTGTCGGTGTTTCCGCAGTGGTACCTAATACACAGAGAAAATCCACCCCATTTTGTACCTGATATTCAACGAGCCGTACCAGCGTGTCATAATCCACGCTACCGTCGCTCTTGAAGGGAGTAATCAGAGCCACCCCCATTCCTTTCAGTCTTCTTACTATCATAAATGAAATATAATCGCTTTAACAAGTGTACAAAAGTACGAATATTTTCAATTTAACCTATAGATTTAATCGTTTTTTTGCCTTTTATAAATAATTTGTAAAGGACTGGCACTTTATTCGCCAATCATTCCGAGAAACTCCTCTTCGTTTACGATGCGGATACCCAGTTTTTCTGCTTTTTCCAGTTTGCTGGGGCCCATGTTCTCTCCGGCCAGGATGAAGCTCGTTTTCTTGGAGATGCTGCCCACGTTCTTTCCACCATGCTTTTCGATAAGTGCCTTGTATTCGTCGCGCGAGTGGCGGGCAAATACGCCGCTGATGACGATGGACTGGCCTTGCAGCTTGTCGGTCTGCCCGGCGGTCTCTTCCTCGCTGATGGCCATCTGCACTCTGGCTTCACGCAGACGTTCGATGAGCTGGAGATTCTTTTCGCTGTGGAAATAACGCAGGATGCTCTGTGCAATCTTTTCACCGATTTCGTCCACGTGAATCAGGTCGTCCAGAGTTGCCGATTTCAGGTCGTTGATGGAACGGAACGCGCGTGCCACTTTCTTGGCTACGGTTTCGCCCACAAAACGGATGCCCAGTGCAAAGATGACACGCTCGTAGGGAACGGTCTTCGATTTCTCTACTCCCTGTATGATGTTTTCGGCCGATTTTTCTCCCATGCGGTTCAGGCGGCAGATGTCCGCAGCTTGCAGCGTGTAGAGGTCGGCCACGTCGTGAATCAATCCCTCCTGATAGAACTGGTCGACAGTTTCCGGTCCCAGTCCTTCGATATTCATGGCACGGCGGCTGATGAAGTGCTCGATGCGGCCCTTTATCTGTGTGGGGCAACCGTCTTCGTTCGTGCAGTAATGTGCCGCTTCGTCCTCGTAGCGTACCAGTCGGCTGCCGCATTCCGGACAGTGTGTGATGAAAGTTACCTTCTCGCTTCCTTCCGGACGTGCGTCTTTATCTACTCCCGTAATTTTCGGAATGATTTCACCGCCCTTCTCCACGTATACCATATCGCCCAGATGCAGGTCGAGCGATTCGATGATGTCGGCATTGTGGAGAGATGCACGTTTCACCACGGTACCCGAAAGCTGAACCGGTTCCAGATTGGCTACGGGGGTTACCGCTCCCGTACGTCCCACCTGATATGTCACCTTCAGCAGTTTGGTGCAAGCCTGTTCTGCCTGAAATTTATAAGCGATGGCCCAGCGCGGAGACTTGGCCGTGAAGCCTAAGTTACGCTGCTGGCGCTGTGAATTTACTTTCAGCACAATGCCGTCGGTAGCTACCGGCAGGTTTTTGCGCTCCAAGTCCCAGTAGTTGATAAAGTCGAATACCTCTTCCAGCGTACGAGCCTTGCGCATGTGCGATGACACCTTGAAACCCCAGCGTGTCGCTTCCTGCAAGTTCTCATAATGCCCGTCGTGCGGCAGTTCCTCGCCTAACAGATAATATAAGTAGGCATCCAGCTTGCGCGAAGCCACTACTGCCGAGTTTTGCGACTTGAGCGTACCCGAAGCCGCATTGCGTGGGTTGGCAAAAAGCGGTTCCTCACGCTGCTCGCGTTCATGGTTCAGTTCCTCGAACACCGTCCACGGCATCAGAATCTCACCGCGGATTTCAAACTGGCGTGGATAGCCTTCGCCCGACAGGCGCAGCGGAATGGAACGGATGGTCTTCACGTTGTCCGTCACGTCGTCGCCCCGTACACCGTCGCCACGTGTCACCGCCTGCACCAGTCGTCCGTCTTCGTAGGTCAGCGAGATGGACGTACCGTCAAACTTCAGTTCACAGCAGATTTCGAAGTCCTCGTTCAGTGCCTTCCGCACACGTTCGTAGAACTCCCGCACCTCTGTTTCGGAATACGTGTTGCCCAGTGAGAGCATGGGATACTTGTGTTCCACCTGGCGGAACTCCTTGTTCAGGTCGCTGCCCACGCGCACGCTCGGCGAGTTCTCGTCGTAGTGTTCGGGGTGTTTCGCTTCCAAATCCTGCAGCTCGCGCATGAGCCGGTCGAATTCCTGGTCACTGATGGTTGGTGCATTGAGAATGTAGTAGTTATGATTATGCGTGTGTAACTCTTCACGCAGCTGGTCGATTCTTTCTATTTCTGTCATGACATTAAAGCGTAATGTTTCATGCAAAAGTAGCAAAAATATTCGTACTTTTGCAAAAAACAATCGCAGACAAATGAGAATAGACATTATAACCGTATTGCCGGAAATGATTGAAGGATTCTTCAATTATTCCATCATGAGCCGTGCTCAGAAGAAAGGAATTGCCGAGATTCACATCCATAACCTGCGCGATTATGCGTACGACCGCTACCGTAAGGTGGACGATTATCCGTTCGGGGGATGTGCCGGCATGGTGATGAAGATTGAGCCGATTGACCGGTGTATCTCTGCACTGAAGGCGGAACGTCATTACGACGAGGTGATTTTCACGACGCCCGACGGCGAGCAGTTCAACCAGAAGATGGCCAACACGCTGTCGCTGTCGCAGAACCTGATTATTTTGTGCGGACACTTCAAGGGCATCGACTACCGCATCCGCGAGCATTTCATCACGAAGGAAATCAGCATTGGCGACTATGTACTGACGGGCGGCGAGCTGGCGGCAGCGGTGATTGCCGATTCGATTGTCCGCATCATTCCGGGAGTGATTTCCGATGAGCAGTCGGCTTTGTCCGATTCGTTCCAGGACAACCTGCTGGCTCCTCCAGTGTACACGCGTCCGGCAGAATACAACGGCTGGAAGGTGCCCGACATCTTGCTGTCCGGCCATGAAGCGAAGATTCGTGAATGGGAGTTCCAGCAGTCGCTTGAACGGACCCAGCGTTTGCGCCCGGATTTGCTGGAAGGAAAATAAAATAAAGTATTTGATATTTCGGATGTAATGTACTGGAGAGTGTATTACGTCCGAAATGCTTATATGCATGCCGGAAAGTCTTATTCCATCTCTTCTTTTGTTTGTTTTAGGTCTTTTGACGTGAATAGCACGAATTGTTGCCTTTTTCTTTCTTGTGTTTATTCTTCTATTGCAGGATAATTTATATCTAATTTATTCTTTATAAAGAGAATAGAATGGTTATCGAGGGGAATTATGAAGAATGTTTCATATATTTGTATATGAACATTGTTTTACTATATCGTTAGTGAGAAACCTGGAAAGTAATATATTAACCTATCTAAATAAGTATGGAAAAGAAAGAATTGGAAAACCTGTTAATGAGATTCTCACATTTGGGAGTCACCCATTCAAAAAACGGAGCGCTGCTGATTGGAAAAGCCCCGCATATTGCTGAATATGCTTGGCTTAATATTATGTACCCCTGTATTACAGAAGCAGAAGTATGCGATTTGGAGAAGAAACTGGGAGTCGCTATTCCTGATGTTTACAGGGATTTTCTGATGAATGTATCCAATGGATTGAACATAATGAATTGCACATTGGCGTTGCATGGTTGCAGGACGTCATACAACAGAGCTGATTTTGAATCACGTTATCCATTTAATATTGAAGATGTGCAGAAGTCTGAACGGCCTAAAAATGCCACACCGGAAATGTTCTTTTTTGCCTCTTATAATTATGACTGCTCAAAGCTCTATCTTAATACCTCGGATGATAAGATATACTATTGCGACCGCTATGATGCGACGCCGCTTAAATCATGGGATTCGCTATCGGCAATGCTGACTTCTGAGATAGAAAGAATATTTGGTTTGTTTGATGCGGATGGGCGAATATTCAGTAGAATGGCTCCTACAATCCCAGTTGTAATATAGATGAAGG
>CAMFND010000042.1 GCA_945965395.1 uncultured Bacteroides sp.
CTAAAGATAAAGAGTTCAGAACTACCAAATCCGCAATTATTTATTAAGTTTTTTGCAATAGCAATATTACCATTTTCAAAACAGGGTGTAACTTTAGCCATTACGATATCATTCTCTTTGAAAAAAGTAAGTCCTTGAGTTAAATTATATACATTTATTACACTTGGAAGCATATAACCATTTTTCAACCGTTCCATAGGTAAATATCCAACTTCTGAGAAATTTGATATAGATTGGTCATTTGGAGGATTGAAATCACTAACATTTTTCAATCTTTTTACCTCCCAATGCTCCGGAATCTCCCCAATCCAAGCAATACCACTATCTTTATATTTATCGTATCTATTTTCCATAATCCTCAATCTTCCTATTTAAATAAAAGAGTAATCTATCCATGTAGCATTAGTTTTTCAGCTTCTTCTGCTCCTTTTCAAAATTCTCTAAAAAATGAATCTCTACAGGCGAAAGGTTATAAGCTGTTCTTTCCTTGAACTTGTCGTATTCCGTATCTGCTTTCTGTTTTGCCAATTCAGCAGAAATCTTTCCGGCATGGCTTAACAGCTCTTTTCCGGAAAGCTTTAAGAAATCGTCCAGCTTTTGAATCCAGTCTTTCATGTACATGGGCTTATGCGATTTAGCCTGAAGTTCGGCAAAATCCAAGTACAGACTGACGATTCTGTTGAGCGTATCCAGCTCATCGGAAGAAAGATAGTTCTTCGCTATTTCCGCATCGGTACGTTTGGGCAATGCTCCCGTCCATGAAGTAAGTCCCATGAAATCTTTTTCCGCGTTAGCACGTTCGTATATAATTTCGGCAGCGGTATGACCATGTACAGAGAAATGCATCTTGTTCTGTACTGTCTTGAAGAACTGCATGGTAGTCTCTGTACGCGGGTCATAATCTATACTCAGGGCATAAATTTCGAGTATCTTGCGGTAGAATACCTTTTCCGAGGAACGGATGTCACGGATACGGCTTAGCAGCTCGTCGAAATAGTTTCCTCCGCCAGCTCTTTTCAGCAAATCATCGTTCATGGCAAATCCTTTTACAAGATATTCACGCAGAACTTGTGTAGCCCAAATTCTGAACTGTACGCCACGGTGTGACTTGACACGGTAACCTACACTGATTATCATGTCGAGGTTATAGTATGCTACCTGATGAGTTTGTTGCATTCCTTTGATAGCGCCGTGCTGAGTGGTTGTTGCAAAAAATGCAACAACCATATCTGATTGTAACTCTCCGTCCTCGAATACATTCTTTATATGTCGAGAAATGGTAGATTTGTTTCTCTGAAACAATTCTGCCATCTGGTCGGCTGTAAGCCAAACCGTATCATTGCATAGCGTTACTTCTATCCTTGATTTGCCATCCTCTGTCTGGTAAAGAATTATACTTCCGTTGTTAGGCTGCCCATTCATGGTTGATTTTCTTTTTATGGAGTTACATCTATTCACCCCAAAATCTTAGACATCAGTTCCGATTCTCTTTCCTCCAATTTTTTTAGTTCATCGAATATTACTGAACTCGCTGTAAGAGGAGTATATTTATAAAACTCGCGTGTCAGCGGAATTTCATAACCTATCTTACTTTCTGATTCGTTGTACCAAAAGTCGGGAGCATACGGACGTACGTTTTTGTCGAGGTATTCCGTAATATCCTCTTTCCAAGGAATAATCTCGCTGTCCTTCAGTTCTGGGTCGGGTGCAAACCCACTTTCCTGGTCAACAGGCTTTATGTATGCTTCCATCATATCAGGGTTACGTTTGCCGAAATAGTTTCTCAACAAAGCAACCTTTCCCTGCGGCACTTTTATCTTGGCCTTCTTCAACTCAAGGAAGAAAGTAATATCAGGAAAGCTTACGTGCCCTGGCATATTTGCTTCCCAGTATGCAGCCACCTCTTTCAGCAAGGCTTTGTCTGCTTCCTTATAATTGGCCGCAGTAGCCTCGTCAAAATGAATATCCTTGTACTCCAGCCGCAAGGGGCGGTTGATGGTAAGTTTTGTAAACTTAAAGTCCTCCACATCTTTTACCTTACTTTCCACTTTCAGCTCAGGATTATGCTCGGAGGTATATTCCCAGTTGGTAAAATCGTGATAAGCCTGCATAATCAGTTCGCGGCAAAGAGTGGTAATCTCTACACGCTTATTACCAAGCGGCTTGCGCAGTTTCTCGAAGCATTTGCTGGCATCGATCAGCTGCACCTTGCCCGCACGTTCTTCCGACTTGTTTTTGCTCACTACCCAAATATAGGTAGCAATACCCGTATTATAAAACAGGTCGTTAGGTAACTGGATAATCGCCTCCAGCCAGTCATGTTCCAGCAGATAGCCTCGTATTTCACTTTCACCGCTGCCAGCATCCCCTTTAAACAGGGGAGAACCGTTCTGAATAATAGCCATACGGCCGTCTTCTTTCAGCTTTGCCACACCGTTGAGCATGAACAGCATCTGTCCGTCTCCCTTTGCCGGTAGGCCTGGCGCAAAGCGTCCTGCTTCACCCATCTCATTTTCAGCTTTCACCCGTTTTTCGGAAGCCTCCCAGTCAATGCCGAAAGGAGGGTTTGAGATGATGTAGTCAAACTGATATCCCTTGAATTGGTCGTCGCCAAGAGTATCTCCCAAGCGCATATTGTCGGCATTACCACCCTTGATAAGCATATCGGCTTTGGCAATACCATACGTCTGCGGATTGAGTTCCTGCCCGTAACAAGTAATTTCGGCTTCGGGGTCTATCTTGCGGAAGCGTTCATCCAGACAAGCCAGCATCTGGCTTGTTCCCATTGCCATATCGTATATGGATGCCACGATGCCTTCATCTTCCATTTTCTGTTCATCATCTCCTACAAGCAGTTCGCTCATCAAATAAATGATGTCACGTGCGGTAAAGTGTGCTCCTGCCTGGTCGTTGTATGATTCGGAAAACTTTCTGACTAATTCTTCAAAGATGTATCCCATATCTACAGCCGAAACTACATCCGCTCCCAAATAAGCCTTGGCAGAGCAGAACTCCTTGATGACGAGGTAAAGACGGTTGTTGTCGTCCATCTTCTTGATTTCGTTGTAGAAGTCCATGCGGTTGATAATGTCAATCACATTTTCGGAAAAATGATTGAGGTAGTTCTCGAAGTTGTCTTTGATATTATCGGCATCAGCAAGCAAAATGTCGAAAGTAAACTTGCTAGTGTTATAAAATTTCTGTTTGGCTGCCGCCTCAAGAAAACCTTTCTTTACGGCTATACCCTTCGCATCAAGGTCTTCGTTCATCTTGATAACAGCGTCCTTTGTTGGTGCAAGGGTATCTTCAAAACGCTTTATTACACACATGGGTAGGATTACCTTTCCATATTCGTGAGGTTTGTATAATCCTACTAACTTATCAGCAATAGCCCAAATGAGATTTGCTTTTTCCTGTATATTGATAGAGGTCTGTCTTTGTAAATCTTCTCCGCTCATAACTATTTTTATTTCTTTCTCAAAGGTAAGAATTTATCAATTACTTAAACAACAAATTAAGGTCCATCGACAAGAAATCCTCAAAAGACAATCCTCCGGAACCTACCACCAAAGCCTTGTGCGGATGGTATAACTGCGAGAAAACGGCCAGCCCTTGATTGGTAGTTCTTCTTCCACTCTTCACTTCAATGGCTACCTTTTTGTTTCTCCGAACCAGTACGAAGTCTACTTCATCTTTCTTGTCTCTCCAGTAATACACTTTGTAGTCATAAATTTGTGCCTGGCTGACAAGGTGCGCACCAACGGCGGATTCTACATAGCGTCCCCATAACTTGGCATCTTCTATCACTTCCGAAAAATCTTCGTCGGCATATACATTCCGAAGCGCACTGTTATGAACCTGAAACTTGGGAACGGAATTATATTTCCGTGCTTCATCTTCTGCGTATTTCTGTAGTCCACAAAGCAAACCACATTCATCCAAAAGATGCAGGTAACCGGCAAGCGTGGTCACATTGCCTGCATCTTGCAGTTGGGCAGCTACCTTGGTAAGTGAAAGTAATTCTCCACTATAACTGCTGCATATCTCAAACAGCTGCCGCAAGAGCTGGGGTTTCATAATACGGGTATCCATCAACACATCTTTTGAGATAGAAGATTCAATCAATGCATCTTTCACATAGTTTCTCCAACGTGTTTCATTCTGAATGTATTGTGCGGCACCCGGATAACCGCCAAAATAGACATATTGTGGTAAAGACCATCCAAAACAATCTTTCATTTCAGTATAAGTCCAGTGGGAGAGACGGATAAGTTCAAACCGTCCGGCAAGCGATTCGGTCAGACCTTTTTCAATCCACATTCTGGAAGAGCCCAACAATACCACTATCAGTTGTCTTTTTTCTCGGGTGTCGCGGTCCCATTCGGCTTTTACCGTTTCACTCCAGTTTCTTATCTTTTGGATTTCATCTATGACCATCAGCCTTTTGTTTTCTCCACGAACGGCCATTTTCATTCTTTGTGATTCCCATACCTGGGTAAGCCAGTCGGCAGATACACCTGTCACATCATCTGCGGAATAACTGTCGAACGGAAGAGTGCATTCTTCCAGTACCTGACCGATGAGGGTAGATTTTCCTACTTGTCGAGGGCCGACAATAACCTGTATTTTACTTCTTGGCTCATTTATACGGCTAAGAATTTCCTGAAACTGCGCTCTTTTATATTCCATCCTTTCAAATGTTCAATCTAATTCCACAAAATGTTCAATCCACTGAACAAAAATGTTCAATCTGCATCAAAGATAGAAAATATCCCTCAAAAAGAAAAAGTATCCGGAAAACAATTCTTTCTATTTGCCGCTGCACTCGGCTTCTATCTTTAAGCGCCTCCGCATAGTCAAAATCAGAAAACTGTGTTTTCTATTTGTCTCTGCACTCGGCTTACACTATCTTTGCACCATGAATTACCTGGAAGTGTTTGGAACCCTCGTAGGGTTAGTCTATTTATGGCTGGAGTACCGTGCCAGCATTTACCTGTGGCTGGCCTGTATCGTGATGCCTGCCGTCTATCTGGTGGTGTATTATCAGGCCGGACTGTATGCCGATTTCGGAATCAACGTGTATTACCTGCTGGCTTCGGTGTATGGCTGGATAGCCTGGAGCAGAGGAAGGAAAAAGAAGAACATACAGCAGGCTGAAGAAGAAACACCCATTACTCGCATGCCGCGCAAGGTATATTTCCCCTTGACAGCCGTGTTTATTCTGTGCTGGGTGGTTATCGCCTGGATATTGATTACATGGACAGACAGCAGTGTGCCCTGGACAGACAGTTTCACTACGGCACTGAGCATCATAGCCATGTGGATGCTGGCCCGCAAATATGTGGAGCAGTGGGGAGCTTGGATGATTGTGGATTGGGTGTGCTGCGGACTGTACATCTACAAGGGGCTGTATTTCACTTCGGCACTGTACGGGCTTTATGCGGTAGTGGCCTTTTTCGGATGGAGAAAGTGGCTGAACCTGATGACGGAACAGGCATGTGACCAAACGAATAAAGAGTAGAAACAATGAATGATATAAAGAATGAAAATGAGCGACTGACTTTGCCGTTTGTTCCTGAAGCGGTGATAGTGGGAAACGGAGACTTCCCTTCACATCCGTTCCCATTGGCTGTGCTCGATCAGGCACCTTACGTGGTGTGTTGCGACGGGGCGGCGAATGCGCTGGTCAACAGCGGACGTGTGCCCGACTGGATTGTGGGCGACGGTGATTCGCTTTCGGAAGAGAACCGGATTCGTTTTCACGACCGGATTCATCGCATTCCGGACCAGGAGACCAATGACCAGACCAAGGCGGTGATGTTTCTGCTATCGCAAGGGATAAAGCGAATTGTCCTCGTAGGGGCTACGGGCAAACGGGAGGACCATACACTGGGAAATATCAGTCTGCTTATGGAGTATCAGCAGATGGGGGCGAAAGTGGTGATGCTGACTGGCTATGGTTTCTTTGTACCTGCCACAGGTGATAAAGTATTTGCCGGATTCCCCAGACAGCAGGTATCTGTCTTTAATTTTGGGGCAATACAACTTCGAAGCGAAGGATTAAAATATCCTATCTATGATTTTCACTCTTTGTGGCAAGGCACGCTTAATGAAGTGGAACACAGCAGCTTCCGCATTACAGCAAAAGGAAGTTACCTGGTGTATTGCACCTACGAACCGAAGGCCTAAAAAAACGCCTTTGCGTTTTATTCAAAACGTCAAAGAGTTTTACTTCAAACGCAAGTGCGTTTGGACTGAAACGTCCTTGCGTTTTCCCTAAAACGTACTTGTGTTTTCCGACAGACACCTTTCTGTCTGATTTTTAAGTTAATAAATCATTAGCAATCTTGCTTTTCTCCGGTGAAAATACTAAATTAGGGCATCGTGAATTTTAAATGTAATGCCTATGAAAAAGTATGTAGCTGAACTAATCGGAACTATGGTTCTTGTACTGCTGGGCTGCGGTAGCGCCGTATTTGCAGGAGGAGTGGCCGACACAGTGGGTGCCGGTGTAGGAACCATCGGAGTGGCCATGGCATTCGGTCTTTCTGTCATCGCCATGGCATATACCATAGGAAACATTTCCGGCTGCCACATCAATCCGGCCATTACACTGGGTGTATGGTTGTCGGGAGGCATGAAAACGAAACGGGCTTTGATGTACATGCTGTTTCAGGTTGTGGGCGCCATTATTGGTTCGCTGATTCTCACGCTGCTGGTATCGACCGGGGTACACGGAGGACCGACAACCACAGGCTCCAACAGCTTTGCGTCTGATGCTATGGGACAGGCATTCCTGGCCGAAGCCGTGTTTACCTTTATCTTTGTGCTGGTGGCGCTGGCTGCCACGGACGAAAAGAAAGGGGCTGGCAACCTGGCCGGACTGGCCATCGGACTTACGCTGATACTGATTCACATCGTGTGTATCCCGATTACGGGCACATCCGTGAATCCGGCACGAAGCATCGGACCGGCCTTGATGGAAGGCGGACAGGCCATCGAACAGCTCTGGCTCTTTATCGTGGCACCTTTCGTGGGAGCAGCTTTCAGTGCGCTGGTGTGGAAATTCCTTCGTACTGAATGAGTAAAGACACGAGGATAGCATGTCTTTTTCATTTAAAAAACGTATCTTTGCAGCCGATTTTTAAATAAGGAAAAAGATATGCTATCACAAGGTATTTATTCGATTGTTTTACTGATTTTCTCGAACATCTTCATGACGTTTGCCTGGTATGGCCACTTGAAGATGCGTGAAGAGTTCAGCTGGTTTGCTTCACTGCCGCTAATTGGGGTGATTGCGTTCAGCTGGGCCATTGCTTTTTTTGAATACTGTCTGCAGGTTCCGGCCAACCGTCTGGGGTTCAGAGACAGTGGGGGACCGTTTGACATCATGCAGCTGAAAGTGATTCAGGAGGTGATTACGCTGGCCGTCTTTACCATTTTCTCCATGATTGCGTTCAAGATGGAGTTGAAATGGAACCACCTGGCTGCATTTTTCTGCCTGATACTGGCTGTATATTTCGTATTCAAGAAGTGAGATAAGACACTTGTCAGTTCTGCTGTTCGCGTAGGCGCTGAATTTCACGCTGCACGTCGTACTGGTTGTTTCTGACTTTATCTTTTCGGAAGAATTCTTTTCGCCGGATGGAGTCCTCGGCTGCTTTCTGGCGAATGTATTTATACAGGTTTCCCGCATCCTCCGCCTGCGCTGGTTGCGGGTTTTTCTTTTTCTCCACTTTTACGGTATCGGGCCGAATCTCCGCTTGTTTCTTTACGGAGTCAGGAGAGGCATAAATGGGCAGGAGAGGGGCTTCCGAAAAAGCCGGCTGAAAGGTGAGCAGCGTCTGTGTGCTGTCGGCCGCCTGCTGTTTACGGAGCTGACGGTAGAAATTAGGCACTTTCATGCTGTCAGCTGCCGTGGGCTGATAGTCGGCATACGTTTTCCAGGCATTGGCATGCTTGCGGTTGTGTGCCAGCATACGCCCGCGGCGGGTCATATTGTCATAGATAAAGCCCATGAAATCGAGTCCGCCGATACCGATGCCTACACCTGCAGAGCCTCCCACACTTTCATACATCCGTCCGGGAGAAGGCTTGATGCTGCGTCCGTATTCTTCGTCTGCATATATGCGATTAGGATTCAGTGTCCAGGAAATTTCCCACTGCTTGGGCCGTCCGGCCACCAGTACATCATATACAGGGTCTTCTCCGAAACGGGTCCAGATGGTGTAAGGTTCCATGCGGACATAACTTTCCGGTTTCCACACTTTGGTGGTATCAATCAGGCTGCGGGGCACTTTCAGGTCTACTTTGAAGTCCATCCACTTTTTGTTCAGCGGGGCTTCCAATGGCTTGTTTTCCTGTTTGGGTAGGGGATTAAAATCAAATTGAATCATTTTTACTGCATCCATGTTGAGTTGCAGTTCCTTTTCCTGCTGCTGGCTCATGGCGGGCAGGATACCGACTGTACATAGAATCAGAGTCAGCCGGGATGACAGGTGTAAAGAGTAGTTCATGCCGTGTACGTGTTTATAGTCCTTTTACTCGTCCTCCCTGCATCCAGCACTTGCGGTAATAAGGCTCTTCCAGCCGACTGACGATGACGCCTGAACTGGTGCTGGCATGCACAAATTTTCCATCTTTCAGGTAAATGCCTACGTGATTGGCAACGCGCTTACGCCGTCCGTTATGAAAGAATACCAGATCGCCTTCCTTTAGCTGGCGCTTGGATACTTTTCGACAGTCTTCCGTACGCTGGGCGTCGGAATTGCGTTGCAGTTTCTTGTGGTACACTTTTTTATAGACAGCAGACGTGAAACCTGAACAGTCCGTTCCCCGGTGAGTGCTTCCTCCGTGTCGGTAGGGCACTCCAATCCAGTCGGCCACTTCCACATAGAGTCGATGATTGTCGTTGGCATCGATGTCCATTTCCAGTCGCACAGCTGCACGCGCCAGTTCACGGTAGTCCACGCGCGGAGCACGTGTGCCACACGAAGAAAGTATGAGGCAGAGCCCAAACAAGATATAGACTGAAAAACGAGTGATGCAGTATTTGTACATGATTGTTTATTTTGAACAAATGTACGTAATATCCTTGTTACATGGATAGGTGCTTAGGGTATTTTAGAACCTGTTGAAGATTGTTTCATTTTACGTTTTCTGTATTACACATAAAAAGCAGCGTCTTTCTCATTTTCGGGAAAGACGCTGCTTTTACAAATTGATTATCTATGGTATATTATTTCTGTACCGGAGAACTCATGCTGACTTCCACTTCGTTCTTCTGTCCGAAGAAGGTCTTGGCAAAGGCTTTCAGGTCGTCTCCGCTGATAGCATTCACTGTGGCTTCGTATCCGGTATTCATATCCAGATTTTCCCAGTAGTACGTATTCAGGATACCCATCCAGTAGCCGTTTTCTTTCTGGTTCTGTTTGTAGGTCTTCAGCATGTATTCCTTCACCTTACTCAGGTCTTCGCTAACCGGACCTTTTTCGATGAATTCCTGAATACCTTCATTAATCAGTTTTACCATTTCTTCACGGCGGTTCGGGTCAGTATCGAAGTATACCTGAAAGGCACCTTTCTCAGTCGGATACTTGCTCAGGCTTCCACTACAGCTTACACCGTATGTACCACCGGCATCTTCACGTACAGTACGCAGGTAAACCATGTTCAGCAACTGACCGAGCATGCTCATCTGCAGGTTGTTCTTTAAATCATACTTGCAGTCGCCGGAATAAACCATCAGCACGGTAGCCTTCGGAGTTTCCAGTTCCTTCACGAAGTTGTTTTCGAAATGTCCTTTGCGGATGGCCATGCCTGTATCGCGGAATTTTTCGTTTCGCTTAGTAGCTGGCAGTGCACCCAGGTACTGTTCGATAAGCGGAGTAGCTGTTTTTGCATCTACGTTACCTACCAGAATGAAGGTAAAGTCGCTGGCATCCGCAAAACGGTTCTTGTAGAGTTCCATCACTTTATTGTAGTCAATCTTGTCGAGCATGTCGGCTTTCATAGACAATGCACGCGGATGACGGTTGTAAAGTGCTACGTTGATAGAATCGCTGAATGCAGTCATCGGGTCAGCTTCCTGATTAGCCAGAGCAGCCTTGTTACGTGTGATGAAAGAAGTGAAGGCTTCCTGGTCCATACGCGGTGCAGTGAAGCGCAGGTAAGTCAACTGCAGCATGGTTTCCAAGTCTTTCGGAGAGCAGCTTCCTGACAATCCTTCTGAATAGGTGCTGACCATTGCGCTGGCTAATGCCATCTTTCCGGCCAATACTTTATCCAAGTCTACAGAATTGAAGTTGCCCAGTCCACCCAATGAAGCAATCTGGCTGATCAGAGCGAACTGCAATACATCTTTATCGTTGAATAATGAAGTTCCACCCGGACTGAAGGCCTGCATGCGTACTTCGTCGGCCTTGAAATCTGTCGGTTTCAGAATGACACGCACACCGTTGCTCAGTGTCAGGATAGTAGAACCGAACACACCCTGTTCTGTCTTCACTACCTTTCCAGCATGTGGTTTTTCCTTCATCAGCGGTTCATCGGATACCTTGTCTACATAAGCTGTCAGCTTTTCAGCTTTCACCTTATCAATTACAGCTTTCAGTTCAGCTTCCGTCGGATATTTCATACCGTCTTTCTCCGGACAGAATATGCTCAACACGATGTTTTTCTCTGTAATAAGCTGCTTCATTACCTGATTAACAGCTTCTACCGGAATGTTCGGCACAATCTGATTCATGATGGCATATTCATTTTCAATGCCCGGAATCGGTTCATTGTCAATGAAATGACGCACATATTCGTTTACATAGCTTGCATTACGCTGTTTGTTACGTTCATTGTAGGCTGATTCCAGTCCGCGCAGGTAATCAGCTTTCGCACGGGCATATTCGCTGGCTGTGAAACCAAACTGACGCACGCGTTCAATTTCGCGCATCAATGTTTCTGTGGTCAGGATGATGCCGTCTTCCTTGGCTGCGGCAAAGGCTGCAAATGCTCCTTTTGTCTTAGCTACCAGGTAATCTCCATCCTGTACACCTGCTTCAATGAACGGCGGGTTAGCCTGCTGGGTCAGCTCGTTCAAACGGCTGTTAAGCATGCTTTCGATAGAAGAAACCATGTAGTTCATTACCAGATAACTCATGTTGTTCTTCTGGTCGTTAGGCACTACATCGTGTTTGTGGAACAGATATACGATGGGCACCTGCTGTTCCTTGTCTTTTGCCACGGTAATGATAGGTTCATCATTGTCGGGCACAGGGAAGTATTTACGTTCTGCAGCGTTGGCCGGCATTTCAATCGGAGAGAACAGCTTCTTGATTTTTGCTTCGATGCTGTCCACATTAATGTCGCCCACTACCACGATACCCTGCTGGTCTGGACGGTACCATTTCTCATAATAGTCTCTCAATGCCTGGTAAGGGAAGTTGTCTACCACTTCCATCGTTCCGATGGGCAGACGATAGGCATACTTGCTGTCCTTATACATGGCAGGGAATACCTTTTCATACATACGCATCATGGCTCCTGTGCGTGTACGCCATTCTTCGTGGATAACTCCACGTTCTTTGTCGATTTCTTTCGGAGCAAGCGTCAGGTCGTTGGCCCAATCGTGCAAAATCAACAGACAAGAGTCTACGATTCCGTCACGAATAACTGGTACATTAGAAATGTTGTACACAGTTTCATCTACTGAAGTATATGCGTTCAGGTTAGCTCCAAACTTCACGCCGATACTTTCAAGGTATTCACGAAGCAGATTGTCGGGGAAGTGAGTGGTTCCGTTGAAACACATGTGCTCCAGGAAGTGCGCCAGACCACGCTGGTTGTCTTCTTCCAGGATAGAACCTACTTTCTGTGCAATGTAGAAGTCGGCCTGATTGTCGGGCAACTCATTGTGACGGATGTAGTAAGTCAATCCGTTTTCTAACTTGCCGATACGCACGTTGGGATCGGTAGGGATGGGCGGCATCTGTTGGGCAAATGCGGTCATCGCACCTCCCACAAAAATTACCGCCGCAAAAGTTCTTTTCAAAACTTTCATCGTAGTTTTTATTTAGGTTGTGAGTAATCAAAGAAGCCCATTGGCAGAGAGATAGCGCTCGGCTTCGATGGCTGCCTTGCATCCGCTTCCAGCTGCTGTAATGGCCTGGCGGTAATGCGGATCGGCTACATCGCCTGCAGCAAATACGCCCGGAATACCGGTGCAAGGTGTGTTGCCTTCAGTAATGATATAACCGGTTTCATCGGTTTTCACCCACGGTTTGAAAATGTCAGAATTCGGTTTGTGACCGATAGCCAGGAAGAATCCGTCGATCGCCACATCGTAGCGTTCTTCGTCGGCTTCACCCATACGTTTCACTACGTGCATACCTTCCACACCGTTGTCACCGAACAGACCAACTGCATTGTGCTCAAACAAAACGGTAATATGCGGATGATTCAACACGCGTTCCTGCATGATTTTAGAAGCCCGGAGGAACGGCTTACGTACCACAAGATATACCTTGCTGGCCAGTCCTGCCAGGTACACAGCTTCCTCGCAGGCAGTATCGCCACCGCCTACTACGGCTACGGTTTTCTTGCGGTAGAAAAAGCCGTCGCAAGTAGCACAAGCACTTACGCCCATACCTGCATATTTCTTTTCGTCTTCCAGCCCTAAGTATTTGGCAGTAGCACCGGTAGAAATAATCACGGTGTCGGCAGTGATTTCCTTTTCGTCGTCTATCACAAATGTATAAGGAGCCTTGCTCAGATCGGCTTTAGTCACAATACCGTTACGAATGTCGGCACCGAAACGTTCAGCCTGTCTTTTCAGGTCGTCCATCAGCACCGGACCGGTTACACCATCCGGATAGCCGGGAAAGTTTTCTACTTCGGTAGTAATGGTAAGCTGACCACCAGGTTGTATACCTTCATAAAGTACGGGAGAAAGATTGGCACGGCTAGTATAGATAGCGGCCGTGTATCCTGCGGGACCTGATCCGATGATCAGGCATTTTACATGTTCTGTTGCCATAAATTTGGAATAAAGTTTGTCTTAATTTGAATAATTGTAAAGCAAATGTATATATTTTTTAGAATAGTCCTTTTATTTATTCAAAGAATTTACCGAAATATGCATTCTTTATTCATTCTTATTCGACCTTTGAGGGGGGATTTTTATTGCATAAATGAAAAATAGATGCTAACTTTGCCCGTCAATTAGATAAAACTAACATTTAATAAAGATATGTTTAGAAGTCATACTTGCGGTGAGTTACGACTCGCCGATGCAGGCAAGAACGTGACACTGGCCGGATGGGTGCAGCGTGCACGTAAGATGGGAGGAATGACATTTGTGGACCTCCGCGACCGCTACGGTATTACGCAGCTGGTGTTCAACACGGAAGTGAACGCCGAACTTTGTGAGCGTGCCAACCACCTGGGACGTGAATTCGTGATTCAGGTGAAAGGAACTGTTAGCGAACGTTCCAGCAAAAATGCCAATATCCCGACGGGAGAAATTGAAATCATCGTATCGGAACTGAATATCCTGAATTCAGCCCAGACACCGCCTTTCACTATTGAAGACAATACGGACGGGGGGGATGACCTTCGTATGAAATACCGTTATCTGGACTTGCGCCGTACTGCTATACGCAAGAACCTGGAACTCCGTCACCGCATGACAATGGAAGTTCGCCGTTATCTGGACAGCAAGGGCTTCCTGGAAGTGGAAACTCCGATGCTGATTGGTTCTACTCCAGAAGGTGCACGCGACTTCGTGGTTCCTTCACGTATGAACCCAGGACAATTCTATGCATTGCCTCAGTCTCCGCAGACTTTGAAGCAGCTGCTAATGGTTTCCGGCTTCGACCGTTATTTCCAGATTGTAAAATGTTTCCGTGATGAAGACCTTCGTGCAGACCGTCAGCCTGAGTTTACACAGATTGACTGCGAAATGAGCTTCGTAGAACAGGAAGACATCATCAATACTTTTGAAGGTATGGCAAAGCATTTATTCAAGGAACTTCGCGGAGTGGAACTTACAGAACCGTTCCTGCGTATGCCGTGGGCAGATGCCATGAAATATTACGGAAGTGACAAACCGGATTTGCGTTTCGGTATGAAGTTCGTTGAACTGATGGATGTGCTGAAAGGCTATGGTTTCTCTGTATTCGACAATGCAGCTTATATCGGTGGTATCTGTGCAGAAGGTGCAGCTCACTACACTCGCAAGCAGCTGGATCAGTTGACAGAGTTCGTAAAACGTCCGCAGATTGGTGCCAAAGGTATGGTATATGCCCGTATTGAAGCAGACGGTACCGTGAAGTCAAGCGTAGACAAGTTCTACAGTCAGGAAGTGCTACAGAAGATGAAAGAAGCATTTGGTGCTAAACCGGGTGACTTGATTCTGATTCTGAGCGGTGATGATGCCATGAAGACTCGCAAGCAGCTTTGCGAACTGCGTTTGGAAATGGGTAACCAGTTGGGCTTGCGCGACAAGAACAAGTTTGCTTGCCTATGGGTAGTAGACTTCCCGATGTTCGAATGGAGCGAAGAAGAAGGCCGCTTGATGGCTATGCACCATCCGTTTACTCACCCCAAAGACGAGGATATTCCTTTGCTGGATACCGATCCGGCTGCCGTTCGTGCCGATGCATACGACATGGTTATCAACGGTGTGGAAGTTGGTGGTGGTTCAATCCGTATCCACGACTCTGCATTGCAGGCTAAAATGTTCGAGATTCTGGGATTCACTCCAGAGAAAGCACAGGAACAGTTCGGCTTCTTGATGAATGCCTTCAAGTTTGGTGCACCTCCTCACGGTGGTCTGGCATACGGACTCGACCGTTGGGTATCTCTGTTTGCCGGTCTGGATTCTATCCGCGACTGCATCGCCTTCCCGAAGAACAACTCCGGACGTGACGTGATGCTGGATGCTCCTGGCTTCCTCGACCAAAAACAGTTGGATGAACTGAACCTGAAAATTGACATCAAGGAAAATAATTAATAACGTTTCAAGGAAAAAGACAAGAAAGTAACCGGATGAAGGAATCGGTACGGATTATACGCTTTGCAATAATAGGAACGCTCAATGCCCTGATTGCAGCTTTCGTAGTATGGCTGTTGATGCACATCGAGGGAGAGAGCTATATTATAGCTAATATATGCGCATATATCGTGGCACAGATACACAACTTTATCTGGTGCAAATACTGGATTTTTCCGCTTGAAACAGATGACAAAAAAAATAGCATCTGGCATCAGATGCTATTTTTTATTGGTGCTTTCGCACTGGCTTATAGTGCGCAGTTCCTTTTTCTTCTTATGCTCGTAGAGCTTCTTCACTGCAATGAATACCTGGCACAGTTCCTCGGACTCTTTATTTATGGTGCCGTCAATTTCATTTGTAATCGCCGCCTGACTTTCCGTTAGGCCATCTTTACCAGATTTTCTTCTTCAATGTACTGAAGTCTCTTTTCCAGTATCACTTCACGCGTTTTCTCCGTGTTGTCGGTACGGAATACCAGTATACCTTTTCCTCCCAACAAGAAGGAATAGAGGTAGGAGATACCTATGCCTGTTTCGCTGAAGCTGCGGATGGCATCGGCAGCCCGTCCCGGTTCATTATCCAGACTGATGGCAAACACTTCGGATACATTGGCTGAGATGCCAGCATCCTTCAATACTTCATAGGCACGCAACGGCTCGGAACAGATAATACGGTAGATGCCGTACTCTACAGTATCAGATATGGTAGAAGCAATCAACTGGATATGCGCTTCTTTCAGTAGTTCAAGCACCTGAAGCAGTGTGCCCGACTTGTTTTCTACAAAAACAGATAGTTGATGTATGGTCATACTCTTTTATTTTTAAATCAATGTTTTTCGTAAATCTTTCACGCGTACGGCTTTTCCTTCCTGTACGGGCAGGCTTCCTTTAGGCACCAGTTTCACGCGCGGGGTAATCAGGATTTCGTCTTTCAACTGTCGGGTAATTTCCTTAGTCAGGTTCTGAAGGAATCCGTAGTCATCGGTAAAGTCATTCAATTCTACTTCCACCGTCATCTCGTCGTTCGCATCAAGGTTGGTCAGTGTAATAAGGTACTCATTGCCCAGTTCCTTGAACTGCAGCAAGATGTTCTCAATCTGAATCGGGAAGATATTGACACCCTTGAGAATCATCATGTCGTCACTGCGGCCTTTCATTCGGTCAAGACGCTTGTGATGGCGTCCGCATGGACAATCGCCCGGAAGAATACGGGTCAGGTCACGTGTACGGTAACGCAGTAGCGGCATTGCTTCACGGTTGATGGTGGTGAGCACCAGTTCGCCCACTTCGCCTTCGGGTACCGGTTCCAATGTGACAGGGTCCACAATTTCTACGATATAATAATCCTCCCAGATGTGGAGTCCGTTCTGTTCCATGCATTCAAAAGCAACACCTGGGCCACACATTTCCGACATACCGAAAGAGTTGTAGGCTTTCACGCCCAGCATCTGTTCAATACGGCGACGCTGTTCGTCAGAGTGCGGTTCGGCCCCGATTATCAAGGTCTTCAGATGAGTATCGCGGCGCGGGTCAATGTGCATCTCTTCCATCACTTCATACAAACGGCCGGCATAACTCGGGATGGCATGAAGAGCGGTGGTACCAAAGTCGGTGATAAACTTAATCTGCCGCTTGGTATTGCCGGCAGCAGCCGGAACAGTCAGCATACCCAGACGTTCGGCACCATACTGGAAACCCAAGCCACCGGTAAACATACCGTAGCCGGAAGAATTTTGGAAAATATCTCCTTTACGCAGCCCCACCATATACAGACAGCGTGCTACGGCATTGGCCCATTCTTCCAAATCGTGCTGTGTGTGCAGAATCACGGTAGGAGTTCCTGTGGTACCACTGGAAGAATGGAGACGGACTACCTCTTCCAAAGGCACGGCAGAAAGCCCGAACGGATAATGGTCGCGTAAATCCTGTTTGGTAGTGAAAGGAATTTTCTGTAAATCCTCCAGTGACTGTATATCTTCCGGTTTGATGCCGCATTGCTGAAAGTGTTCCTTGTAGAACGGAGAATGCATGCAACGGTCGATGGTTGCTTTCAACCGTTTCAACTGAAGTTTCTCAATGTCCGGTCTCGACAAGGTTTCCACTTCAGGATGCAAGTACATTGGTCGTTTTTCATATTATTTTTCGTTGTTTGATGCACAAATATAGAAATAATAAACTAAAACCAAATGAAAACTTTCATTTTTCTTTTAATTCTGCTCTAATGATTCAAATTTTGTCAGGATAGCCACTGAACATGTATCCTCTTAATGCGGAAAAATAGTCAATACTATTCCCAGTTCTATATGAAAAGAGCCACTGCGAATCCCTCTTATATGAAGGAATGCAGTGGCTCTTCTTATTTTCTATATCAAGCCAACGTAACTTTAAAGGCCTTATTCAAAGCTCCCGTAACGTGTAGGCAGCAACTTACGGTCGCCCAATGTATTATCGATACGTGCCACGTTAATCCAGAATTTATTGTCTCTTACACTCTGAATCGGATAAGCCGCTTTGGCACGTCCATAAGGATGAGTCCAGGCATCTCCTACAATCTCGTACTCCGGATGAGGAGCATTTACCAATACATTGTCTTCTTTATCGGCCTTTCCAGACTCAATCTCTGCAATTTCTTCACGGATATGTACCATGACATCCACAAAATTGTCCAGTTCTGCCAGACTTTCACTTTCCGTCGGTTCAATCATCAGCGTACCGTGTACAGGGAAGGAGAGGGTAGGTGCATGGTAACCATAGTCCATCAGACGCTTGGAAATGTCATTTTCCGAGATTCCACTTTCTTCGTGTATCTTCCGGCATTCCAGAATCATTTCATGACCTACGAAACCGTTCTTTCCGCGGTATACCACTCCATACGTATCTTTCAGGCAAGCAGCCAGGTAGTTGGCATTCAGAATTGCCGTTTGAGTCGCTCTTCTCAACCCTTCTGCTCCCATCATGCAGATGTAGCCGTAAGTAATCGGCAGAATACCGGCACTTCCGTAAGGAGCAGCAGATACCTCATTCTGCGGATTGCCCGTGCTGACATGTCCCGGAAGGAAAGGAACCAGATGCTCGGCCACACAAATCGGACCTACACCCGGACCGCCGCCACCGTGGGGGCTGGCAAATGTCTTATGCAGGTTCAGGTGACACACGTCGGCTCCGATAGTACCCGGATTGGTCAGTCCCACCTGTCCGTTCATGTTGGCTCCATCCATATAAACCTGTGCACCGCACGCATGGATAATCTCACAAATCTCCTTGATTTCTTCCTCAAAAATACCATGAGTAGACGGATAAGTAATCATCAAAGCTGCCAGTTCATCCTTATGTGCTTCAGCCTTCGCACGCAAATCTTCCCAATCCACGTTTCCATTCTCATCGCAAGCACACGTCAGCGGTTCGTAACCCGCCTGTACAGCCGAAGCCGGATTGGTGCCGTGTGCCGAAGCCGGAATCAATACCAATCGGCGGTTACCCTGTCCGATGCTTTCCTGGTAACTTCTAATCACGCGCAAGCCCGTATATTCACCTGCTGCACCGGAGTTTGGCTGGAGAGATACGCCTGCAAAACCTGTAATCGTCTTCAGCTGTTCCGACAGATTGTGAATCAAAGCCTGGTATCCCGCAGCCTGGTCTTCCGGAACCAACGGGTGAAGGTTCATCCAGGCCGCATTGCTAAGAGGTAACATTTCGGATGCCGCATTCAGTTTCATGGTACAAGAGCCCAATGAAATCATGGAATGAGCCAACGAGATATCCTTCCGTTCCAGACGTTTGATGTAACGCATCATTTCCGTTTCGGTGTGATACTTCTGGAAGACTTCGTGAGTGAGGTACGTGCTCAGACGCTGGAACTGTGCAGCAACAGGAGCTTTTTCCGGTATGGCACAGACATCATGCATCGGTTCTTCTGCCGCTACGGCAAACAGATTCAGAATCAGCGTAGCATCTGCCTGCGTAGTAGTTTCATCGACACTGATACCCACATCTCCGTTATCAAAATAGCGCAGGTTGATTTCCTTGCTCAAGGCAATGGTGCGCACTTCCTGAATGGTCACGTTGTCCGGCAACTGTATCCTCAGTGTATCAAAGAAATTTTCGTTCTGCAATTTATATCCCAGTTTCGTAAGCTGTTCTGCCAGCCAGAAAGCCACGGCATGCACATGATTGGCTATTTCTTTTATGCCGTCAGGTCCGTGATATACGGCATAGAATCCGGCCATGGTAGCCAGCAGCGCCTGTGCCGTACAGATATTGGAAGTCGCCTTTTCACGCTTGATATGCTGCTCGCGAGTCTGCAATGCCATACGGTAACACAGATGACCGTATTTGTCTTTTGACAGACCGATGATACGTCCCGGCATGTTTCGTTTGTATTCATCACGTGTAGCGAAATAAGCCGCAGAAGGTCCTCCATAGAACATCGGTGTGCCCAGACGCTGTGAACTACCGAAAGCGATGTCGGCTCCCCATTCACCGGGAGGAACCAGTAGGGCAAGCGACAGGATATCGGCTGCTACGGCCACCTTGCATCCTGCGGCATGTGCCTGTTCGGCAAATTCCCGATAGTCTTCTATACTTCCGCTATTATTCGGATACTGCACGATGCAACCGAAAATATCCGGTGTAAAAGTCAGGTTCTTGTAACTGCCTACCTTTACTACCATTCCCTGCGGAATGGCCCGGGTACGAATAACTGCCAGCGTCTGAGGGAATATTTCTTCATCTACAAACAGCACGTTGGCCTGCGCTTTCTGTTGTGCACGGCTTCTCAGTCCGTACATCATCGTAGCCGCTTCCGCTGCAGCCGTCGCTTCATCCAGCAGAGAACAGTTAGCCAGCGGAAGGGCAGTCAGATCGCTGATTACCGTCTGAAAGTTCAGCAACGCTTCCAGTCGTCCCTGGGAAATTTCAGCCTGATAGGGTGTATAGGAAGTGTACCAAACCGGATTTTCAAACACGTTACGCTGAACAACTGCCGGAGTCACCGTGTCATACCACCCACATCCGATATACGTCTTATATAGCTTGTTCTGGGCTGCCAGTTCGCCGATGTGCTCGGCAAATTCACGTTCCGTCATGGCAGCTCCCAGTTTCAAAGGTTCTTTTAACAGGATATTGGCAGGAATGGTTTTCTCTATCAGTTCATCCAGACTGCTTACTCCAATTTTTTTCAGCATCAGCGGAAGTTCCTCTTCCCCGATGCCGATGTGTCTGTTTGCGAATGTCGTTGTTTTCATGATTATTAAGGTAAGATTTATGGTTTTCAAGCAAAAGAATAACGCATCAGCGGAAGAAAGGATTGTTCATCTTTTCATAGCCGATGGTAGTGGGGTTCCCATGACCCGGATACACCATTGTCTCGTCAGGGAGTGTCAGCAAACGTGCCACGATACTTTCCCTCAACTGGTCAAAGTTTCCGCCTTCCAGGTCTGCACGCCCGATGCTGCCCCGGAACAATACATCACCGCTGAACATGCAGTGCTGCGCTTCACAATAGAACACCATGCTTCCGGGAGAATGGCCGGGCACGGCAAGTGCCTTCAGTTCTATATTTCCTATTTTTATCAGATCGCCGTCATGCACGTAGCCACCCAGTGCAGGAGGTTCCTCGTTCAGAGGGAAGCCGAACATGCGGCAATACTCTGCCGTTCTCGGCAACAGAAATTCATCTTCCTTTCCGGCTTCGGCATTGACTCCAAATTCTCTGAGCATAAACGCATTGCCGAAAATATGGTCCAGATGCAAATGCGTATTCAGTAAATGTGTCACCGTAAGTCCGTTTTCTGCAATGAACTTCTTCAGCATCTGCTGCTCTTCCTGATAATAACATCCGGCATCAATTACAGCTGCCTGCAACGTTTCCTCGTCCCACACCACATAGCAGTTGACCGGAAACATATTGAATTCAAATGTCTTTATTTTCATATCGATTATCCGTTGATTGTGACATAAACCACTTTCTTGGTCTCAAAAAATTCCTCTTCAAAATAATCCTTCAAATCATACATAAGTGTCTGGTGCTTTACGGGCATAACTTCCCGTTCCAGCTCACCGCCCTTCAGACAAATCAATCCGTTGGGAAGGACATTGTGCTGTTCCTTCTTGATATTCTTGCGAATAATTTTCAGCAAGTCGGTCAGCGGCATGACGGCCCTGCTTACCACGAAGTCGAACAATTGCTTTTCTTCCTCCGCACGGCAATGACGGGTAGTGACGTTCTTCAAGCCGATGGCATTGGCTATTTCAGTAGCCACCTTCACTTTCTTACCGATGCTGTCCACCAGATGGAAATGTGTTTCCGGAAACAGAATAGCCAGCGGAATCCCTGGAAAACCACCGCCGGTGCCCAAATCCATCACAGTAGTTTCCGGACGGAACTGCATGACCTTGGCAATGCCTAATGAATGCAGCACATGATGCTCATACAGGTTGGTAATGTCTTTTCGCGAAATCACGTTGATTTTGTTGTTCCAGTCGGTATATAGGTCATACAAAGCCGCAAACTGCTGTTGCTGAACCTCGCTCAGGTTCGGGAAATATTTTAAGATAATGTCCATGTACGATTATTTCTTGATTAAATAAGTATTGATTTCTTCGTAGGGAACCGTCAATTGGAAGCGTCCCATGTAATAAGGTGCAATGTCGTAGGTGTTATAAAGGAATGTCACTCCTTCTTTTTCGAGCAGGAAGTTATCGGGCACATACAAGTCCGTGTCCAACAAGATACCTACCGCCTGAAGTCCCTCTACACAGGTCAGCGTATCTGTCTCCAGCTTTTTATTGGCTTCTGCCAGCAACTTATCCAGAATCAGCCGGCAGATATCCTCTTCAGTTCCTTTGGCAAACACTTCGCTCTTGTCCAGCTTTTTCCCATTGGCCGCATCAATGTTAACCCACTGCGCCCACGTGTTGGGATGTGCGCCTCCGGTATATTGGAAAGTAGTGACGGCATAATTCCATATACAGTCTTTACCTTCTTGCAGCTCCGAATTTATCTCATATTCGTAGTTATACCAGTTAGGAATTTCATCGGGCTTCATTCCGTTCTTCAAGTCGGTCTGATAACTTCCCTGCACATCCTTCAGGTAATCACCTGCCAGGCTTTCTTTGATAGACGAGACAAAGGCCTGTGAAGAAGCTGCTCCGGCATGTGCACTTGAAAAAGCATCTTCCAGCACCTGATTGATTACCTGTGTCAGCGAATCGTTCTTATCGGCCGACTTTAAATATTTAAAATTGATTTTTATCTGGCATTTAGGTGATTCCGTATTGGCTTCATCCAGATACACAGTCGTATCCATAGGAATGGAATCCACTGAAACTTCGTTTCCTCCGGCTGTCCCGTTTCCGATACACCCCGGTAGAATCATGGTGGAAAACAAGCCACACACGACAGAGGGGAATAAGCCTCTTTGTATTTTTTTCATCATATTCAGACGTTTTTCTCAAAAAAAATGATTTTCTCTGTCTACAAATATAGCATAACTTCCCGAATTGCGATGTAAAAAGGAATTCTTTTTGTAAATCTTTGCCATTCACACCAAAAAATTTTTTCTTTGCAAAATGTAACCTTTTAAGAATTGAATGCCATGATTACAATAGAAAACTGGGGACTCATCTCTTATTCTGAGGCTTGGGAACGACAAACTGCTCTCTTCGATGAACTCATTGATGCCAAGCTGAACGGACAGCCTTATACCAACCGGATTATTTTCTGCCAGCATCCGCATGTCTACACTCTGGGGAAGCACGGAAAGGCGGCCAATATGCTGTTGAACTCCACACAGTTACAGACCATTCATGCCGAACTGTTTCAGGTAGACAGGGGAGGAGACATTACCTATCACGGACCGGGACAATGGGTGTGTTATCCGATTCTGAACCTAGAAGATTTTCACTTGGGTTTGAAGGAATACCTGCACCTGTTAGAGGAAGCGGTGATCCGTGTGTGCCGGACCTACGGCATAGAAGCCGACAGAGTGCACGGGGCTACTGGCGTCTGGCTGGCTACAGGTACGCCCGAAGAACGTAAAATCTGTGCCATGGGGGTAAGAAGCAGCCATTTCGTTACGATGCACGGTCTTGCCCTGAACGTCAATACAGATTTAAGGTATTTCAGTTACATCCATCCCTGTGGGTTTATAGACAAGGGAGTCACTTCACTACAGGCTGAGTTACGGCAAGAAGTCCCGATGGATGAAGTGAGAGACAGACTGGAGCAACTGATTCTGGAATTATTAAAAGAAACGGCCTGACGTATTCGTCAAGCCGTTTTCTTTTTCCTTATTGCCGACTGGCAAAATAAGCTTTTATCTGTTCGTTGATTTGCTGCATACCTTTTATGGAAGGATGCCCTCCCTGCTTGTCGATTCCTTTCAGTTCGATGCAAGGCACGTGATAGTGTGCGCAGATGGTCTTTACAGACTCATTGATTTCCGGTTTCAGGTCGCAGTTCAACAGAAAATAAATCTCCACGTTGGGATAACGGTACTGCATGTGTTCCAGCATATAAGCCATGGCCGGACGGAAGCTGTACAAATCCTTTTTCGTCCAGTTCTCATACTGGTATTCGCCGATGGGAGCCCCGGCCCAGCTGTCGTTCGTTGCTCCAAAAATGAAAATGAGGTCCGGACACCCTAGGTTGTTCATTCGTGTCACAAACGAGCGGTCGGAAAAATCAGCCTTCCGGTAACCGGTGTGACAGATGGTTGCACCCGAGAAAGAATTGTTCACGCACAGGCGGTATCCGCTTTCCTTAATAAACTTATACCACCAGGTCTGATCTACAGAACGGACATCGTTGTTTTTCCGCGGCTGCTGAAAGTACCACACGGCATTGGTATCAGGCTGAAGGTAATTCTCGAAAGTAGAGTACGAATCTCCTAAAATAGAAACAGCCTTCCGGGTCTGCGAAAATCCCATGGTGCAGACCAAAAGGAAGGAAAATAGCATTGCATACGTTTTTTTCATGATGTGTTATTTAAAGTTTTTACAAATGTACGCGATAAAAAACAAAACAAACAGAAAAAAGTGATACAAAAGTGGGGCATTTTGTCGGTATACAAGTAATTGGGGTATGATTATCCGTAATATGTATATCGTGTTTTCCGAAAAATCAGGATATTTTTGTAAAATAAAAATTGTATAACCCATTCAAAACATAGCACATGGAACTAAATGATTTTTTGACGCACGTAGCCATGCGAAAACCGCTTGACACACCCGAAATCATGGAATTACTGAACCGCATGAGTGACGAAGCTCGCCGCATTACATTCGAACTGAACGGATCGTATCACACCATGGAAGAAATCCGGGCACTGATGTCCCGGCTTTTTGGTCGGCCAGTAGACGACACTTTCCGGGTATTTCCTCCTTTTTATACTGATTTCGGGAAAAATATCCATATAGGAAAAGATGTGTTTATCAATGCCTGCTGCCATTTCCAGGACCAGGGCGGAGTGACACTGGGCGACGGTTGTCTGATTGGGCACAACGTGGTTTTCGCTACACTTAATCACGACATGAACCCGGAAAAGCGTGCGGCTATAACACCGGCTCCCATCGTATTGGGAAAACGCGTATGGGTAGGCTCTAACAGCACCATTCTGCAGGGAGTCACCATTGGCGACAATTCCATCATCGCAGCCGGAGCCGTCGTAACGAAAGACGTGCCTGCCAATACCGTAGTGGGAGGTGTACCGGCCAAATTCATACGGAACATAGAATAATCCCTTTTTTGATAGAGTGATGTAAAAAGGTAAAGAAGACAATTTGCAATCCTTTTTTCACCTTTTATGTTTCCCGATGCAGAAACGTATGTTTTCCTTGCGTAAACCGTATGTTTCTGCGCCGGAAAACGTACGGTTCGCACGGGGAAAACCTGGAAAGAAGCGGCTTCTTTTTCCATTATGCCAAGGAGGTTTATAAAACATGCATGAAGCCACGACTTCCCTTAAAAAGATAACTTCATCGTCATGCGAATACCTGATTTCTGAATGTCCGGATTATTCCTGTAATTCAAGCGCCATACGTAATCTATACGCAAGAACTTGAAGATATTTTCAATACCTACTCCCGCTTCCATGTAAGGTGTCTTTCCCATCATGAAGGTTCCTTCAGGAAACATGTACAGTCCTTCTTTATTGGAAGCGACCATAGGATTGTTCTTGTCCGTTAGATTTCCCCAAAGTCCCCTGAACGTAAATACTTCCCTACATTTCAGCTTTTTTATCAGAGGAATCCGGTTGAGCAGATTTCCATTCATATAATACGTCACATCCCATGAAGCATATTCATCGTTCATGAATTCCAGCGCATTCATATTGGTATATGCTTCAGGCTGTATCGTGTACGTCAGATTGGCGTTCGGAAGAATGAGCAAAGGATAGGGCACCTTGCTCCATACCTTCCCGGCCTTGGCAATAAAATCAACATAACCAAAAGCGGAAAACCAGAAACGTTTTTGTACGCCTACATCTGTCCGCTGATAATCATAAGAAGAACCCAGAAAACCTTTTTTAGCCATCACGTGACTCAAATTGAATATCAGGGCATCGTATGTAATGGGAACACGCTGTGTACGGGTCTGATAAAACTTTTCGTTCTTTCCATAACGGAAACGGAGTTCCAGAGCGGTCAGGTCATAATGGGTAACCGATTTTACAGAGCCGTCGGATTCAAAGCGGTTAAACTCAGCATACGGCGTGGCATACTCACGCAGGTTACGTAGAACAGCCCCATACGACACTCCATTATAATGCTCCCTCGTATAAGTCAGTTCGGCTTTCCGCAGGTAGGTGGCACGTGTGTCCTTTTTCCGGCGGATGGCCAGCATCATGTTGTCCTTACTGGTGTACATATACTGTTGCCCCAGTTTGTTCAGGTCGTACATATATTCCAGCCGGAGAGAATGGATAGGAAATTCCAGTCTGTAATCTTTTCGGTCCTTGAATGAATATTCTACCAGAGCGTCGTATTTGAGCTTCTGGTCCCTCGTACCGTAAGCCATATACCCATCTGCCAGCCATCTTTTATGGAGCACGGGAGTGGTTCCTCCACCAACCCGAAAACGTGCCCCTTCAATAGCATTACCATTAAAGGTGGAGTTCATCGGACCCAGATCGAACTTGTTTTTCAGGGGGTCCTTATTGGTAGGTATGTAACCTGACACAAGAATGCTGACAACTTTTTCCGTGAAATAAAACACAGAGACTGACCGTAATTTAGTCATCAGGTTATTCACGGAATTGGAATTCTTCCGTACCGCTTCGGGTGGACGAATCGTGTTCCAGTAACTATCCGGCTGCCGATAGGCATTGGCCGCAAAAAGGGTAGGGGCACTTTTCTCAAATACCCGTGCAGTTTCCGTATCGGGTACATCGAACGAATAATTGCGGTAAATATTCAGTCTTCGTGCATACATGCCTTTGGATTTCTCGCTTAATTTAAAATTGACCTTGATGTCATCCTTCGTAATCAGACGGGTACTGTCTGCCGTCCGCTCAAAAGTCTGTTCAATCGTCATGTGCGATACGAAATTCAAGTTAATGTCTTTCGGCACGTTCAGCACAGCCTTTTTGACGAAACAGGTTGAGTCAAGCGTGATATACAAGTGTCCGGTAAATCCAAAAGTCTCTGAGTTGAAAGGAACAAACCCAAGGTCTACACAAGTTTGTCCTTCTACGGCGAGCGTGTCCAGCAAGTAATATTTGTAATAATTAGGGCCGATGCCGGAAAGCGGACTCACAAAGCGTTGCAAGAACAAGGGAATGTCATTCTTAAATATGTCCACTTCGCGAAAAGCCTCACCCAGGAACTGCTGTACCCCGTCGCGTGAAAACACTTCATCTACTCCCGATGACTGACTGCCTCTCACTACATGTTTTTCCGACTTTGGATGCCGGCGATAATAAACGGTCTCGATCCGTTCTTTTTCCGACACGGGAAGAATGGTTGTTCCGTCATTCAGCGTATCCACGAATTCCTCCACAAAACTGAACTTTCCCTTTTTCCCTTTCTTTGGAGGCTTGGGAGTATATTCGTTCATGGCAAAAAGCACCTTTTCATAACGTTCGTAACTGAAGTAATCATGTGCATAGGGAGTGTTCAGCTTCTTCCGTTCAATGATTTCACGTACCAGGCGTACTGCCGGATTATCTTTCTTACGATATTTTTCCTTCGTGGGCTTGATTACGACCTCTCCAAGATGAATGCCACTGGGAGGTAATGAAATTTCCAGATGGGATTTCTTTTCGGGAATCAGTATCATTTCACGCGAATCGTACCCCAGAAAGGAAACAACCAGTGTTTTCTTTCCTTTCGGTACAGAAAACGAGAAATGTCCGTCTGCATCGGTTGCGGTTCCCAGAGTCGTACCTTTAATCTGCAGAGCAGCATAAGGAAGACCTTCACCCGTCACCGAATCTGTAACCACTCCTTCCACGGTAATATCCTGTCCGTAAAATTTCAAAAAGAAAAAAGAGTAAATAAGCAGAAAACAAATCTTTTTATTCATTGCACACTGATAAATGTTACATCGCAAAACTTATAGCATAAGCTTTGCTTCAAATTACAATTTAGAGGAAAGCTGCCGGCAAAATTTCTCATGGCAATGGCGCATGTATTTGCAAAGTCCACCCATGACAATGATTTCAAAACAAAAATACAGCCAAGGCAGGTCTGCCAGACAACTTACGTAAAGCACGATGGCACGTGTATTGAAGGTAAGGATATTGGTCCATTTCATCAGGGGAAGTGACTGTGCGCGAAACTCATCCCGGAAAGAAGAGGGCACATGCTCCATGCCTTTGTATTTGGTATGTATTTTGTTCATCAGATACTGGAAGTGAGGGGTCTGTGCTTCTTGTGTCCGGGTGTAATTGACATAAGTTTTCAGAAAAAGTTTCCAGAGCACATTTCCTTTCCAGGGCGTTTCTTCATATATCTTTTGCTGCTGTGCGGCATTATCGAGTTCGCTGCCCGATTCTCCTTTCAGGAAGAACAGGTGAATCTGGCGGTAATAATCGGCCAGACCGCACTGACGGCTGTGACATACAAATCCGGAATATAGCACTACAGCCAGCATGACCCATGCAGCAATACAGGCATTGGACGGTGTCTGAGCGATGCCCAGCCAGCTGAACTCCAGGTCATGGTGTACATAAAACCGGTAAACCAGACTCAGGTAAATCGGAATGAACCATACCTCGCTGGCAGCCCCGTCAAGGATTCTTCCAAGACGCGTCTTCTGTCCCGTCATACGAGCCAGCTGTCCGTCGGCACTGTCGTAAAAATTAGCCCATGCCAGCAAGATGACTGCAATGATATTGTATAAAAGCCCTTCAGTTCCTTCTGTGCGGTAAGAGCCATGAGCAAAGAAAATGGCAGAACTTGCTCCAATAATCATGGACAGCACGGTGACCACATTGGGATGCACATGCAGCCGTTTGAAGAAAAGGGCCCATAAATATCCAATCGGACGTGTCCATACTTTGTCGAGCCACTCTTCTGTATCATTCGACTTATACGTTGATTTGACAGCTTCTTTTTTCATATCGATTATTCATTTGATTTTCGTTCCAGTTTCATTAACAGCAATCCGGTCAGGGTCCAGAGAAGCTCGCGTACCCTGCAGATTATTCCGATAAAAATACCAATCTCACCACTCATGCCCAGCAGTATTACCGACATGGCGAAACCTCCTTCACGTCCACCCACCTGCATAGGCATAAAGCCCAGCAAATTGGCAAACAAAGAGGTAAAGGCCAGAATCAGAAAAGAGTATAAGAATACAAGTCCATAGCCTCCATTACCTCCGTCTATGCCGAACAATATCAGCATAAAAAATATTTCCAGGCTTTGCAGAAGTCTTCCTACATATTCCAGAAAAAAACTGGCGTAGAACGACCGTTTGTTCTGGTGGTGTAGTTCCGCTATCTGGGTATCTATCTTCAGCAGGTCTTCATGATGCTTCTCACCAAAGCGTTTTCCCCATCGACGGAGTCCCGGAATACATGCCATAAAGCGGAAAAAGCGCACCGCCAGTCCGTACTTGTATCCTTGCACAAAAAGGTAAATACCCCCGCTACAAAAGAGAATCGCAAAAGCCATACCCCACGCGATTGCTCCGTTCAAAGGTACCAGGTGATTCATGCCCAACAGAAAATACACTCCCACAGCCGTCAGCCAAAACCAGAAATGGCTGAATATGTGCATCATGGAAAAAAGAATGACGGAAGAGGTTGCTTTTTTCACGTCCATGAACTGCGACACAGACATAATCTTGTAAGCCTCGCCTCCCAGCAGGCCGATTGGAGTGACGGAGTTTAAGGCAAAACCGGTTACCGTATATTTTACCAGCCTTCCAAATCTGACCAGACAGCGGCCATTGCTCCGGAGAATCACTCTCCAGGCCAGTGCATTCAAGGTGTAAAGCATGAACCATAAGCCTACGATTGCTGCCAGCCAGTAGCCGGCTTTCCGGATATCCAGCCATAGCTGGGAAAAACTGACCTCAAAAGAGCAGCACATAATGACTACGGCCACAAGACCTATTATAAAAAACAGGTCGTTCACACGTTTCTTCATTTCCCAGAATTTTGTGATGTGATTTACTGTGGTTCATCCAGCGACAAGTATTGCCGCTGCCAGTCCTGATAGTAGGAAGGAAGTTCGGTCATTAACTCTCCCTGTGCATCGATGAACAACTGAGTCGTGCTTCCTTCCGCACACAAGGTATGATCGCTCTCACGATAAATCTGGTAAGTATAATCCAATCTCGCTCCAAGTTTATACAAATAATGTGTGTGAATCTCCACTCGCTCATTCAGGAAAAGAGGGGCGTAATATCTCACTTTTACGTCATAAACCGGTGCATAGATTCCGGCACGCTGCATGTCAGCGTAACCGATACCCGGATAATGTCTTCCAAAAGATTCTCTTCCATCCTCGAAATAGGTGAGATACGTTCCGTGCCACACTCTGCGCATGGAATCAATCTCACTGAACCTCACCTGTACATGGCAAATATCTTCCAATTCTTTCATGTCAGTTTACATTAAAGACAGCACTGTCCAGACTGCCGTTCTGCACATATCCGGATAAATTATAGACGACATAATTTTCTCCCTTCTCATTGATGCGTAAAGTCTTGAGCTTATGTGTCCGTGCGTCGAGGGTCAGTTCAAAAGATGTGAACGGCATTCTTTTCCGGGCCTTTGCATCCAAGGTCGGAACAATCTGGATGACCTGACCTTGACGGCTTACCTGAATGTCTGAATGTCCGTTCATATCGGGTAACGCAGTCTGGCAAATCACGGTTTGTAAAACCTTTTGCAATACACCAAACAGTTCTTGCATCTTTCCTTTGGCCACTTGCTTTTTCCCTTTCTCCACCATGACATAGGTAGTGCCGTTCATGAGCAGCATGTCTTTCCGGTCATTGAAAATCATACAGATTTTATCCGGACGCTGGAAATAAAAATGCCCCTCAGCCGTGGCATCTTTTACCAGAAAGACATTATGGCTGGTACGAGTCACATCGGCTTTGAATGTTGTCACATCCGACTGGGCAAACACCCTCGTAACGGAGAATATAAGCACGAACTGCCATACGATATATTTACAGATTCCTTTCCTCATGTGTAAAGTCCTCCACAGATTGAAATCACATCTCCCGTAATATAGCCAGCTACATTGGAAACCAGAAAACCGACCACTTCGGCCACTTCTTCCGGAGTACCGAAACGGTTGGCCGGAATTGTTTTCCGTAAGGCTTCCTCGTCCAGCCCTTCTACCATGTCCGTCTTGATAAAGCCGGGAGCTACCGCATTGACCGTGATATTCTTGCAGGCCACTTCCTTAGCCAGTGCCTTTGTAGCAGCTATCAATCCCCCTTTGGCAGCGGAGTAGTTGGTCTGTCCCTGTATTCCACTCAAGCCACTGACACTTGCCATGTTGACAATACGCCCATATTTACGGCGCATCATAGACGGCAGGAGTAACTGGGTCACATTGTAAAATCCTTTCAGCGTAATATCAAGCACCTGATTCCAGTCTTCTTGCGGCATAAGTGCCAGAATGTTATCGCGTCTGATACCGGCATTGTTTACCAATACTTCTATGTAACAGCCAGGATGAGCATCCTGCCATTCTTCTATTGTTTTTCGCACCTGTTCTCCGTTACTTACATCAAACATCATGATTTCACCATCTTGTCCTGCCAGTCTTACCAGCTCAAGTATTTTCAAAGCCTCAGGCAGATTATTCACGCAATTAACGATGACATAATAGCCCATACAAGCCAGTTTTACGCATACGGCACGCCCGATTCCCCGACTGCCGCCAGTTACCAATGCATACTTCATAAAGCAAATTATTTTAATTGGTTCCACATATATTCTTTTCCCAGTATCTCTGCACAGGTATACATGGCAGTCATCGTAACCCCGTGTATTCCATGTAACACCAGATTCTGTCCGGTCAGCAGCAGATTGGGTAGGGGAGTCCGTGGAGAAAGTGCAGTCATCATCGGATTGCGATAGTCTTTTCGTATTCCATAAGCCGCTCCTTCCGGAGTTCCCGTGTAATCGCGATAGGTCAGCGGAGTGCTGACATAAACCTGTTCCACCATCTTTTTAAGATTGGGAATAAAACGTGCAGCCAGCTCCATACATTCATCGGCCAGCCGTTGCTTCATTTCCTGATAGTCCTGTCCCCGGTGTCCGATGGAAGACTGTGCCCACCGCATGCATTTATCCCATGTCAGCGGAGTAAGCAAATCAATCTGCCGCAGGTATTCACTCTCATCCTCCGGCGGACGTGCTGTAATCAGGATACCGTTTATAGAAACGGTATCCTGATAGAATGTCCATACGTCTGCACGTTTGTATACATACTGGTTCCAGTTGAAATACTTCATCACATGAGGCTTGATAACCAGTGAAACCGTAAGCATGCCAAACGTATTTTCCAATGCTCCTATACGTCTGCGATAAATACTTCGCAAAGACTCTGCCGGTTTGATCCAACTGCTGGTAACTGCCGGATGCACATCGCTGATAAAGCATTTTCCCTCATACACTTGCCCATTGGAACACCGGGCACAGGTAAGCTCTCCGTTCTTTTCAATCAGTTCTTCCACCTTTGCGCGGCAGATGATTTCACCCCCTTGCTTCCGGATATCCTGAATCAATGAACCGGCAATAAGTGAACCTGGTCCTTTCAGCCGCCAGCTGCTTTCTATGAAACTGGCATTTCCATGCAAGAAAGTAAACAGGGGTAAGGTCTCTTTTCGCAGTTCCATTTTCAGGGAAGTGGCACTCAGCACATTAACCAGCATGGAATTATGAAACGTGTGGGTCAGGTATTGCCATGCACCAGTCTCAAAAAGCGCCAAAGGCGCAGATGCTGATTCTGGATTTAGCAGTTCAAGTTGTGTCTGCTCTATCTGTTTAAGCAATTGAACGTATTGTTGCAGTGCTTCCCGTTCGTGAGGAAAATTCTGTTGCAGGTTTTCACAGAAATTCTCATAACCTTGCATGAACGAGAACTCTTCTTCGCCAATCAGTATCCGGTCAAACGCATCATCCAGTTTCTTCCAAGGAAGAGCCATTAACCCCAGCATGTTAAATGCGGCATGCAAGGACTGTCCTTCTTCAAGGCCTCCCACATAATGGAATCCCGTATCAAATGTCAGACCGTTCCGTCTGTAGCTTTGAACACATCCTCCGGGCTGTGCTTCTTTTTCAAGCACCAGTACACGCTTTCCTGTTTTTGACAGGATATGAGCGCACTCCAGTCCGCCCAGCCCGCTTCCTATAATGATTACATCGTATTTCATCTAGGTCTCCTTTCTTGCACCATTCTGAATATGGCAGGTTGCAGCACGTACGACAGCACTACGGACGAAACCAATCCCACCAGTGTGCAGAATCCTACAGAAGAAATGGCGGGATGCCGGGCAAACATCATAGACCCTACAGTAATAATCAGGATAACCGCACTGAAAAAGATGGCAGTCTTATGATATTTCAGTAAATCCGGATTATTTCCCTTGTCCAAGAGTCCGCTCATGACAAATATGCTATAGTCTACCCCGATACCGAAAATGAAGGTAGAAATCACTACGCTGACGAGGTTGAACTGTTTGCCAAAGATGACCATGGCACCTAACACAATAAACCAGCTCAACAAGATAGGCATGAAGCCCAGCAGGGTATAACGGATATTCCCGCGGAAACTCAGCCATAATATGACAAACACGAAAAGCATGGAAATCCATTGTAACAGATTGAAGTCCCTGCTCATCTGCGTAAGTGTATCTGTCGTATAGTAATACGTGTCGAGCACCAGCAAATGGGGCAGGGAAGCTACGGCATCACAAATCCGATGATAATCGCTTTGACTGCTTCGTACGGAATCGTTTGTACATCTCACCGAGGTAAAGCAAAGATATTCTCCATTGTATGACTGTTCCATCAAAGTGGACAAATAACCTTGCGGAATAATCCCTGCATCGTAAAGCGCATCCGGCTTATAATCGGTTGTAGCCAACTCAAAAAACGGTTGAAATGCCTCCGGTCGAAGCCCTGTCTCGGGAGCTGTTTTTTCAATCAGCTGACGGACACATTGCAGACGCTGGTCTGTCCAGAAATTCTTCCAGGCATGAATACGTGCCTGCTGTACGTCCAACGGAACGAAAAGCATTCCCGTGCGTGTATAACTTTTCACCAGTCCTTCTTTCTGCAAGGAGTCCAGCCGGTTATTCAGGCTCTCAAAATGATGAATGGCTTCTTCCATAGTCCGTCCGGAACTGGCAAAATATTTTTGTTTGTCACCCGTATGCGTTTTGGTACGCAACAGGTTTTCTGAATAGGACGTTATCCCGGCTTTATATCCGAGGTCGTGCATGTCTGCATCGAATCGGGTCCTTCCCATAAAGTAAAAGAACGTACATACCACTGTCAGAACAACCAGCACGGCGATAAGTGGCTTATTCCGGTCAAACGGATAGGCATTCACTTTTTCAATCAATGAAAATGCCCGTTTGTTTATTCTGTTCTTCGCAGGATTAAGTAACTGTGGCAGGTAGAACAAACTGAAAGCGGTAGTTCCGAGAATGCTTAGTGAAGCAAATAAGCCAAAATCGCGCAACAGTTCTGTCTGCACAAAAACGAGTCCCATAAAAGAACCGATGGTCGTGATACAGCCCAGACAGACTGGCCGTACCTGGTCACGAAGTACTTGTTCCGGATTGCCGACAAACTTATAGTGCGTAAGTATATGAAGCACATAGCTGAAGGCCACACCCAATACCACCGCGCCGATACCAAGTGCAAGCAGTGAAAATTCTCCTTTGATGAAGTACATGCCCGCCAGTCCGAATAGCACTCCAAAAAGAACCGGCAGCAACAAGAGAGGCAGGGTATCATAATTGCGGAAACAGAATAAGATGAACAGCAAGACCAGCACCAATGCTCCGGCAATGGTATTCTTCAAGTCGGACTTGATTTGTGCAGCATTGTAAAATCCGCTGGCCGGAGTTCCATGATAACAGATCTTCACGTCTGGATTCGATGCGGAGAAAGCTTCAATCTGTGTATTCAGCATCTGAAACAAACTTGCCCCCTGGCCCGTATTCGTGGCAGAATAGCGAGGGGTAAGAAAAGCTACACAGACGGTGGAATCAGGAACAAAGAAATGTCCGTCAATAATTTTATAGCCACTCCCGCTGCCTTCAGTCAGTGGTTTGAACTGACGCATAAGTTCCTTACGCAGTCCGAGAGGGTCTATCTGTATCAGTTCCGGATACATGCTTCCCCATGAAGACTCCAGCTCCTGACGGTTTATTTTCATCTGACGTGCCAGATGAGAATCAGTCAGCATGGTATCAATTGCGGCATAAAAACTGGTGTCAATGTATGCTGGCAGATGAGTCCCGAGATAGTCGATGGCATCGGGTAACAATTCATCCGGCAAACAATAGAAAATATCCTCCAGCATTCGATTTGAAGAATCCAGTGCGGCTTCTTTCTGTAGCAGCGAATCGACAAAGGCATCGCATGTTTCAATGATATGGGCCACAGATGCTCCGTCTTTTCCCTCAAAAAGCAGAAAAGTCTTATCTTTAATCTTCAGGTTGGCAAAAGCCAGTTTGGTGCTTCCGTCTTCGTTGGTAGAAGCCGGGAACAATTTGTTGATGTCTTCTTCCAGATGAATCTGAGCTGCAAAGAAACCGCAACAAACAAACCAGGCAATCATCGAAATCCAGCAGACAGTGCGGTGACTGCGGAAATAATGGTATACCTTTATACACAATTCTGTCATACTGTCATTAATCCTTTAAACTCCACATACACTTTTGCTTCCTCACTTATCCGGGCTGTTACCTTGAACCCTTCTTCCACGGGACATACTCCAACCGTTACATTAACTTCCGGACAAATAGACGGAGCGGCCATTGCAAGAAAACGGCATTGCTTGACAGAAGCTATAGACAGTTTTTTCCCCGTCAGACGCATGGCACATTCCTTTATCGTCTCAATATGGCAAACACCCGGACACACCGGATTACCCGGAAAATGGCCGCGGTAAATATCGCAATCCGGTAACAAACGAAGACGAAATATCCCTTCTTGCTGGTTCATCTTCATTTCCTTTATTTGATAATATTTGTTTTCGAGAAGCATCTTATCCAGATATTTAATCGTTAGGACTGATATATATTTTCATTTGAAGTTCTGCTATCCGCCGGTCTGATGCCCACGTTTCACCATTTACGCAGACAATATCACCAAACACATCTTCACGTGTCACTGTCGTTCTCATCACGTCGCCCACACAAGCAGAGCTATAGCTACGAAAATTGCGAATTTCGCCAATATAGCCCACCGGCACACTTGAATTTCCATGTTCTCGTGACAGATAACCGGCGAGTGCCGAAGCTGACTGAGCTATGTGCTCAATCACTCCGGCTTCCGCCAGCACCCCCTCTGAGTCCAAGAGATAATTATCCGGTTGAACGACAAAAAGAGTTACAGCTGTTTCTCCATCCACATTCAGAAGTTCATCAACCATCCTGAATGGGGCACGCTGAGGAATCAGCTGTTCAATCTCATACTTATTCATTTGGAAGATGTGATTCAATATAATCGTACAAATCAGTGAAAGTATGAATATTACGCAAGTCGGTTACCGGAATCTTAATCTTATACGTATGTTGAATGAGAGCGACTAGATCTACCAGACTCAGACTATCCAATGAAAGCGTATCGCGTACATTGGCATCGGGAGTAAAAAGAGCAGAATCAACTTCAAATTCTTCAGAAAGCAGTGTGTTTACTTTTTCAATAATGTCGTTACGTGTCATAAGGCAATACAATTTTATTATTTCAATTATAGATTTCTTACAATAAGAGTAGAATTGGTTCCTCCAAATCCGAAGGAGTTAGACAGAAACATGTCGAATCCTATCTCACGTGTTTCAGGCAGAATGTAAAGACAAGCTGTATTTTCGTCAGGACGTTCAAAATTGATATTACCTGCAATAAAGCCGTTCTTCATCATCAGAATGGAATAAATCAACTCACTGGCTCCTGCCATCCACATTTCATGTCCGGTTTGGCTCTTAGTAGAAGTGACAGGCACCCGATAATCTCCAAACACACGGGCAATGGCCTGCGCTTCACGTGCATCGCCGATTCGTGTAGAAGTAGCGTGCGCATTGACATAGCCAATCTGTTGTGGAGTCACCCCACCATGCTGCAGGCAAAGCTCCAGCGAACGGACAGGTCCTTCCACATTTGGGGTAGAAATATGGTCGCCGTTGCCGGAGAATCCCCAGCTTACAATTTCTGCCAATATGGGTGCCCCGCGCTTCAAGGCATGCTCGTAACTTTCTACGATGAGGGTTGCGGCTCCGCCTCCTGGCACCAGTCCGTCCCGGTCGGCATCAAACGGACGACTGGCCTTTTCCGGTGCATCCTCACGAGTAGAGAAAGACTGAATTCCGTCGAATGCAGCCACTCCGTAAAGATTAGCTTCCTGTGCTCCACCACATACGATACAGTCCTGCAACCCATCGCGAATCAGGAGATAAGCCAGCCCCACAGACTGTGAACCGGATGCACATGCAGCCGAAGAAGTCAGGTTAATTCCTTTCAAACGGAACAGGCAGGCCAGGTTCATTGTAACCGTGGAGTTCATAGACTGGAAGATAGCCCCACTGCCACAAGCCGATGTGTCTTTGTATTCACGGAAGTTATCCAGTGAACGCATTGTAGACTCTGCCACAGAATCATTGCCATAAATGATTCCCACCTCATGATGGTCTATGTAATCCTGATCCAGCCGGGCATGTTCCAATGCCGCCCGGGTAGCCATATAAGCATACTGCGCCTCTTCAGGCATAAATTGACGTAGGTTCCGTGAAACAAACGGTTTTAAATCAGGACGCTCCACAGATGCGCACAAGGCGGAACGGAATCCGGCATCCTTGCGTGCCCGACTGAACACGATGCCACTCTTTCCAGTGTACAGGGCATTAGATACATCATTGAGCGTCGTTCCCAAGCATGACCATATTCCCATGCCTGTAATTACAACTCTTCTTTCCATATTGTTTTTGCTGGTTTTATAGTTCCTTTTTATAACATCTTCTTCGCTTGGTGTATGTGGGATTCAGCGGTTTCCATTGCGACAGTTCTTTCACATTGGTTTCAAGCTGAGGGCCGGTTTCTGCATAACGGAAATGGTAGCGATTGTAAATAGGAATCAAATCATTGAAGAACAAAGCATTCACTCCCAGTCCCTGATAATCCGGACGTACGGCAATGAGCAGCATTTCTACTTTTTCTTCTTGTTTCCATTTCAAGGCTTTTAGCAAGTGATACCATCCAAAAGGAAACAATCTTCCTTTGGCTTTCTGTAAAGCATGAGAGAGACTTCCCATAGTAATAGCTACCCCGACAAGCTCACCTTTCTCGTTTTCTACCACAGGAATGAGTTGTTTATCAATCAAAGGTAAATAACGATTCACATATTCATCGATTTGTCTGTCGGACAACTCCGTATATCCAAAAAGAGGAGCGTATGCCTGGTTCAACAGTTCAAATACCTTTCTTCCATAACCTTTCTTGTAAACATCAGCATGAGTCAGTTTACGCACGTTCAAATCAAACATCTCTTTTGAAAGGTTTGCCACCCGCGCATATTTTACTGGAATTTCCTTTGGAATCTCTATACATACCTGAATCCAGTCCACTTCTTTCTCATAACCTAAAGCTTCCAGATGACGAGGGTAGTAAGGAGGATTATAAATCGTAATCATGGAACCAAGCTGGTCAAAATCTTCTACCAGCATGCCTTCTTTGTCGAAGTCAAAGATTCCCATCGGTCCTTGTATCTGCTCCATTCCATGCTCCTTTCCCCACATTTCAACAGCAGAAAGCAAAGCCGCAGAAACCTCCGGATTGTCTATAAACTCAATAAATCCGAAGCGGACATTCAGGGTATGCCATTTCTCGTTTGCACGATGATTGATAATACCCACAATGCGTCCTACCACATCTCCTTGCTCATCATAAGCTAGAAAAGGTTGAATGTCAGTAAACTCCAGTCCGGCATTCTTATGTGGGTCAAACGTGTCATAAATGTCGGATTCCAGGTCAGGCACATAATAAGGATTCCCCGCATATAACTTGCGGGGAAGTCGTACGAAATCATCCATTTCGCACTTAGAAGTTACTTTTTTTACACTGATTTTAGCCATAACGGAGGTGAAATTACAAAAGTTTTTCAGACTTGGACAAGCCTATAATTGCTTATACTCCTTATGGAACAGTATTGAAGAATTCAAGGATATTTTCGGTTTTGTTTATACCACATTTTTCATACCTTTGTCTTATCATTGTCCCTATCTATGTATTTCCTCACTTTTATAATCTTAATCAGATTATATCTGCATTCCGTTATTCTTTCATTTTTTGAAAAAATAAGCAGTCGCCTGCCTATTTGTAATGAGACAGACGACTGCTTTATCTACTTTGTTAATAAGCTCAGGCAGCCAGCCAGATGTATCCCAGCGGAATCAGAATACCCGCTAAAAGCAACCACCTTCCGCGTCCTGCCAGTCCGTTCTTTCCCTTGACCATGAACAGTCCGGAAACGGCAAAGAATACCAGCGAAACGGCGAAAAAGTCGCCTATGAAATTCCAACCCTGAATACGGTTGTAATGCAACCGGTTGAACCAATACACCACTGGGCGCTTTTCATGTACTTCATAATCTACACAACCGCTGGCAGTATCATACACACCCACACCGCCTTCCAGCATCAGGCGATGATGGCTTTCATCAATAAACAGCACCCGCTTTACAGGAGGCAAATTTTCCTGTCGATTCCATACCGCAAGGAGCTCTTCAGCCTGCATGCCTTTCTCCAGTTGAACGACCGCTTCCGTAGTACGGAAAGCCGGATCCTTACCATTCATGTGGTTCAGCAGGATGCCCGACACGGCATAAATCAGGCAGACTCCTACCATCAGGTAGCCCAGGTCACGGTGCAGCACACGAAGCCAGTAGGAGAGGCTCTTATTCCGCCACTTCATATTCCGTGCCGTCTATGTAGTAAATGGAATAATAGTCCTTGTTGTTGGCCTTCATCCATTCACGCATGCTCTGAATGTTGTTCATCTCCGCATCGCAGGTTTCACCGTTTCCTTCCGCTTTTCCCTGCTTTTCCTTCAATTCTTCTTCCGCCTGGTCAATGTATTCCTTGGTCAGACGGTTCTCACGAAGAATCCCTTTGATGATGACTTCTGAACCAATCAGCTCACGGTTGAATCCACCGATATTGCCTTTTGCTTCCACACGTACGGAAGTCTTCTGGTCTTTTCCCATTACAAAGCAACGGCGTCCGGAATGCTTACAGGTATGCGTGATGAATCCTTTCAGCATCACCTCCTTATCTACATTCTTTTCTGCATCCTTCAGAATGTCTTCCACATATTTTGCCTCATTGACCGACAGAGCGGCAGTAGGCTGTTCCTGAGAGGTCTCTGATTTTTTGCCATTGTTCACACACGAGGTAGCCGTCAGCAGACAGGCCGCAGCTACGATAAAAAACAGTTTTTTCATTTTCAATTGAGTTTATAGTTATTCATATTTATTCCAAGGAAGAAATAACAGTGCTACTATCCCGGATAAGCCGGCAGCGCACACGCATAGCGCCATCAGTATCCGTCTGTACAAAGATACCTTGTTTCTGCACAAAAAGAAAGTCAGGAGGGCTAAAAAGAAGCTCACCGCCAATCCCTTTGAAGAAAGATTGCCCACATAAAGATTCACAAAGAAACTCGTTTCGGACGAAGGTGACAAACGGAACGGGAACAGCCATTCCGACAGCTCATCCCACAAAACACGCTTCCGGTCCTGGTGATAGGAAGAGAGCGACTGAAGCGTCACGGCATCCAGTCCGTAGCAGTCCATTCCTTCCGCATCCGATATGCGTACGGTCCAGTAAAGCAGGTTTCCCAAAATACTGATTTCGTCTTTCGTGATGTCTACCGGACGGATATCGAACGGCAGAAAGCGATAACCACCTTCGTCCGTACTTTCCAGTAAGCCCATTTCACCCTTCTCACCAAACAGATAGCCATAGAAACGCTTGTCGCTCGTCTCACTCATGACAAACCATTTGATGTCCAACTGTGAACCGATACCTGTATCTTTCACGAAAGGCCGTCCGTTCACCATCTTCAGGTGGAAGAGAGCTCCTTTACTGTCCAGACAGAAATATCCCTCCTCATAGGGCTTTCTCACCGTAGGGTTTCCCCAGTAAGCTTTTACCGGAAAGCTGAACCCTTTCTTGATAAGCTCTTTGGTGAAAGCCTCACTCTTCTGCCGATTTACCGAATTGGACTGAGCATCGACAAAAGTCAGCTCACGGTCCATTCGGAAGTAGTCGCCGGGAAGCGTAAGATTTCCCCGTTTAGGCATGGCTTCCAGCAACACCCCCATAGCGGGTTGCGGAGAGAATATATCGACCGGACGAAAACGGAACATCACTTGTTTGCTCCGCAGGATTTTCACGTCGATGGCCTGTCCCTCCAGCGAATCGGGCAACTGGCCTTCCATGGCCAGCTGGCGGTAGTTCAGCAACGGAAGCAGTGAATCGTATTGCGCACGAGGATACTCGTTGCCATGAATATCATAAAATGAATTCTTATGCTCGCGAAAGTCAATCACGCAAAGTTCCTTCAACCGGGCACTATAATACATCAGCGGATAGCTGTGCGAATCGTCGGTCATTTTCTGTACCAGTGCCGGCACCGTCCAGGAAGCCAGCAGGGTGACAGACATCAGAATGATTGAAAAAATGAGAGATTTGTATTTCATTGTTCATTGTTTTTATTGTACACCATACTTGAACCGGATGCAGGATGAGAAAGGAAAGATAAAAGAAGCTGCCAGTATCCAGCCGATTCCTGCCCCGAACTGTGAATAGGCTCCGGGATAGGAGGAAACAAACAGCATGGACAGTAGTCCCACTGATACCACAATGCATAGCATCCGCTGTTTCCACTGGGGCTCAATACAAATCCACGCAGTGAAGCCATAGCCTGCCACTGCTGCCACTATCCAGGGAAGCAACTGCTGGAGCATCATTCCTACAATTTCGGAAGGCAGGAACAGACGAACCACTGCCGAAAGGACCAGCGAAAGCAGCAGACAAAGCAACAAGATGACACTGAAACCATACCACAGCATGGAGGCCATAATCTGTGTTTCTCCTGCCGGAAGATGGAGCGTCAGCTTCAGCCGTTTCTGCGTCATTTCGGGCACATACTGCACGACTCCCAATGCAATTCCGGCCAGTAGCAGCAGATACATCATCCACGGGGCAACCGATGTGCCCTGAAAAAGACAGCCATACCACACATTGACCGCTTCATTCAAACGGATTGCGTGGGTAAGGTCGATGTAGGTATAACCCACAGCCGCTGCCATCAGCAACAGCATCACCCCAATCAGGCGGCGGGTTTTCATCCATTCTTTATAAGACAAGGCTCTGAATAAATTCATGACATTAATATTTACCTGTTAAACCAATAAATGCATCTTCCAGCGAAAGATTCTCTTCTGTAATTTCCGTGACACCCATCTCCTTCAACCGTTGTTCGACTTCGGCCTTTGGCAGAAAAGAATATACTTCCCATTTATCGCCCAATGCGGAGGGATGCCAGAAGTCTTCATCGGCTTCCAGCTTAAATGTATCTCCCGGACGGGTGAAACGGTATCGCTTGAAATGGTGCATGATTTCCTTTACCGGCTTATGCAACAGCAAGCGGCCATAGTCCATGATCATGCAATCATCTATCAGCAGTTCCATGTCCTGAATGATGTGCGAAGTGAGAAAGACTGTCTTGTTTTCTGCCGACGCATATTCCCGAAGGTATTCCACAAACAGACGACGATAACCCGGGTCCAGTCCCATGGAAAAATCATCCAGAATCAGCAGTTCCGGGTCCTGGGCAAAAAGCAGTCCCAGCGCTACCTGCGAACGCTGTCCGCACGACATGGTAGAAAGTTTCTGCGAAGGAAGTACCTGCAACTTTTTCAGCAATTCATAATAGGCCTCTTTCTTCCATTTCGGGAAAAAGGCCGAATAAAATTTCTCTATCTGCGAAACCGTGAAGTAAGCATGTTGCACATGCCCTTCCAGCAACAGTCCCACCTTCGATTTGGTAAACGGAGAAAGGTGTTCCATCTCTTCACCAAACAGCCTGCACACACCCGAACGAGGCTTCAGGTAACCGTTGAGGATATTGATGATGGTGGTTTTCCCGGTGCCGTTCTTTCCCAACAGCCCCAGTACCTTTCCCTGCTCCACGTCGAAACTGAGATTTTCGTAAATCAAGCGGTTTCCGTAATAATGCGTAATATTTTCACACTTTATTATTTTACTCATTGTAGAACAATTAAATGATTAGTTCTTAAAATTTTACACCAACCTTGATGACGGGTTGCATGAAATCCTTTCCTGCCATTGTGGTCGTAAAAGCCCTGGCATACGTCACCTCACCTCGGACATAACCAGACAAGGCAGGAGTGATTTCTCTTTCATACCCCACAGCCGCATACGGCATCAGCCGGACAGCCGTCTGGTAATCGTATTCTTCCACCAGCAAGTCTGCTCTTTCTGCCGGGCGCTGCTGGTTCTCCGATACACCGGCATATTGTCCGTCTTCCTTCATACAGCCCCATCCGCCTTGCAAGCCTAGTCCAACGGAAGCAGTCCATACCTGCCGGCCTTTATACCAGTTTCTGGTACCCTGAAGCCATAGCCCTGTGACGTGCAGATTCTGCTTTCGGAAAAACGGATATTGCGATGCCGTCACAGAGCGGGAACGATAGTCCAGCTGCACTTCGGCCGACCAGTCTGAACGGCTCTCTTTACCTCCGGAAAGGAGTTGATACACCAGCCAGGCACGTAACTGGTCCCTGCTCATCACTTCATTACTACCGTAATAGACTATCTGCGATACGCCCAGTCCGTCCGTACTCTCCTTATATGAATTTTCCCTGTTTTCCAGTGATTTCAATGCGAAACCCAGTTCCATCGCCTGAAAAAGTCGGGATTGCCGCCAGGTAAGCTTTGCACGGTAACCCACCTCACTCCCTGTATGAGTAGAGTAGGTGATGGAAGTAGAAGAACCGCTTCCAAAACGTCCGGAAGTCTTTCGGATGAATACCTCCTGAAACCAGTGCAGGTCTCCGCGATAAAACTGTCCCTGAAAGGCCGCTTCATGTGTTTGGGTAAACAAGGGAGTCGTTTTCGAAGTATATCCACTTTCACCAAACACTTCACTGCGCCCGTAAAAGCCTCCAAAACTGATAAGAGAAGTATATTGACGGTCGGTCGTTCCATAAATTCCGAAGCCTACCGTTTCCACGTTGCGCAAATACCCGTAAGAAAGGCCGACCTGCCATCCGGAAAAAAGTTCGTACGAGAAGCCCGTCGACAAATGCAGGTTCATCAGGGAATTCTGATGCCGCAAGTCCTTGAACTTGGCGTAGTTTTCCGTACGGTACTCCAGTTGCCCTCCCCATGAAAGGCGAGGAGTGAGGAGATAGCCCGCTTCTCCTCTGAGCATGTACCATTCATGCCGTTTCGTACCGGCTCCCGAGTCGTCCATCTCCACAATGTCAAAAGGCGTTTCATCCGGATGCAGAAAAGCCGAACCCGACATGTGCTTGCCTTTTTCCGTGCCGTATGCCATGGCACCTCCTAATACCAGCCGCGAGTTCAGCCTCCAGTAAGATTCGGTTGAGACCAATCCGCCCAGCCGGCTGTCCGACTGATCATAATTCACCAGTTTTCCGCTTCCGTAACTGCCTTCTGCCTGAAGATAAGAGATGCGTCCGCACTCCATCCCCGACAGAAAAGAAGGATTGCTTCCGGCAGAAGCCGCATACCTCCACAAGGTTTCCTGAAAGTCCGTCCTAAGAGGAGAGGAGGCCCCTGAGGGAACACTTCCCCAGGACCTGCCTCCCGCCACAAGTGCAAGAAAAAAGCAAGCGATACGATAATGCTTCATGTTTAGTTTCTCAAAGAAGATTTGCTCCGCTGATGGAAGTCAGCTGTCGAATTGTTTGTATCCTGAAAAATAATTCTGGCTCCGTTTTTCAAGGATGCCTCGGCATCTATCCCGCTGGCATCGGTTGAATTTCCTACACCGAGCGAATAGTTATAGACCAGCTTTCCTTCATTCTCCGCAAGTGCTTCCGTAGCCTCTTTATCCACGTTGCGATACAAGGTATATCCCATTCCGCGGGTAAGTTCCACATAGCCTGCATCTACCGAGGGAAGAAGGCGTTTCTGGTTGCCGTCGGCTCCCTGCACGAATACTTCGATACCGTCTACCACCCACTCTGCCGGCACTTTCTTACGCGGCTGACTGGCACTTCCTCCATAAAGGTTGGTGGTGGATGCATCGTCTACAAAAGCCTGTAGGGTAGTACCTTCCGGGCGGAACACAAAGAATGCCGGTCCGAACTGACTGACAGGCCATGCATTACCCAAACCATATTTGTAAGCCTTCAAGTAATGGTCGGTAGAAATAAGTTCGGAAGGCGACGGATAGTATTTGGCATTGTTGAAGTCCTCAATGTCATACAGGCAGTAATAAGTACTGTTGGCCAGATTCACGGACTGAGAATAGGTCTGTGTGTGGTCGATGGCCCCATTCAGTGCAATCACCAGTTCTTTTCCGGCTTCCAGCTGTATCTGCTTGTCGAAATACCAGACAGCCGTTCCGGCCGGTATCCATCCTTCTGCCGCATAAAAGAGTTCACCGTTCACGTAGTCCTTATTCGAAGCATGAGGGTTGTAAGGATTGACCATACCCAGTGCAAAGTCGCTGATGTCGAGTGTTTCCGAAGAATTGTTATACAGCACGACATACTGGTCCATGGCAAACGTACCCGAACCATCGTCTTTCGGACAGCCTCCTACATACAGTTCCTTAATCAGTACGGAACCTCCTGATGACATTTCCAGTTTGATGGTAGCTTCTACCGTTTCCTGAGTCACATTGACCGATGTATTCAATCCATTGAAAAGATACACTTTGGCATCGGCCACCCGTTTGTCGGAAGCCGAAGCTTCATAGATACCTTGCGGCACTTCAAAAACAGCCACCCCTTCCGCATTGGTCGACTGACTTAAAGTAGTACTGCCCGACGTATTCTTCAGGGTTACACTGACTCCCTCCACTGGTTCAAATCCGCTCCCCTCGGGATACACCAGCCGAATGCTTACACTGCTCACCTGATAACCGCTGTTTTCTTTCTCCTTACAGGCACTGAAAACCAGTATCTGGATTAAGACACAGCACGCAAATAACATCTTTTTCATCATACTCATACGTGTTTATAGTTTTAATTTAAATGATATGCCATAGTTAAAGGGAGTGACCAGCGAAGAAGCAAACAGACTTCCCTCATTACCCGTCTGCCAGTTCTTTATCTTCTGCAAACTGTAGAAGAAATTATTGGCAAAAAATGACACCGTCAGGTACTTTCCTATTTCTTTCGATACATTCAGATTGGCCGAGAAATAGGAGGAATATCCCTGCTTCCTGAACATATAGCCGGTAGTGCTTTTTACCACCAGTTTACTGAGTTCGTTATACAACTCCTTGTCATGTTCGGCAGCCCACAGGAACTTTTCCATAAACGGTATACGGGTTTCCATATCTTCTCTAGATACATAATACAGCGGATACGTAGCCACGTAACTGGCACCGTTATAAATATCCGTCTGGGTGGACGAGGGAAGATAATCACTCTGTGAGTCGAGCACATAGCTCCGGGTTCCACCGCTGTATTCACTCAGGTTCTGCCGCGTATTCAGAAGAGTGCCCTCAAAACGCAGAGAGAAAATCATTCTGATTTTCGGCACGTGCGTCACCAGGGTCAGGTTGGTGTTCAGTCGCTGCGTCATGAATCCGTTATAGTTGCCATTGCCTCCTACATAATAACCGATGTATTTATAAGGCTGTCCGTCCGTATCGGTCAGGCTGCTGGTAGACGGTACCATCACTTCATCAATTCCTTTGTAGCGATAATACTTCCCGTCTATACGGATGGAAGTATTGATTGCCTTTATCCGGTCAAAATCAAACACCCATTCCAGTCCCATCCGTGAAGAGGAAGAACCGTTCACATTCATGACGGCCGACTGGAAATCATGAATCTCCTTATAAGCAAGCGTTTGAGAGGGAAGTATCCCGTTCTTGTCGGACACGGTCACGACTCCTGTCGTACGATCAATACTATACACCCTGTCGGCCGAAGGTATCAGGCAATCATTGAGCGCGCTCTGGTCGGTCAGCTTATAATCAAACGGAGTATAGATACGCGTACTGGTATAAGGCTGTGACAGGGTGTTGTAGAAAAACGACAGCGAGATTCATACCCCCTTCAGACGAATGTCCATTCCGGCTTCCCGCATAAGGCTGTACTGCCACTGCAACTCCGGATTATAGACAGGAAGCACAGGATGGGTGTGATAAGCATAATAGGTCGTTCCGTCGGCCATTGCTCCAGGGGCAAATGCCAGACGGTCTACATACGTTTCCCGGGGATACAGCATCTCGAACGAAGGAAGTTTCACCGCCTTCCCCCATCCGGCACGAAGGGTCGCCCCTCGAAAGAAACCATGCTCTTTTTCGCCAAATGAATACTTGGCACTGAAACGGGGAGACAGACTGGATACGGTGCCATACACCGTGCCCGGAATGAAAGTCATGTCACTTCGGAGCCCTCCTTTAAGGAGCAGCTGCGAATGACGGAAAGACAGGGTTATCTCTTCTTCTGCATACGCAGCCAGATTGTGCATGAAAGGCAACTCATCGTAACGGTATTCCCTCCAGGTGGGAGCTACCGACATGTCTTCATAATACGTTCCCTTACCCAGGTTACCTTCTCCTTTCATATCTGCTCCTGCCAGCAGGTTGCTGGTTACGCTCCCGATTTTATGGCTCCAGCGCGCTTTCAGGTAGGCAGTGTAATTTATGGGACGGCTATCGTTGAATGACGTCACATACCAGTAGCCGGTGGGCAACAAAATAATAGGTGAAGAGGGATTCTCTTCATATTTGGAAGCCACAAAATATCCTTCTTCCATAGTATGCAGTGCTGGCTGAACGGACGAAGCCGACTGGTTCTTCTTTTCTTCCACCCGCTTGTCGGCGTACGAGAAGGTCACTCCTCCACGCAAATTGGACAACCAGGGCGAGTTCACCATATAGTTAAATGAAAGACTGCTCCATAACGCATTGTCCCGATTCTTGGTATAAGTTTCCTTGAAAGCATCCGGATCGGCCTCTGTATTATTGCCTCCCACATTACCGTTCAGACTGAAATCAACAGACAAGGTTTTTCCAGTCTTTGTATGCAAACTGTTAGAGTATCTCACGCCAAACGCATTGCGTACATACGAGGTGTAGGGTGATGCAATGTCGGACACAGAGCGAACCCGCTCATAGGACAGGTTCAGAACGCCTGCTTTTCCTCCCAGTTCCACTCCTTTACTTACGGCATACGACTGGGTGGTAGGACGCACTGCCACATCGACAATCAGCGGACTTTTTCCTTTGCGTGTCACGATTTTTACCACTCCGTTGGTCAGGTCGCCATATTCCACAGAAGGTACACCGGTGATGACTTCAATCCGTTCAACATTGCTGTTGCCTATGTTACGGGTATCCGTCCCGGAAGTAGAAGCGGCCGTAGCATTACCCGATAAGCGTACCCCGTCCATCTCAACTACGGTTCCGAAATCGGGATTCCCCATTTCAGCTCTTTCTCCTCGCAGCGTAATTACCTGAGCGGAAGAAGTCAGACTCTTGAACTTGCTGGTCTGTTCTCCTGGCAAGAGACTTAACGCATCAGATACACTAACACTCTGTAAATGATCCAGTGCCGTACGACCCAGCGTGTATGCCGTAGTTGCATCTGCGGTTTTCCTTTCCGCCGTAACGGTCACTTCATTCAGAGCCAAAGTTTGTTCGGAAAGATATACCACAATGTTCTCCTTATCCTTCCTGACATCCAGTTGTAATTTATATTCTGAATAGCCTAAACAGCGCACCAGCACCTCATGCTTTCCTTCTGGAAGATACTGAATGACGAACTTTCCTTGTGAATCAGTCATGGTACCAATGCCGCTTCCTTCGACCCATAAAGTCGCAAACTCCACCGGTACTTTCGATTTGACATCGAGTACGGTTCCTGTTACTTTATACGACTGTCCCCAAGCTGTTAAACTAATACTTACAATGAAGCCTAAAACGATTATTTTCATATCCTGATGATTTCAGGTGCAAAGGTATCCTTATTGGCAAATTGTGTCAATCACCAAAATTAGGTAATAGGAGAGGGGCCGCTCATCATTTTTAGGTATTTCAGGTACTGATGCAGAAATGGAGTTGAGGAAACAAAAAAAGCTCTGAAAACCAATCGATTTTCAGAGCCTTTCCTCATTTTGCCTCACGGCTTCGGTACACCCTCAGGGATTCGAACCCTGGACCCACTGATTAAGAGTCAGTTGCTCTACCAACTGAGCTAAGAGTGCAT
>CAMFND010000043.1 GCA_945965395.1 uncultured Bacteroides sp.
GAACTGGGCTATGCTCTGGCTTGGGGAAATGAATATATGGGTCAATTGACTGATGCCGGTATTCCTGCTGCCATAGTAGCCAAGAAAATCAAATTTAATTTTGGTATCAGTTCCAACTATTTCATGGAAATTGCCAAATTCCGTGCCGCACGTATGCTGTGGGCTGACATCGTAAAACAATACGCACCGAAATGCCCGCGCACGGACTGCAAGAATACAGGAGCCGACGGCACTTGCTACTGTGCCTGCAAGATGGTAGCCCATGCAGAAACATCCAATTTCAACCTTACTTTGTTCGATGCACACGTGAATTTGCTCCGTACGCAAACTGAGGCCATGAGTGCTGCCATTGCCGGAGTGAACTCCATCACGGTATCTCCATTCGACAAAGCTTATCAGACACCGGACGATTTCTCTGAAAGAATTGCCCGCAACCAGCAGTTGCTGTTGAAAGAAGAATCACACCTGAACCGTATCGTTGATCCGGCTGCAGGTTCTTATTATATTGAAAATCTGACTGTAGCCATTGCCAAACAGGCATGGGACCTCTTTCTTTCTGTAGAAGAAGCAGGAGGTATGTTGCAGGCTGTCAAGGCAGGAAGCATTCAGGAAGCTGTAAACCAAAGCAACAAAGCCCGTCATGAAGCGGTTTCCAAACGTAAAGAAATCCTGTTGGGAACCAACCAGTATCCGAATTTCAATGAACTGGCTGGTGACAAACATCCGCTGGATGGATGCAAGAAATGCGGTTGCGGTGGAGAAGCACACGAAGAAGAAGGCACTCTGGCCAAACTGGAAACCGCACGTGCAGCCAGCGAATTCGAAGCTCTCCGTCTGGAAACTGAAAATTCAGGCAAACGTCCGAAAGCTTTCATGCTGACCATCGGTAACCTGGCCATGCGTCAGGCTCGTGCACAGTTTTCATGCAACTTCCTGGCTTGTGCAGGCTATCAGGTAATTGACAACTTAGGATTTGCCAGCGTAGAAGAAGGAATTGAAGCTGCCATGAAAGCACAGGCAGACATCGTGGTAATCTGCTCCAGCGATGATGAATATGCAGAATATGCTATCCCGGCCTTCAAGGCACTCAACGGACGCGCTATGTTTATCGTAGCCGGTGCTCCGGCCTGCATGGAAGAATTGAAGGCTGCCGGCATTGAAAACTTCATTCATGTGCGTTGCAACGTACTGGAAACCTTACGCGAATACAACAGCAAACTCTTATCCTGAATTGAACTATGAGACAGAATTTCAAACAAATCGATATATTTGCCGGTTTCCATCCGCAGAATGGCATGGAATGGCAGAAAGAAAATGGCATCACTGCCAACTGGAAAACGCCTGAACAGATTCAGGTGAAACCTGTATACACCAAAGAAGACCTGGAGGGTATGGAACACCTGAACTATGCAGCCGGTATTCCTCCCTATCTTCGTGGCCCGTACTCTATGATGTACACCTTCCGCCCGTGGACCATCCGTCAGTATGCCGGATTCTCTACCGCAGAAGAGTCCAACGCATTCTACCGTCGTAACCTGGCTTCCGGTCAGAAAGGATTGTCAGTAGCTTTCGACCTTCCGACACACCGTGGATACGACCCAGACCATCCGCGTGTAGTGGGCGACGTAGGTAAAGCCGGTGTATCTATCTGTTCACTGGAAAATATGAAAGTGCTTTTCGACGGTATTCCTTTAAACAAAATGTCTGTTTCCATGACCATGAACGGTGCGGTACTTCCTGTCATGGCATTCTATATCAATGCCGGACTGGAACAGGGTGCCAAACTGGAGGAAATGGCCGGAACCATCCAGAACGACATTCTGAAAGAGTTCATGGTGCGTAACACCTATATTTATCCGCCTGCCTTCTCCATGAAGATTATTTCTGACATCTTTGAATATACTTCTCAGAAGATGCCGAAATTCAACTCTATCTCTATTTCAGGATACCACATGCAGGAAGCGGGTGCCACTGCCGACATTGAACTGGCTTATACACTGGCCGACGGATTGGAATACCTTCGTGCGGGAGTGGCTGCTGGCATTGACATTGACGCTTTTGCTCCGCGTCTGTCGTTCTTCTGGGCCATCGGTATGAACCACTTCATGGAAATCGCCAAGATGCGTGCCGCACGTATGCTGTGGGCCAAGATTGTAAAACAGTTCAATCCGAAGAACCCGAAATCACTGGCACTGCGTACACACTCACAGACTTCCGGATGGTCACTGACCGAACAGGACCCGTTCAACAACGTAGGGCGTACTTGTATCGAAGCCATGGCTGCCGCATTGGGACACACGCAGTCACTGCATACCAACGCATTGGACGAAGCTATTGCCCTTCCGACCGACTTCTCGGCACGTATTGCACGTAATACTCAGATTTACATTCAGGAAGAAACGCAGATTTGTAAGAATGTAGACCCATGGGGCGGTTCTTACTACGTAGAAGCATTGACCAACGAACTGGCTCACAAGGCTTGGGAACACATTCAGGAAATCGAGAAACTGGGCGGTATGGCCAAAGCCATCGAAACCGGTATTCCTAAAATGCGTATCGAAGAAGCTGCTGCACGTACTCAGGCTCGTATCGACTCGGGTGAACAGACTATCGTGGGTACAAACAAGTATCGTCTGGAAAAAGAAGACCCGATTGATATTCTGGAAGTGGACAACACTGCTGTACGTCAGGAACAGATTGAGAACCTGCGTCGCCTGAAAGAAGGCCGTAACCAGGCTGAAGTGGACAAAGCATTGGAAGCTATTACGGAATGCGTACGCACTGGCAAGGGCAACTTGCTGGAATTGGCCGTAGAAGCCGCTCGCGTACGTGCCACATTGGGAGAAATATCTGACGCCTGCGAAAAAGTCGTAGGACGTTATAAAGCAATTATCAGAACAATATCAGGCGTGTATTCATCAGAAAGTAAAAAGGATGCAGATTTCGCACGGGCTTGCGAACTGACCGAAGAATTTGCGAAGAAAGAAGGCCGTCGTCCGCGTGTCATGATTGCCAAGATGGGACAGGACGGACACGACCGTGGTGCCAAGGTAGTAGCTACCGGATTTGCTGACTGTGGTTTCGACGTGGATATGGGACCGTTGTTCCAGACTCCGGAAGAAGCCGCTCGCGAAGCTGTAGAAAACGACGTTCATGCAGTGGGAGTTTCTTCATTGGCAGCCGGACACAAGACATTGATTCCGCAAATCATTGCCGAATTGAAACGTCTGGGCCGCGAAGATATTCTGGTCTTTGCAGGTGGTGTCATCCCGGCACAGGACTACGATTTCTTGTATAAAGCCGGTGTAATGGCTATCTTTGGGCCGGGTACTTCTGTGGCTAAATCAGCCTGCCAGGTAATGGAACTGCTGTTAGAAGCAGAAGAGGAATAAAAGAAGAATTTCTATAAAAAAACAGAGGCGTCTCAAATCTTGAGATGCCTCTGTTTTTTTATTTTCTCTCCAGTATCTTTTCAACTTAATCTGAAAGTACCTCTTTTCCAGCCTTTCAGACAATGCCAGTACTTCCTAAGCAGTACTATAGTACTTCTCCCAAAGTACTGCAGTACTTCCTTAACAGTACTACAGTACTGCCCTGGAAGTACTGAAATCATTTATACGTAATCCAGCGAATCATTTCCTTGAAAGAAGGTTTCTTACCATACATCAGGATACCTACCCGATAAATCTTTCCGGCTATCCAAATCATGCCGAACGCAGCAACGTACAAAATAACTACAGACAACATCGTTTCCCACACCGGTACATCGAAAGGCAGACGTACCATCATAACAATAGGTGAAGTAAACGGAATCATAGAGCACCAGATAGCCAACGGTCCGTCGGGGTTATCAGAGCTGTAGATACCTGCATAGAGGGCAAAAATCAACAGAAGAACAATCGGCATCATAAACTGCTGAGAGTCTTCCTGCCCGTTGATAGCCGCACCAATAGCTGCAAATATGGATGCATACACCAGGTACCCTCCGATAAAGTTCAATACAAAGAGTCCTCCCATCTTGGCCAGATTCAGTCCCTGAAGAGTAGCCAGCAAACCAGATGCTCCTCCCATCAGTTCGGGAGAGCTACCGGAGATTCCCCCGGCTACAGCCAACAATACGATAATCAACACCGCCCAGATAGCCAGCTGTGCCACACCGACCAGTCCGATACCGATAATTTTTCCAATCATCAACTGAAAGGGCTTAACAGAAGAAACAATGACTTCTACAATACGGTTGGTCTTTTCTTCCATCACACTCTGCATCACCATACCTCCGTATGACATCACAAACATGTAAATCAGCAAAGTCAGTACCATACCGGCTGCCATAGCCGCTCCTGCATTGGATTCACTTTCGCTCCCGTCTTCTCCCCATTTTACCGTGCGGATATTCAACTTGCGGTTCACATCCTGCATGATGGAAGGCAACTGCGGAATGTCATAATGCAGCAGCTTGTCCTGACGCACCTGCTCGTCAAGCGTCTCACTTACCAGGCGCGAAAGACTGTTGGGCACTTCTTTCCGCGAATAAATCGTTACGGCCTCCGGATGTTCAGCCAGGTCGGCCTTGATTTCTACCACGGCATCAAACTGTGTGGAGTCACTTCGAAAAGAGGCTTCCATCTGAGGAACTCCTACAAAATGCCAGGATTCATCGTCTTTAAATTGGGGAAGGTATTTCATGGTGGCATCAATAACGGCTACCTGTTTCTGGTCTCCACCCTTGACCGTAGACAACCACAACGGGACAAAAATAAGTGCCGCAAAAATGAACGGCATCAATATGGTAAGCAGGATAAACGACTTTTTGCTTACCCGGTTTATGAATTCACGCTGAATAATAATCCATGTCTTGTTCATAGCTGAAAGTTTTTTTGATTAGATTTTCCCCTCTACCGTACGGATAAAGATATCGTTCATGGAAGGGATACATTCGGTAAACTTGCAAATTTCGCCCTGCGCACCTACAAGTGACAATAACTTAGAATTGGAAATGGAAGTGAGCTTCCGCAGTTTATAGTTTACCGTCTGCTCATCCTGCACCTCACTACTGACAATTTCAAAGGCATCCGAATTCTGCAAAGGCTTCGAAGACTGCATTGTCAGCTCATACTGATTACTTTTATAACGTGAACGAATGTCCGTTACCGCTCCCTGCAGCACCACTTTTGAATGATTAATCAGTGCAATATGGTCGCAGATTTCTTCTACAGAAGCCATGTTGTGCGTAGAGAAGATAATGGTATGTCCTTCGTCTTTCAATTTCAGGATTTCTCTTTTCAGCAGTTCCGCATTTACCGGGTCAAAGCCTGAAAACGGTTCGTCGAAAATCAGCAGGCGGGGACGATGCAACACGGTAATGACAAACTGCACTTTCTGTTGCATACCTTTGGAAAGTTCCTCCAGCTTCTTGTTCCACCAAGGCATGATTTCAAAACGCTCAAACCAGTCGGTTAGTCTTTTCTTAGACTCCTGACGGCTTAATCCTTTCAACTGTGCCAGATAGATGGCCTGTTCACCCACCTTCATTTTTTTGTAAAGTCCACGTTCTTCAGGAAGATAGCCAATGGAATAAATATCTTCCGGGCGTGAAAGTCGTCCGTCAAACCACACCTCACCGGCATCGGGAGCTGTAATACGGTTGATAATACGAATCAGCGTGGTCTTTCCTGCCCCATTGGGCCCCAGCAAACCAAATACCTGTCCTTCGGGCACCGTGATGCTTACTCCATCCAGCGCCGTATGGTTGGCATAACGTTTTATGACCTGTCGTGTTTCCAAAAAAGAATCATTCATGTCGTTACTTATTAAAAATTGAACATTTAAAAGATATAAGTTTCACAAAGTTATCAATTTCATTCAAAGTAAAGAAAATTGTTCCAATTTTCTGCATAAAAAGCAGGAAAGAAAAACGCAAGTACGTTTGACCTGAAACGCAAGTACGTTTGACTTGAAACGCAAGTGCATTTGAAGTAAAACGCAAGGACGTTTGATCTTAAACGCAAGTGCGTTTTGAAAGACAAGAAAAAACGGCCTGAGGGGAGAAAAAAACGGAAATGCCCGCAGTAACCACTCAGACATTTCCGCAACAATTCCCAATAGAATGAAAAGCTTACAGGAAGAACTTAAAGACAAAGATGAAGGCCAGAATATACATGGCCGGTGTAAGCTTCTTGGTATGTCCACACAACAGATTAATCAAGACGTAGCTAATCATTCCCAACACGATTCCATCGGAGATGCTGTAAGCCAAAGGCATGAAAATGATACAGATAAACGCCGGAATGGCTTCTGAGTAATCCATAAAATCTACTTTCTTCACAGAAGACATCATCATCAGACCTACCAGAATCAATACGGGAGCCGTAGCCGCACCCGGTACTGCCAAAAAGAACGGAGCCAAAAACAATGACAGAAGGAAGCACACTGCTGTAACAAAGGAAGTCAGTCCACTACGTCCGCCTTCACCCACTCCAGAAGCACTTTCCACGAAGGTGGTAATGGTACTGGTACCCAGCATGGCACCGGCTGTTGTTCCGATGGCATCCACCAAAAAGGCTTGCTTCAGGTGAGGAATCTTTCCATCTTTTGTCACCATTCCGGCCTTTGTAGTCACTCCGACCAACGTGCCGATGGTATCAAACATATCTACAAACAGGAAAGTAAACACTACAATCACCATTTCCTTTGTAAAAATATGCTCCCACTGGAACTGGAAGAAAATGGGTTCGATAGAAGGAGGAGTGCTCAACACACCATCCAGATGCGTCAATCCCATAGGAATACCGATGACAGTCGTCAGCAAGATTCCTATCAGCAAGGCTCCACGGACTTTCTTCACCAGCAAGATGGAAGTAATCAGCAGGCCGATAATGCCCAGCAAGGCCGAACCGGAAGTAATATTTCCCAATGAAATCAAAGTCGCATCGTTATTCACAATGATACCGGCATTCTGCAAACCGATGAATGCAATGAACAAACCGATACCTGCACCAATGGCATTGCGAAGGCTCAAGGGCAGTGCATCTACGATTTTTTCACGCAAATTGGTAACCGTCAGCAGAATGAATATGATTCCTTCCAAAAGTACAGCCGTCAGAGCAAACTGCCAGGTATAGCCCAGCGTAAGACAAACGGTATAGGCAAAAAACGCATTCAACCCCATTCCCGGTGCCAGTCCGAAAGGCAATTTGGCATAAAAGGCCATCAACAGCGTAGCAAAAGCCGAAGCGATGACTGTTGTCGTGAAAAGCGCTCCCTTATCCATGCCTGTAGCTGCCAGAATGTTGGGATTGACAGCCAAAATATAGGCCATGGTCAGGAAGGTCGTGATTCCGGCCAAGATTTCCGTACGTACACGCGTCTCACGAGGGTTAAAACCGAATAATTTTTCCAGCATTTTCATTTTATAATCGCTTTAAATATTCAACTGGTTTAGAAAGACCACTTCATGGCCAGCGTCGGGATAAAATAGAACCCGTTACGGTCGGCAAAATCCGTACTCAATTCCCATTCTGTACCTACACTCAGGTTCAAGTCTTTGTTTACATGCTTGAACTTATTCAGGTTTACCCAGAACTGCGGTTCACTGATGAATACAAAGTCGTGGTTGTTTCCATCTACATCCGTATGTTTTTCACGCCAGAAATCTGCAAATCCGCTGAAAGTAAATTTTTCTTTGCAGAAATTCAGGGTCCATGTACCTGTCAACTGAAAGTTATGCGGTTTCTCATTCTTCTGAATATATTTATACAGCACCTGTACGCCGAATACCTTGGAAAAATCACTGCTGTTCCATGAATAGGTAGCACCTCCCAGGAAGGCATTGTTGATATAATTCAGACCTCCGTTGTATTCTACATGTGCAGAAACAGGAGCCTTCCAGAATTTCAGTTCACGGCTGATTTCCCAATAAGCAGATGACACTCCTTTGTCTGTATAATCCATATCGACAAAGAAATAAGTGCTACCCCACTTGTCTGCCTTGAACATCTCAACCGTTGTAGTTACCCACGGACGTTCGTCCAATGATTTATACAAGGCACGACCAAGGTCATAATGCAACTGAATGTTCTGAGCCATCACTTTTCCTGCGCATACAGACAGAAGAATAAACGCAAAAAGAAATAATTTTTTCATTTTAATTTAACGTACTTTTAATGGTTTTTAAATCGGCTGCAAAATTACATAAAAAAGCGGTATAAAAACAAAGAACTCGTTATCTTTGCTCTTAAAGAGCATAAATAAGAAGCCATGAAAAAACTGTTAATCATTCTATTGATGTGTGTGATAGGCCTGGGAGCAAAAGGCCAGGTATCTCAAGAAGCTTTCCGCCAATGGCACGGAGACAAATATTCCATGTTTATCCACTTCGGACTTTACTCACAATTAGGCGGAGTATGGCAGGGTAAACAGGTACGGAATGGATACAGTGAACAGATTCAGGCTTTTGCCCCAATTTCCAAGAAAGACTACGAAAAAATTGCCAGCCAGTTTAATCCGACACAATTTAATGCTGACTCCATTGCCGTACTGGCAAAAAAGGCGGGAATGCATTCCATTATCTTGACCAGCAAACATCATGACGGCTTCTGCCTGTTCAAAACGGCCACCACTTCTTTCAACTCATACGATGCGACTCCATGCAAACGGGATTTTGTGAAAGAAATGTCGGAAGCTGCCCGCCGTCATGGACTGCGGTTCGGACTGTACTATTCGCTTATCGACTGGCACTATCCATATGCATCGCCCATGTCTCCTCATAATGCCGACTTCATTACAGAAGCACACCATGCTTTTTCGAAAGCCCAACTGAAGGAGCTCCTGACCAATTATGGAAAAATTTCCGAACTCTGGTTTGACATGGGAGCAAATACTCCTGCACAAAGTAAGGAATTGTATGAACTCGTACACCAATACCAGCCCGACTGCATGGTGAGCGGACGCTTGGGCAACGACCAGTATGATTTCTGCGTAATGGCCGACAATGACTATCCGGATAAAACCCTTCATGCTCCCTGGCAAAGTGCCGCATCCATGTTCGATGAGACCTGGGGATACAGAGCATGGCAGGACCGCGGAAGCATAGAAAGCAAAGTTCGCGAAAAAACTCAAAGCCTGATTAATGTGGTTTCCAGAGGAGGAAACTACCTGCTGAACATCGGTCCGAAAGGAAACGGAGCAGTAGTTGACTTTGAAAAAGAAGTGTTGGAACAGGTGGGTGATTGGCTTTCCCGCTATGGTTACGCTGTATATCAGACGGAGGCTTCTCCTTTCCAGGAAGAGTTTACATGGGGAGAAGTAACACGCAAAGACAATCACCTGTACTTGTTTCTCTCCGGAAAATATCCGACAGATGGAAAAATTACGTTGCAAATGCCGGGCTATCTTCTGCAGAAAGGAGACGGGAAAATGGCTACTTACCTGCAATACGGTGACGAGGTAGTATTGACCGTACCGGCCTCAGCCTACAAGGACAAACAAATACACGTATTGACTCTTTCCTTCGATAAAAAGATTGAACCGTTCCCTGGAAAGACCATCAGAAATGCCGTACTTACTCCGCGTAACGCTACGCCGCAATACAGCTACTCCTGCTTTGACTACTATACGAACTACCGCAGCATTACGGGCTACAGCTGGAATTTCGAACAACTTCTGTTGAAACAATTGGAGATTATCTACACTTCACAGGAAGCAGGAAGAGAAATAGACCTGATATTGGATGGAAAGACCTACTCCGTAACACTGGATAAAGGAAAAGAGATAAAAGAAACGGCTTCTTCAGGTACTACCTGGGGAGAAACTTACGTATGTGGCCCCGGCAGCGGAGTGTTCCATTCGGCAGAGAAACTGGACGCCGACTTACAGCACGCACCTGTCTCCAGTAAATCATGGACCAAAACAGATAAAGACAGTGACAAGGTTTCCTGCCCGATTCTATCCAGTTATTATGTGATGCGAGAAATAGACTCTCCGCGTTCACAGCATATTCTGGCGGAAATTGGTGCCGGAAATGGAATGGAAGTCTACCTGAACGGAAAACTCATAGCCAAGCATCTGAATCCGTATCGCACGAAGTTCCGTACGGAAAAAGTGATTCTTCCACTCAAAAAAGGAAAGAATCAGGTAATCCTCCGCAGCTATAACCGTTTTGAAGACAAAGCGGCTTATCTGTTGCGTCCTGCAGAGGAACAGAAAGCCTACCGTCAGGATTTCATCATACCGGATGCGGTGAACAGAAAAGAGCATAGCCTCACTATAAAACCACACAATCCCTCTTCCCCGCACACAGATGCTGAATTATTCAACCTGCGTATCCGGTTAAGAAGGATTGCGATGTAAAAAGTCAAAGAGGTTAATACACCTCTTTGGCTACCTTATATACACTGTCGGATGCCATGAATGTGTAAAAGTGCAGGCCCGGAACTCCATGTGCCAGCAAATCCTTACACTGTGCCTTGCACCATTCCACGCCTACTGCTTTCACTTCTTCATCCGTCGTACATTTACGAAGTTCAGAAGCAAAGGCTTCAGGAATGTCTGTGCGGAACACTTTAGGCAATACATTCAACTGATTCTTAAATACCACAGGCTTGATTCCCGGAATAATGGGCATGTCAATACCTTCCTGACGGCAACGTTCTACGAAAGCATAGTATTTCTCGTTATCGAAAAACATCTGTGTCACCACATAATCGGCTCCGTTGCGTACCTTTTCTTTCAAGTAGAACAGGTCGGACTCCATATTGGGAGCTTCTTCATGCTTTTCCGGATAACAAGCCATACCGTAAGAGAAAGGAGTTTCAATTCCTTCTATCTTGGAGCCATCCAGTCCAATGCCCTGATTGAAACGGTTTACCTGTTCCTGTAAATCAGTGGCATGCTCATGGTACAGACACAAATCTTTTTCTGCAATGTCCAGCGGCTTGGAATCTCCTCTCAGCAGCAACAAGTTGTTAATGCCTAAGAAATTCAGGTCGAGCAAGGCATATTCCGTTTCCTCCTTCGTAAATCCCTTACAGATGATATGAGGCACCGCCTGAATGCCATACTTATTCTGAATGGCGGCGGCGATGGCTACCGTTCCGGGGCGCTTACGTACCGTAGTCTTCTTCAGGTTTCCATCGGGCTGCGGCAAATACACTATCTCACTGTGATGTGAAGTGATGTTGATGTATTTAGGGTCGAACTCCCTCAACTTATCAATGATGTGATATACTTTTTGTATACTGTTTCCCTTTAACGGTGGCAAAATCTCAAAGGAAAACACGGGTTCCTTACTATTCTTTATCAAATCTATTACTTTCATAGTGCATTTGTATAATTTGTCGGCAAAGATACAAGCAAAAGTGCTATCCACCAACAATCGGAAGATATTTAGAAAAAACGGACTGTTTTTCCCATTAAAGACGGATAGAATTAGAATAATATTCTATGTTTTATCCTGTTTATGGAATAAATACACAGAAAATGAATTTGTGCTCCTATATGTGCAGTCCATAATCATGTTTCACTTCATCCATGACAAACATACTTTCCAGCGAACCCAGACTATCAATTGTTCCCAGGACATTAATAATAAACTCCTGATAATATTTCATGTTCGGGGCATGGATCTTCAGCAGATAATCGTAACTGCCGGAAATGTTGTAGCACTCCGTCACTTCCGGAATGTTCTGAATGATACGGGTGAACTCCATCGCTATATCTTTATTCATCCGACGCAATTTGACATTACAGAATACCACAAATCCCTGATTCAGTTTGTCGGCATCCAGCACGGCAATGTACTTCTTGATGTATCCTTCCCTCTCCAGTCTTTTCAACCGTTCAAATACGGGAGTAGACGACAGACTGACCTGTGCCGCCAGCTCTTTAGTGGTCAACCGGGCATTCTCCTGCAACGTACGGAGAATCTGCAAATCCACTTTATCCAGTTTTTCTGTCATAAGAATATTATTCTATTATGAATTGTTTTACGACAGCAAATCTACAAGTTTTTTCTTTTAAGCCATCATTACATAGAACAATTCTCCATATTTTCAGCAAATATTGGACGATATAACCATATAAACTACTTTTGCAGTATCATTTAATCACTTTTACACACTTACGACTATGGATAGAACCAAGCTACACTTCGAAACCCTCCAGTTACATGTGGGACAAGAAAATCCCGATCCGACGACCGATGCACGAGCAGTCCCCATCTATCAGACGACCTCGTACGTCTTTCATGACTCGGCCCATGCCGCAGCCCGTTTCAGTCTGGAAGATAGCGGAAACATCTATGGCCGACTGACCAATCCCACCCAAAGTGTACTGGAACAGCGAGTCGCTGCATTGGAAGGAGGAGTAGCTGCCTTGGCCGTGGCCTCCGGAGCGGCCGCCATCAGTTATGCGTTTGAAAATATTACGCGCACCGGTGACCATATTGTAGCGGCCCGTACCATTTATGGGGGAACTTACAACCTGCTGGCACATACTTTCCCCAGCCGTGGGATACACACCACTTTTGTAGACGCAGAAGAACCGGCAAACGTGGAACAGGCCATCCAGCCCAATACTAAGGCGATATTCATTGAAAGTCTGGGAAATCCGAATTGCACGCTTGTCGACATTGCCCGCATTGCAGAAATAGCTCACCGTCATCAGATTCCTTTACTGATTGACAACACATTTGCTACTCCTTATCTGCTGCGCCCCATTGAACATGGTGCCGACATCGTCATACATTCTGCCACGAAGTTTATCGGAGGACACGGCACGTCATTAGGAGGTATCATTGTAGATTCCGGCAAATTCGACTGGAAAGCTTCCGGTAAATTTCCCCAACTGACAAGTCCCGACCCATGTTATCACGGACTTTGCTTTGCCGATGTGGCAGGTCCTGCGGCCTATATCACCCGAATACGTGCTATTCTGTTGCGCGATACCGGAGCCGCCATCAGTCCGTTCAATGCCTTCCTCCTTCTGCAAGGCCTGGAAACCCTCTCGCTCAGAGTGGAGCGCCACGTAGAGAATGCGCTGAAGGTAGTAGATTTCCTGCAGCACCATCCTAAAGTGAAAAAGGTCAACCATCCGTCACTTCCTGAGCACACTTCCCCGGCCCTCTATCAGAAATATTTCCCAAAAGGTGCCGGCTCCATCTTCACGTTTGAAATTCAGGGTGGACGTACGGAAGCACACCGCTTTATCGACCACCTGGAGATATTCTCCCTGCTGGCCAATGTAGCCGATGTCAAATCGCTGGTCATCCATCCGGCCAGTACGACGCACTCCCAGCTCAACGACCAGGAACTGACAGAACAAGGCATCACACAGTCTACCATCCGTCTTTCCATCGGAACCGAGCACATTGAAGATTTGCTTGCCGACCTGAGTCAGGCCCTTGAACAAATCTAACCTAAAACACAAACGGAGAATGCCCATTTCAGTAACGCGCATTCTCCGTTTGATACATTCTTTTATACGCCGCAATTTATTCCAGTTCGTCTATATTCAATTCTTCGCTTTTCCGGTATCCGGAACTGGTCAGTACCGCAATCAACTGTTGTTGCTCATCCACCAGACGCACTTCAATGAAAGGTACCCTCCCATGATTGAACGTCTCGGTAGCCTCCGCATACACATACCCTTCACTGATCGCACGCAGAAAAGTGATATTGGCATTCAGTGACAAAGTCAGACGTCCACGGCTATTGGCCACAGCGGCAAATGCCAAATCAGCCAATGTAAACAATGCACCTCCCTGACAAACTCCTCCGGCGTTCAAATGCTTTTCAGTCACCTTCATCCGGGCTTTGGCATATCCCGGACTGATTTCCAGTAATTCCACTCCAGCCTCAGCCGCAAAACGGTCGGCCGACAGCATTTCTTTTAACGTTCCCATATCTTTTAATGTATTGTAACCATTGTAGCTCCGAAACCGTATTCACGGAAAGATGCATCCTGCCATTGATAAGTCTTGTATTTGCGTTTCAGTTCATCCAAGATAGCCCGACGCAATACACCATCTCCTTTACCGTGAATAAACACAATCCGCTGCCCTTTCTTCTGCTTGTATTCCTCCAATGTCTTTCGGAACACATCCAGCTGATAATTCAGCATTTCGGCATTTCCCATACCGGTAGTGTCATCCAGTAGTTCATGGATATGCAGGTCGACCTCCACAATTTCATTCTTTACCACATGCTGCTTTTTCTGCAACTTCGCCGGTACGTCCTGCACGTTCTTCTGCAACAGCGCATTCTTGATGTCGTCAGCCGAAACATATACCTGCTTTACCGCTTCATCATCCTTGACAATCTCATAAATCAAGGCCGGTTCCTCAAAAAAGTCGGAAGACTGGAAAGTATGCAACTTGTAAAACTTCACCGTATCAATGCGCAACTCCTGATTCACTGCCTGTTTCAGCAAGAAGGTACGGTCATCCTTGTAAGCCAGAAGCTGTACAGCCACACGCTCCATGCCATTCAATGCACTCTTTTCAAATTCTTCCAGGTGCATCTTCATGTTCGGTTTCACCGTTCCCCGACTGCGTAAGGTCCAGCTCTTGCCCTCTGCCGAAAGATACAAATAATCAATAAAATAGTTACTGTCATTCACCAGATAGGCATCAAACGCAGTAGAGGATATGGCCTTCACATCCTGCGGCACATAAGCCAGAAACACATTCAGTACGTCATTTCCACGTATTTCGGGTGCCCGATAAGTTATCGGCTTTTCTTCTTCCTCCTCTTCTTCTTCAACTTCCGGTGCAGAAGGCTTGGCTGTAGATTTCAACGGGATGTTATAATCGTCGGTCTGTATCACCACACATTCCCTAATCAGCATAGGAATTTCAAAACCATCTTCTCCTTCCACCAAAGCAATGTCCTTTCCTTGAAATCCCCGGACAATGCCACCACCTACTTCACTCAGGAAGCGTACTTTATCTCCTATTTTCATAATCTGTCTTCAATTTATTACACTCACAAATGTAACGACTTTCCACGGAATATGGAAATTATTCAGCAGTCTGCAAAAGGAAGTCCACGAAAAAATTATTATGTTAGGAGGATTCTGCTATTTGTTGTACTTTTGCAAAAAAAATAAACGACATGGAAGAAACAAAACATATAAAGATTAGCGACTACAACTATCCGCTTCCGGATGAACGCATCGCTAAATTTCCGCTGCCGGTCCGCGACCAGTCCAAGCTGCTGGTGTATCAGCACGGACAAATCAGTGAAACACATTTCACCTCCCTTCCGGACTACCTGGAGCCCGGTACCCTCATGATTTTCAACAACACGAAAGTCATTCAGGCACGTCTGCACTTCCGCAAGGAAACCGGCGCGCTGATTGAAATTTTCTGCCTGGAGCCTATCGAACCCAACGACTATGTACTCAACTTCCAGCAAACCCAGCATGCGGCCTGGCTCTGCATGATTGGCAACCTGAAGAAATGGAAAGAAGGCCCTCTGCACAAGGAAATGACAGTAAAGGGAAAGACACTGACGCTGACTGCTACCCGTGGAGAATGTCACGGCACCAGCCACTGGATTGATTTCACCTGGGACAATCCGGAAGTAACCTTTGCCGACATTCTGGAGTTCTTCGGTGAGCTGCCCATTCCTCCCTACCTGAACAGAGAAACACAGGAAAGCGACAAGGAAACTTACCAGACCGTCTACTCGAAGATAAAAGGTTCCGTAGCCGCCCCGACTGCCGGTCTGCATTTCACGGAACACGTATTGAACGCTCTCAAAGAAAAAGGAGTGGATTTGGAAGAAGTCACCCTTCACGTCGGAGCTGGCACTTTCAAACCGGTGAAAAGTGAAGAAATAGAAGGCCACGAAATGCATACGGAATATATCTCCGTAAACCGTGGAACCATAGAGAAGCTCCTGGCACATGGAGGTGAAGCCGTGGCGGTAGGAACTACTTCTGTCCGTACACTGGAGAGCCTTTACTACATCGGTGTCACTTTGTCACAGCACCCCGATGCCAGCCAGCAGGAACTGCACGTACAGCAATGGCAACCCTACGAAACTCATCCGGAGTTAAGTACCACAGAAGCTCTGCAACAGATACTCGACTACATGGACCGGAACCAGCTCGATGCCCTGCACACCAGTACACAGATTATCATTGCACCGGGATACAATTACCACATCGTCAAGAAAATGGTTACCAACTTCCACCAGCCACAAAGCACCCTGTTGTTACTGGTTTCTGCTTTTGTGAAAGGAAACTGGCGTCCCATTTACGATTACGCGCTGGCGCATGATTTCCGCTTCCTGAGCTACGGAGATTCATCTTTACTTATCCCCTAACCCCAAACAGAAGAAACAATGACAGACAATAGCGAAGAAATGTTTCCCATCGTAGACGAAGAAGGAAACATCACAGGTGCCGCTACCCGAGGAGAATGCCACAACGGCAGCAAGCTGCTGCATCCGGTAGTCCACTTGCATGTATTCAACAGCAAAGGAGAATTGTATCTGCAAAAACGTCCGGAATGGAAAGACATCCAACCGGGAAAATGGGATACCTCCGTAGGAGGACATGTAGACCTGGGAGAAAGCGTGGAAATGGCACTGAAACGGGAAGCCGGAGAGGAACTCGGCATTTCCGATTTTACTTCTCAGCTGTTGACACATTATGTATTTGAATCAGACCGGGAAAAAGAACTGGTATTTTCGCACAAGACCGTATTCGACGGACCTATCTCGCCCAGTGAAGAATTGGCAGGAGGACGTTTCTGGCCACTGGATGAAATCCGGCAAAACTTAGGGAAAAACGTTTTTACGCCCAATTTTGAACGAGAATTCACTACAGTTTTAAATCAGCAATAACAAGAACAAAAGTAAACAGAAAACGTTACATACTTTTCTGTAAAACAGTCTTATCCTTATTACGTTTCCTCTAAGGAAAACATAAGTTTCCCACAGCGAAAACATACGTTTCCGGTATGAAAAACGTACGGTTCCGCCGTGGGAAACATAAAAAATATAAAGGCATTACAACCTTATTACCCAATCATTTTAGTATTCCACCTTATCCGTTTTTTCAGTCCAGTCCTGAAAAGCCCGAATAGCTTCTTCCGGCAACAAAACTTCTGAGGGCAGACGTCTTTCCGCCGGTTTCAAATCCAGTTCCTCATAAATAAAGGCATCGTCAAAGCCGATAGCTGCCGCATCGTGCTTGTTATTTCCATAATACATACGGTCCAGATATGCCCAATAGATTGCACCTAAGCACATGGGACATGGTTCACAAGAAGTATATATCTCACAACCACTCAAATCGAATGTACCCAGTTTCTTAGCTGCCGCACGGATGGCACTTACTTCTGCATGGGCGGTCGGGTCGCAATCCGGCGTCACACGGTTTACTCCCGTAGCTACAATCTCACCGTTCTTTGCAATGACAGCACCAAAAGGACCGCCACCTTCAGCTACATTCTTCACTGACAACTCAATAGCCTTACGCATCAATTCTTCTTTCGTCATACCATATTATTTTTAGTAATTCGTAAAAAACTTGATGAAAATACACAAAACTATAGAATAATCCAAACTTTTTGGCTACATTGCAAAAGCCACACATAATAACAGCCGCCTATGAAAAACCGCCTATTCATTTTGTTATGGTGTATTCCCGGCTTTCTTTTTTCCGTCACTCCCAAGCCGGATGTAGAAAAACTGACAGAAACGGCCGATACTTATTATCAGGCAGGTAAGGTAGATTCTGCCCTATGGGCTATCGAACAAGCTCTTCAACTTGCAATGACAGAAAAGGATACCTGTGCCATGATGTCATGTTACACTTCACAAGGAGTCTACCTGCGCTCGTCCGGAAAACTCACCGAAGCAATTGCTGTCTACGACAAAGCCCTGCAATATGCGCCTCTTCTTTCCGGAAACAACGAAGACAACTTACAGACAATTACCACATTATACAACAACCTGGCTACGGTTTACTTAGATATGAAAAATCCGGCTCAGGCAGTAAAATACGCCTTAGATGCGGTTAAGCAGGCCGATAAATGTCAGGATAAGTCATTCCGCACACAGATTTATACCGTCTGTTCTTCCATTTTCATCACTCAAAAAGAATACGAAGCCGCCAAAACCTATTTGTCTAAAGCCATTGCCCTATCCCTGCAACTGCAACAGCCCGAAACGGAACTTGGTGCCCGCACGTACTACCTGCTGACCTTGTTCCGCACCCAGGCATCTGCCTCAGAAATCCAGAAACTGGTAGAACAAACGAATGCACTTGCCGCTAAGGTCAACTCGACCATGGCACTTGTCAATTACTATCAGGTACTTTTCTATGTCCAGCAGACCCGTAAAGAATGGAAGGCTGCCACTCAGACTGCACAGAAAATCCTGCAACTGCCAGGCATCGAAAATTATCCGTTCCTGCAATATGACGTGTATAACAACCTTCATCTTGTTTACAAGGAACTATCTGACTTTCCACAGGCCTACCACACGCTGGAATTGGCCAAGGCACTCAGCGATTCGTTGTTCGTGCAAGAAAAAAGTCGCCAGCTGGAAGAGCTTTCCGTGAAATATGAAACCCAGAAAAAGGAACTGGAGTACCAGAAGCTACAGGAAAAGCGTCAAAAGGAAAAGCAGAATCTGCAATTGAAGATTACGTTTCTATTAATCCTGATGGCTATAATGGCCTTCGTTTCACTCTACTTTATCCAAAAACAAAAGCTCCGTATCGAACGGCAGAAAAGAGAAGCGGAAGCACAAAAGCGTGAATTCGAAACCTTGCAACGCGATACGGAACGGAATGCCACACGTGCCTACCTGAAAGAGCTCGAGAAAGAACGCAACCGTCTGGCCAAAGAACTCCACGACGGCGTTTGCAACGATCTGTATGCACTCGAGATGAATGCCTTCACACTCAACGAATCGTGGAAAGAACTCCTGCGTTCCAGTCGGGAGAACATCCGACGTGTATCCCACGAACTGCTTCCTCCTACCTTCCAAGAAACGACTTTAAAGCAAGTATTACAGAACTATGCTGAACGGATGACCTCTGCGTCATGCAAAGTCACCCTGACCACTCTTCCCGAAGAATGCGACTGGTCTGTACTTCCGGAAACTTATTGCCTGAACATCTACCGCATCATTCAGGAGGCTACCGGTAATGCGCTCAAACATGCCTTCCCCACTGAAATCCATCTCACACTGGAGTGGAAACTTCCGAATCTGGAACTCATCATTTCACACAACGGGAAATTCAGCTCTACCTCAGAAAAAGGTATCGGGCTACAAACTATGAAAGAAAGAGTGATGGCAATGAAAGGACACATTTCAGTTGAAGCAGAAAAAATACAAATCATTATTCCGCTTTTCCTATAGAAAAACTACGGCTTCCCGTGGGCATTATCTCAAGAGGGTTGCGTACTTTTGTTAACAAATAAAAAGACAAGTATTGCATGAATTTGAATGTAGCCATCGTAGACGACCATCCTCTTGTGCTGGAAGGCCTAAAAAGCCTGCTTCTCCAGACTGAAGGCATAGAACATATCTATACTGCCCAAACAGGTTCACAACTGGGCAGTTTGCTCGCTCTGCATTCAATTCATCTGTATATCATCGATTTGGACCTGCCTGATATAGACGGTTTTGAACTGATTCATCAGATTAAGCAGAAATCTCCGGAAGCAAAGATTATTGTCAGCACCATGCACGAGGAAATCTGGATTGTCAACAAACTGAAACACCCTGACATTGACGCCGTGGTATTCAAGTCTTCTGCAGGAGAATACATTCAAAAAGCCTTACAGACAGTTTTAAAGGGGAAAAAATACTATTGTCCGCAATTCCAAAAACTCTATAAAGAAAAAGATAAGATCGGGCATACACCCGACACCCTCGATTCTGCTCCTACCATTCGGGAACTGGATGTACTGAAGGCCATAGCCAAAGGCATGAGTACCCACGAAATATCCGAATGTCTCTTTATTTCAGAGAATACAGTAGAATGGCACCGGAAAAACCTGATGGTGAAGTTCGGGGCCAAGAATGCCACCGACCTGGTTATTAAAGCCCTGTCGAAAGGCTACCTCAGTATTCCGCTGAAATAAGTATTGCTTTGTTTTATTTTATGTTTCACCTAAATTATCTGCTACCATGAAAACATTAGCTTATTATTTGTTAGGCATCTTCTCTTTATGCCTCCTGAATGCATGTAGTGACGAAGACAACCCAACTCCGGAACCTCCTCCTTCCAAAGGACAGGAAGAAGTACAAAAAATTGTAGAAGTACTGAAAGAAAGCAATCCAGAAGTCAGCCAGTTCGTAGAAATACTGGAAAAAGTGAATGTAGCCGACCTGACACAAGACGAACTGACCGTCTTTGCGGTGAAAAATACAAGTACCGCAAGCCGTACCACCGTATTGGATACCGTTTCCATCAAAAATCACATCGCCAAAGGACGCTATGCCAAAGAAGATTTAACAGATGGCAGTACCCTGACTAGTATCAGTAACGAAACACTTTATGTGACACGTACTGAAAATGACGTACTGATCAATGGAGTCAAGATTGAGGGAAATGCCATTAAAGCTGGAAACAGCTATGTGTATGTAGTTCCTGAAGTGATTCCTATGATAGAAGCACCTGTTACTTACAAGCATCAAACTACAATCAAAGTAAACCTCATAGACAAAGAATATAAACCGCTGGAAAACGTAACCATTGCAGCAAAGAACGGAAATACGGGAGCTGAAATCGGTACATACACCACTGATGCCACAGGCACAGTTGTAATTTCACACAACTGTGACACACTGACCTACACCCTCCACAAAGAAGGTCATTCCAATCTCGCTGACGGATACCTGCTCGCAGGAATGACAGAAGACGGAAACTTATCCTATGTTGACCTCAACGGAGACGGAGAAATAAATGAAGTAGATAAAGTAAGTGGTGAGCCTTATATTTACTACTTAAATTATAAAGGACGCCCAGAAAGTAACCTCACTGAAACCTGCTATATGATTGCTGTCAATGAAACAGAGACCGCACTGACTGAATGGAACAATGCCCTGAAAGGTTACAACAATGAACTCTTAAATATGGAGATGCAGCTCATCACAGGTTACGGCGGCTCTCCATACAAAAGTGACGAGAGCATGAAAGCCTTAGCAAATATTTACTATACCTCAGCTTTCAACACATTAGAAACCGGAGAGAAACTGCTGAACGGACTGGCTGACAACTCCACTGCCAAACAGACAATTCAACTTGGTGTCTATCGCATTAAAGTAGACCTTTATACTTATTTCGGAACAATGTTCAAATCAGGAAGCAACTTCATATCCGCCGATGAAAGTAAAGACCAACTGATTTCAAATCTCAAACAGTATAGAGAAACTTGTCCTAACGAATTAAAAAATGAAACAAGCTTCCTACTGGCGAAAGTACACATGTTAGCTGGAGAATATATTGATGCATACGAAAACATCCGAAGTGCTATCCAAAATGGCTATGCTGATATAGAAAGCAAACTGATTTTAGCTATTAGTGCCAAGGATAGTAATCCTCAAGAAACCATTGAAGCACTTAATTTTGTAAGAGAGTCTTTCGAGTGGTTGGAGCCTATACAATCATTGGGTGGAAATGAACTGATAGAAACCTGCCATACAGGACTTAATGGAAGTGGTAATTTATATCCTTACTATAGAGTATTAAATGAAGCAATTAATTATATTCAAGTAGTAGCTGGTTTTACAATACCTAAGCATCATTTACTCCCGATTCCACAATCTGTAATAGATGAGTCAAACGAAGTAATCAAGCAAAATAACGGCTACAATTAATTCTCTCTTACTCTCTAACACAAAAAAATCCCAGCCGGAAATTCCGACTGGGATTTACTTTATATCTGAAAGGGGAAGATTACATCATACCGCCCATGCCACCCATTCCCGGAGCAGCCATCGGCATTTCAGGTTTTTCTTCCTTCTTTTCTACGATAACACATTCTGTAGTCAGGAACATACCTGCGATAGAAGCGGCATTTTCCAATGCTACACGAGTAACTTTTGCAGGATCAACTACACCGGCAGCATGCAAGTGTTCGTATACATCTGTACGAGCATTGTAACCGAAGTCACCTTTACCTTCACGTACTTTCTGTACTACAACTGCACCTTCCTTACCAGCGTTAGCTACAATCTGACGAAGCGGTTCTTCGATGGCACGCTTGATAATTTCGATACCTGTAGTTTCATCTGCATTGTCACCTTTCAAGCCTTCCAATGCATCGATGGCACGGATGTAAGTTACACCACCACCCGGTACGATACCTTCTTCGATAGCGGCACGAGTTGCACACAAAGCATCATCTACACGGTCTTTCTTTTCCTTCATTTCCACTTCGCTGGCAGCACCTACGTAAAGAACTGCTACACCACCTGACAGTTTAGCCAGACGTTCCTGCAATTTTTCCTTATCGTAGTCAGAAGTAGAGTTCTTGATTTCAGCCTTAATCTGGTTGATACGTTCCTGAATCAATTCTTTCTGACCTGCACCGTTTACGATAGTAGTGTTTTCCTTAGAAACAGTTACCTTGTCGCAAGTACCCAACATTTCGAGTGTGGCCTGTTCCAGTTTCAAACCTTTTTCTTCACTGATAACTACACCGCCAGTCAATACGGCAATATCTTCCAGCATAGCCTTACGACGGTCGCCGAAGCCCGGAGCCTTCACAGCACAAATCTTCAACTGACCACGCAGACGGTTAACTACCAAAGTAGTCAACGCTTCGCTGTCTACATCTTCTGCGATAACCAACAAAGGACGTCCGCTCTGTACAGCCGGTTCCAGGATAGGCAAGAAATCTTTCAAGTTAGAAATTTTCTTATCGTAAATCAGGATATACGGATGTTCCATCACGCATTCCATCTTTTCAGTATCAGTTACAAAGTAAGCAGACAAGTAACCACGGTCAAACTGCATACCTTCTACCACGCCGATTGTAGTATCTGTACCCTTAGCTTCTTCGATAGTGATGACACCGTCTTTAGAAACTTTGCGCATTGCATCTGCAATCAACTTACCGATAACCGGATCATTGTTTGCAGAAATTGTAGCAACCTGTTCAATCTTATCGTAGTCATCACCTACTGTTTCAGACTGAGCCTTGATAGATTCCACAACCTTTGCCACAGCCTTATCAATACCACGTTTCAAATCCATCGGATTTGCACCGGCAGTTACGTTCTTCAAACCAACACCTACGATTGACTGAGCCAATACAGTAGCAGTAGTTGTACCGTCACCCGCATCATCACCCGTCTTAGAAGCTACAGATTTTACCAGCTGAGCACCTGTATTTTGGAACGGATCGCTCAATTCCACTTCTTTTGCTACAGTTACACCATCCTTTGTAATGTGAGGAGCACCGAATTTCTTTTCGATGATTACATTACGACCTTTCGGGCCCAGTGTTACTTTCACTGCATTAGCCAGTTCGTCTACACCTTTTTTCAACTGATCGCGAGCGTCAATGTTGAAGAGAATATCTTTTGCCATAGTGAATTTCCTTTCTAATCTTAAATTCGTTAATTACCTAAATTATCCCAAAACTGCCAGTACATCGCTCTGACGCATCATCAAATACTTCACACCTTCGTATTCGATTTCAGTACCAGAATATTTACCATACAATACAGTATCACCTACTTTCAAGACCATTTCTTCGTCTTTAGTGCCATGGCCAACTGCCACTACTTCACCCTGCAACGGTTTTTCTTTCGCTGTGTCAGGAATAATGATACCACCGATTGTTTTTTCTTCTGCAGGAGCCGGAAGAATCAGGACTCTGTCTGCTAATGGTTTAATGTTCATAATGCTATAATTTAGTTTATATTTTATCGTTTATCAAATGCGTTAAAGCACCTATCTTTCTGCGAAAAGCGTGCCAAAACAAAAGACTGACATTCTGGCATGAGCAGACTGACAAGAATGGCTGTTCCGCTGTCAATTCTGACACTTTCCCCTTATCCTTCAATACACATAATGGAAAATCCAGCCAACAATATGTTGCAAGACTTTAATCTCAATATGAAAAAAAGAAGCTCTATGGCACACTCAACGCAAGTTCATGGAGCTTCTCTTTTCTATTATATTATTTTTATTGTTCTTCCGATTCCGAGAATAAATCTCTTGCAGGAGTCACCGGTGTAATACCTTTGTCGACTTCCTGCCGGATACGGGAGGAGAACTTCTTTTTCGAAGTGATGCCCAATTCCGTCAGCATATCCGCCTGACGAATCAGATTACCCTTTCCCTGCGAAAGCTGCCCCAACGCATTCTTGTAGGCCGTGGAAGCTGCCTGTAAAGAATCTCCAATCTTTTCGAAAGTCTCAGTAAACCCTACCAGTTTCTCATAAAGCACCGTTCCTCGCTTGATGATGTCCTGAATATTTTTCACCTGATACTCCCGTTTCCATAAATCCAATGCCAATCGAAGCGCTGCAATCAGGTTGGTCGGACTAATCAATACGACCTTCTTCTGGTAAGCATAATTCCAAATGTCCGGATCGGCCTGCAATGCCAACAGATAAGCCGGTTCATTGGGCACAAACATCATCACAAAATCCAACGAAGACACATTGTAGCTGGAATAATCCTTCCGGCTCAACTCATCAATGTGAGCTTTCACAGAAGCTAAGTGTGCTTTCAAGTACTGTTCGCGTTGCACGGCATCCTCACAAGCTACATAGCTCGCATATGCCGTAAGCGATACTTTAGAGTCAATAATTACCTGACGGTTATCCGGATATACAACTAACACATCAGGCTGCATCCGCTGTCCCAATTCATTTTTGAGCGGTTCACCGTGTTCATCTTTCAAGAATTCCTGACGGAAATATTCTTCCCCTTCCCTCAGACCGGAATTTTCCAAAATAGTCTCCAATATCATTTCACCCCAGTTTCCCTGCATCTTGGAATCTCCTTTCAAGGCGCGGGTCAGGTTGTTGGCATCGTCGCTAATCTGCTTGTTCAACTGCATCAGTTCCTTGATACGGTCTTCCAAAGAAAAGCGCTGCTTGGATTCTTTATCGTACACCTCTTCCACCTGATGCTTGAATTCTTTCAAATTCTCTCCGAAAGGTTTCAACAAGTTACTCAAAGTTTCTGAACTAAGCCGGTTAAATACCTCCGTCTTCTGCTGGAAAATCCGGTTGGCCATATTCTCAAACTCCGTATTCAGTTGCTTCCGCAATTTCTCCACTTCTTCCTTCTGATTCTCCAGCCGTTCTTCCAGGTTGCGACGCTCTGCCTGTGAAGTAGCCAGTGCCCGACCAGTCTCTGCCCATTTACCGGAAAGTTCATCTACCTGTCCACGCAGCCTCTCCGTATCCTTCCGATACTGCTCTGTCAGCAATTCAGTACGTTCCTTTTCCGCCTTCAGCAAATCCTGGGTATGCTGCTGGTTCATCTGCAACTCCGACCGCAAAGAAACGGACTTCCTCGCAGCCCACAAATAACCCAGCAATCCTCCTACTATCACGCCAACAACCAAATATACAAATTCCATATTCTCTACTAATTTTCGAAACGCCTATAAAAAAACAGGTTTCACGAAACAAAAATCTGAAGCATCTGCCTCTTCCGTTTCTTCCGTGAAACCTGTGTCCTTTTTATTTATGATTAATCGCTCACACTTATCCGTTGATGGCAGCTACCAGTTCTTCCGGAGTAACCAACGACTGTTCACCGCTCGTCATATTTTTCAGCATGACTTTTCCTTCTTTCATTTCATTTTCGCCCACAATGGCTACAAACGGTACCATCTTTGCATTGGCATAGCTCATCTGTTTCTTCATTTTAGCAGCATCCGGATAGATTTCTGCACGGATACCAGCCGCACGTACCTGTGCCAATACCGGCAATACATACGCAGCCTCAGCTTCCCCAAAGTTGACGAACAATAACTGTGTGCCGTTCACCGCTTCTTTCGGATACAAATCCAACTGGTTCAGTACGTCGTAAATACGGTCAGCACCGAATGAGATACCCACTCCTGACATACCTTCCATGCCGAACACACCGGTCAGGTTATCGTAACGGCCACCTCCACTGATACTACCAATCTGTACGTCCAGCGCCTTCACTTCAAAGATAGCACCCGTATAATAGTTCAGCCCACGAGCCAGTGTCAAATCCAGTTCCACTTCCGACTGAATACCCAGTCCGGCAATCGTCTTCAGGATAAACTCACTTTCTTCTACTCCCTTCAAGCCAGTCTCACTTGCAGCCAGCACGTTCTTCAGCGTAGCTATTTTCTCTTCGTTCGAACCGCTCAACAGGATAATCGGCTGCAACTTATCGATGGCTTCCTGCGGAATACCTTTTGATGCCAGTTCCGCATTTACATTGTCCAAACCAATTTTATCAAGCTTGTCGATAGCTACTGTAATATCTACAATCTTATCGGCTTCTCCGATGATTTCGGCAATACCTGTCAGAATCTTACGGTTGTTAATCTTGATGGAAACACGAATACCGAATTTCTGGAACACCGCATCAATCATCTGCACCAGTTCCACCTCATTCAGCAAGGAGTTACTGCCCACCACGTCGGCATCACACTGATAGAATTCACGGTAACGTCCCTTCTGCGGACGGTCAGCACGCCATACCGGCTGAATCTGGAAACGCTTGAACGGGAAAGTGATTTCATCACGGTGCATTACCACGTAACGCGCAAAAGGAACTGTCAGGTCATATCGCAAACCTTTTTCACAGAATTTGCTGGCCAATTTTGCTGCATTACGGCTCAACAGTTCTTCATCTGTCAGTCCAGAAAAATAGTCACCCGAATTCTGAATCTTGAAAAGCAGCTTATCGCCTTCCTCTCCGTACTTACCCATCAAGGTAGACAGGTTTTCCATGGAGGGAGTCTCTATCTGCTGAAAGCCGTAGCGATAGAACACCTCGCGAATGGTGTTGAATATATAGTTACGTTTCGCCATTTCTACCGGCGAAAAGTCTCTTGTTCCTTTAGGTATACTTGGTTTTGTTGCCATAATGAATCAGTCTTTAAATTAACGGGGCAAAAATACGAATAAAATTTCTACCTTCCGCACACAAAACGAAAGGATTTCATGCTTACTCGCGACGATTCATATAAATCGTTACGTAGTAAATCAGCGTAGCCAGTGAACCCAAGGCAGCCACGACATACGTATAGGCAGCCGACTTCAAGGCATCCGTAGCCTGCTGATGATTAAACGCATTGGTAATTCCGGCATTACTCAACCATACCAGTGCCCGACGGCTTGCATCAATTTCTACCGGAAGGGTAATGAAACTGAACAACGTAGTCATGGCAAACAGACAGATACCGATAAGCAGCAGCTGCGGAAAAGAGTTGACCATCAAAATACCCGCCAACAACACCCAAGACACGATGGAAGAAGAAAACTGTACTACCGGAACCAAAGCCGAACGCATACGCAAAGGTGCGTATCCCCGCGCATGCTGTACCGCATGTCCACACTCGTGAGCAGCCACTGCCGCAGCAGCCACACTTGCACTACCATAAACTCCTTCACTCAAATTCACCGTCTTGTTCATCGGGTTATAATGGTCGGTCAACATTCCCGACGTACTGGTCACCGTCACGTCGTAAATACCATTGTCACGCAGCATCTTCTCCGCCACTTCCCTTCCTGTCATGCCATTGGTCAACGGCATCTGGGAATATTTTTCAAATTTACTCTTCAGGTTTGCCTGAACCAGGTAACTGATAATCGCAATACCTATAAATACAATCCAAATCAACATAATTTCTTCATTTAATTGTTATACTAATTCTTTTAGCAAAAACCTTGCCAAAAGAAAGGTTGTCAGTCATTTCTGTCCAAAGATAAAGATTTTATTTTTCTATTCAGGCAACTTTACGTAATTTTGCTCCGTATTGAAAGAAAGACCATGATAGTTTGCATAGCCGAAAAGCCCAGCGTGGCACGCGACATCGCTGATGTGCTGGGAGCCAAGAACCGAAAAGAAGGATACATCGAAGGAAACGGATACCAGGTAACCTGGACATTCGGCCATCTGTGTACCCTGAAGGAACCGCATGAATATACTCCCTCGTGGAAAAGCTGGAGCCTGAGCAGCCTGCCCATGATTCCTCCCCGCTTCGGAATCAAGCTGATAAACGACAGCGGAATTGAAAAGCAGTTTCACATCATCGAAAAACTGATGCAGGAAGCTGAAATGATTATCAACTGCGGGGATGCCGGCCAGGAAGGAGAACTCATCCAGCGGTGGGTAATGCAAAAGGCCGGTGCCAAATGTCCGGTCAAACGACTCTGGATTTCCTCATTGACGGAAGAGGCTATACGCGACGGATTTGCCAATCTGAAAGACCAGGCAGAGTTCCAGCCGCTCTACGAAGCCGGACTGAGCCGCGCCATCGGTGACTGGACTTTGGGCATGAATGCCACCCGACTATACACCTTGAAATACGGACAGAACAAACAGGTACTTTCCATCGGACGAGTACAGACTCCGACTCTGGCCTTGATTGTAAAAAGACAGCAGGAAATAGAACACTTCGTACCCAAGCAATACTGGGAACTGAAAACGGTCTACCGCGATACGGTGTTCTCGGCCATCGTACGAAAGAGCGATGAGGAACTGGCTGAAGAGGCTGAAAAGGAAAAAGAGAATCCTTCGGCCAAAAAGAAAATACAACCCGATGCCAACCGGGGTATTCCGCAGATTACCGATGAACAGACCGGAAAGGAGTTACTGGAACGCATCCGGAATGTAGATTTTACCGTAACCGAAGTCAGCTCCAAGAAAGGAACGGAAGCGCCTCCCCGCCTGTTCGACTTGACCTCTTTGCAGGTGGAATGTAATAAAAAATTCAGCTACTCGGCCGACATGACCTTGCAGCTCATCCAGTCATTATATGAAAAGAAGGTGGCTACTTATCCGCGTGTGGATACCACTTTCCTGAGTGACGACATTTATCCCAAGTGCCCTAAAATTCTGGAGGGGTTGAAAGACTATGCCGTTTACACGACGGCATTAAGCGGAAAACCACTGATTAAATCGAAAAAAGTATTCGATAACAGCAAGGTGACCGACCACCATGCCATCATCCCCACCGGGGTACAACCGCAGGGCCTCAGCGACATGGAAAAACGGGTGTTCGACCTGATTGCCCGCCGCTTCATCGCCGTGTTCTATCCCGACTGTAAGTTTTCTACCACCACCGTCATCGGTGAAGCAGACCAGATAGAGTTCAAAGTAACCGGAAAACAGATTCTGGAACCCGGCTGGCGCGTAATCTTTGCCAAGGACGTTCCGGAGGAAGGGAAAGAAAACGAGGAAGAAAGCGTATTGCCTGCTTTCAACAAAGGAGAAAGCGGCCCGCATAGCCCGATGCTCAACGAGAAATGGACACAGCCGCCTCGTCCCTACACCGAAGCCACCCTGCTGCGTGCCATGGAAACCGCCGGAAAGCTAGTAGACAATGATGAACTTCGGGATGCCCTGAAAGAAAACGGCATTGGTCGCCCTTCTACCCGTGCAGCCATTATCGAGACCTTGTTCAAACGGCATTACATCCGCAAGGAACGCAAAAACCTGATTGCTACTCCTACCGGAGTAGAGCTGATTCAGTTAATTCACGAAGAATTGCTGAAATCGGCAGAACTGACCGGTATCTGGGAAAAGAAATTGCGCGAAATCGAACGGAAAAGTTACGATGCGGGTACCTTCTTAGCTGAATTGAAGCAGATGGTCACCGAAATAGTTTACAGCGTACTGCGTGACAACAGCAACCGCCGTGTGACCGTTACGACTGATGACAGCCCTAAAATCCCGCTGAAAAAAGCAGCTACCCCTAAAAACGGTGAAGAAGAGCCCAAGAAAAAAGCGGTTCCCCGCAAGCCACGGGCCAGTAAGAAAGCAGCCACTCCCGAAGCACCTAAGGAAGACAACCTGCCTGCCGATGACAGTATCTTAGGAAAAGCCTGTCCCGTATGCGGCACGGGCATCATTATCAAGGGAAAGACAGCCTACGGATGCTCTCAGTGGAAAAATGGATGTAAATTCCGCAAGCCTTTTAAAGCATAATTATAATGCATCACAAAATCTCCCCAAATGTCTGAGTTTTTGTATCGGACATTTGGGGAGATTTATTGTATATCACTTAGAAATTATTCATCCTCATTTCACAAATTTATTTCCAAGCCACCTTCTCACGGGTTCATCATAGAGCTTCAGACACAAGTATGCCAATGCGATACTTCCGAAATATGCGACAGCTGCCACCGGCCAGGTGTCTTCCAACGTATACAATTGTTTCTCGATAAGCCATGAATAGAATACATACATAATAGGATAGTGAATGGCATAAAGCGGATAAGATATATCTCCCAGGAACTTACAGATAGCGGTCGACTGCTTGTCTGTTGTCTTGCCGGATGCCCCCATACACACCAATAGAGGAAATACCACCGCAATGCATATCATCTCGAACACACCATTCAAGCATACCGGTGACTTACCTTCGATATAAGGCACACAGAAAAGTTCCAACAGGATAATGCTGCAAATCCAGAATGCGCCTCGAATCTTGAACGGACGGAAATTTCTTGAAATCAACATACCTAATGTGAAAGGAAACAGCATTCTCAGCATGCCTCCCCAAAAGTTCAGTCCGTCGAGCGTCCAGCCCACTCCTATCATGCCATAACCTACCACATCAAACAAAGCAAACCAGGACAGTCCCAAACCGAGCAGTATGACCAATACTGTCAGTGCCTTATTACTCAAACGATGAATGAAAAGAGCGTAAAGTATATTACCTATATATTCAAAGAATAATGACCAGCTCGGTCCGTTCAAGGAAAACATCTCTCCGTTTCCGCGTACGTCATACCCGGCTCCCGGATAAGCCGGAATAAAGCACATTGCAAGCAAGAGTGCCAGCATGACCGCGGAGGTCGCTACATGCGTACCATCCCATTTCACTCCCCCTTGCACAAAGAAAGCAATGCAACCGATTATCGCCCCCATAATAATCATCGGATGGAGTCGGATAAGTCTCCGCTTAAAGAAACCTTTTAATGTCATGTTCTTCTTCCACCGGTCATCGTACGCATATCCGATGACAAAACCTGAAAGTATAAAGAAGAAATCGACAGCCAGATAACCATGATTAATGACAGTAATGAGAGTACCTCCTCCGGCAAAAGAAAAACCTTCGAAAATGTGATAGAACACCACAAGCAGGGCGGCCACCCCTCTTAGCCCGTCAAGAAGTTCATAATGCGGTTTTGTATCTGCAAAAGCTGAAGATGAGATTCGATGATTCATATCGGAATAAATTAAACTGATTAGGATTTATACAATACATTTACATCGCGCAAAGATAGGGAATCTCATCCATTAAAAATTTGTCCTAAATCAAATTACGGCCTTTTGCTTCGCAACCTGCTGAGAGTAGAAAGGGTGATTCCTAAATAAGATGCAATGTATTTCAGATTTACCTTTTTACAAATTTCCGGAAATTGTTTCTGAAACTCTTCATAACGCTCCTTTGCCGGCAATGACAACCTCTCTTTATGGCTTCTGTGCAACCGTCTGTATTCATTCTGATGTATGATTCTCCCCCAGTTGCATAACTCCAAGTTGGTTTCCATAAGATTTTTGAGGTCACTTATATTTATTCTGTAGGCTTCCACTTCCTCCAGCGTTTCCACATATTCTTCACTTTTTTTGTTGTAATATAATTCATCCATGCTGAAAACAATACATCCCTCTGCCCCGAACGAGGTAGTGTATTCCTCTCCATCGACCACCCAATAGGCTCTTAAAATACCCTTCTCTATAAAATAAGCATACTTACAATAAATACCTTCCTTTATAAGTTGATACCTTTTAGGGAAACAGCAAGGTGTTAAATAGGATTCAAGTTCCTTTATGGTCAAATCGGACACCGGATATTGCTTTCTAATACTCTCTATTATATTTTTCATTTATAAGACTTGGTTTTCAATAAATAAAACTTACACACCGAGCTAGGCAGCCCGGAAACACAACCGTATTCGTTTTTGCATTTTAAGCCACCCCAATCATAGCCACGATGCACTTGGAGGATAAAGTTATAAAGATTTATAGCATAGCCGATAATTTCTATCAGGAAATTCTACCTCTCCCGGCATATAATTACAAATTCCAAAAAGCATAATCCAGAACGCTTCGAAGAATTCTCTGTTTCACACTGCGGGATTTGTATTTCACAGTGTGAAATATGTATCC
>CAMFND010000044.1 GCA_945965395.1 uncultured Bacteroides sp.
TTGCCGCCAAGGCTCACCTGTCTGAGGGTGACCGTATCGCTTATGATAAGGCGGTGGACCGTTATAACGTGAGCCGTATTGTGGAAAATGATATCCGTGAACAGGCTGTCGCGGAAGGACGTTTGAAGGGACGTTTGGAGATCGCCCGTAAACTGAAAGAGAACGGTTTTTCCATTGCGGATATTGTCCGGATTGCCAGACTTTCGCCAGAAGAAATTGATAAGCTGTAACGGCGTGTACGAATTTCTTTATAAAGCAGTGCTCATTCGGGAAAAAGACTTTTTTCAGAATGCTACAGCAAAAAATGATAATGAATGGTGAAGTGATATAAGTATCATGATAAAGCATTGAAAAATGTATGAGCAATAAAATATATCCCATCGGAATCTAGAATTTCGAGAAAATCCGTCAGGACGGTTATTTCTATATTGATAAAACGGCCTGGGTGTACCAGATGGTAAAGACCGGAAGTTACTACTTCCTGAGCCGTCCGCGACGTTTCGGAAAGAGCCTGCTCATCTCTACCTTGGAAGCTTACTTTCAAGGTAAGAAGGAGTTGTTTGAAGGTCTGGCGATGGAGAAGCTGGAAAAGGACTGGATCAGATATCCTGTTCTGCATCTGGATCTGAACATCGAGAAGTATGATACTCCGGAGAGTCTGGATAAGATTTTGCATGATAATCTGGATGCCGAACTGCATGAGTTTGCTGAAGCGAGAGGAGTGTCATACGACAAGCTTTGTGACTATTTGAAAGCATATTATGACGGCTATCACTTTACACATCATTCTATCGGCATGTACAATCCGTTTAGTTTGCTCAATACGTTCAAATATAAGGAATTCGGCAGTTATTGGTTCGAGACGGGTACTCCTACCTATCTGGTGAAACTGCTGAAGAAGCATCATTACGACTTGGAACGGATGGCCCACGAGGAAACGGACTCCCAGGTGCTGAACAGTATAGATTCGGAATCCACCAATCCCATTCCGGTGCTCTATCAGAGCGGCACCTCACTATAAAGGGATATGATGAAGAATTTGGAATGTACCGTTTAGGTTTTCCGAACCGGGAAGTGGAAGAGGGGTTTGTACGTTTCCTGCTCCCTTTTTACGCGAACGTAAATAAGGTGGAATCTCCCTTTGAGATTCAGAAATTTGTCCGTGAGGTGCGTTTCGGTGATTATGACTCCTTCTTCCGCCGTCTGCAAAGTTTCTTTGCGGATACTACCTACGAAGTGATCCGCGAACAGGAACTGCATTATGAGAATGTGCTTTTCATCGTATTCAAGCTTGTCGGCTTCTATACCCAAGTGGAATATCATACGAGCAAAGGGCGCATTGACCTTGTCCTGCAGACTGACAAGTTTATCTATGTGATGGAATTCAAGCTGGACGGCACGGCCGAGGAGGCTTTGCAACAGATTCATGACAAGCATTACGCGCTTCCCTTTGCTTCGGACGGACGGAAGCTCTTTAAAATAGGGGTGAACTTCAGTGCTGAAACCCACAATATTGAAAAGTGGATAATAGAAGAATGAAAATGTAGAAAGGAAACAGAGTCCGAAGAAAAGAGGTGCACACTGCTGCAATATCCGGTGAAACTTGGTACAAGATCCGCGGAATCTTGTACCAAAGTTTTTGTAATCTTGTGGCGGGTGACGGCTAGTTCCTTTGAACATTGCAAAGATAACTTCACGTCCGTGCGGTGTGATCTCTTCTGACCCCTTGGCGGATTGCAGGGAGTTTACGGGGACACGGGGACAGTGGGGACACCCCCTTTTTTCCTCACACACGCATGCGTGTACCTATAAAGGGAGGATAAGTTGGGTGATATATTCCCTTGCCGTCCACACTTACCGGTACCTCTTATTTGGTGAAACGTTTGAGTCTGATGAGGACGGTGCTTTCGGTTATCCTCCCTGTCGTGCGTTTTTTTTCAGAAGTTCCGGCCGGACATAATCCTGTGGAAAGGCAGGGGAAAGATGATTTTCCCACCTAATTATATCGCGCGTGCGTGTGTGAGAAATTGGGGTCTGTCCCTGCTGTCCCCACTGTCCCTGCTTGGGAGAGCCGGTATGAACTGCCATCTTTAAATTCTCAATTTTTAATCTCCCTCCGTATCAACGTTTCCTCGTTCTACGAGAGGAAACAAGCTCGTACCGGCTCCTTGCCGGAACGTTTCACGCCTTTGCCGGGATGATTTTTCTTATTATCCGCACTGTTGCTGTGGAAATCATAGACCGCTTGTACGTAGTTCATCGCCCCATGGGGATTTTATTGCCGGTGGTGTTTTCCTATGGCGGTGTGGAATTGCTGAGGGTAGGGGAGACTTTCCATAGCCGTACAAAAAAAGCATACGCTTCCATGAACGGGCTGCATAAAGACAGCATCTGCTTTTATGAATATTACTTGAAGATACCGGATTATCGCGTACCGAAGTCCTGCAAGCTGGTGGATTCCGTATGGTCCACGGTGTTTGATGTGTTCGCCTGCTTGTTGGCAGGGGATGACGAGGAAGTTTATTGGTGCTGCGGTCGTCTGGCCGACCGGAGCATCGTGGTGATGGACGGGGCCGGAAGGTATTACCATGTGGAAAAAGGAAAGAGGAAGCGGTACATTGCCGCTAACCTTCCCGAACCCGGTGAGCAGGACTTCGACACGGCTGTAAAGAAGCTGAAAGAGGAAGCCGGACAGCGGGCGGAGGAAACGGACCGGCAGAAGAGAAGGAACGAGGAAGCGAAAAGGCGGAAGAGGCTGGAGGAGATAAGAGATGCCCTTCCGTACCGTATGGGCATGAAATGGGGCTTGAAACTGGGGGAACGTATCATCGTTCCTCCCAAATACAGAAAGATTCTTCCTCCTGTGGGCGTTTATTGTGCTTTTGAAGAGAGCGCCTGCCGGTGGGGGGTGATGGCACTGGACGGGAAAGTGATGGTGGAAGCCCGCTACCAGGAGGTGGATATAGAAAACAACGGCACGGTACACCTGACCGTCATTCCCGGCAAAGTGAAGACCGTCAAACTGTAAGTGTTTCCGGAATGAAACACAAATGACGCGAATGACATAAATTAAAAATCAAGATAAATTTATGCCATTCGCGTCATTTGTGTTCTAAAAAAAAAGTGAGCATCTGCCTGAGTTTGCACATACATTCAGAAAGGTTTCTATTATTACAGAATTTTTTCCATAATAAGCACCATTTCTTTCTTTTTTCACATTTTTTTTCTGTACTTTTGCGCTCAAATTTAAAAACCATTTTTTATAACCCAATATGGCAAATGTGATTAAATTACACAAAGGCTTGAACATCAACCTGAAAGGGAAACCTGCTCAGGAGTTCTTTGACGTGAAGCAGCCGGACATCTATGCGATAGTGCCCGATGATTTTCATGGCGTGACTCCTAAAGTCGTGGTCAAGGAACAGGAATATGTGACGGCCGGGGGAACATTGTTTGTTGACAAGAACCACCCCGAAGTGAAGTTCGTATCTCCGGTAAGCGGTGTCGTTACCAGCGTGGAGAGAGGCGAACGTCGTAAAGTCTTAAGCATCTCCATTGCAGCTGCAAAGGAGCAAGACTACGAAGAGTTTGGAAAGAAGGATGTTTCGACTCTGACAGGCGAGCAGGTAAAAGCCGCCCTGCTGGAAGCCGGACTTTTTTCATTCATTATCCAGCGCCCCTACATCGTGGTGGCTGATCCGAATGCCAAGCCGAAAGGCATCTTTGTTTCTGCATTTGACACTAACCCATTGGCTGCTGATTTCGAATTTGTTCTGAAAGGCCAGGAAAAAGATTTCCAGACTGGTCTGGACGCACTGGCAAAGATGGCAAAGACGTATCTGAATATCAGCGTAGAGCAGAAGAGCCCTGCACTGACCAACGCCAAAAATGTAACTGTAACTGCCTTCGACGGTCCTAACCCCGCCGGAAACGTAGGCGTTCAGATTAACCACATCAGTCCTATCAACAAAGGCGAAACTGTTTGGACGCTCCGTGCGGAAGAAGTGATCTTCATCGGACGCCTGTTCAACACAGGTCGCGTAGACCTTACCCGTACTATCGCCCTGACCGGTTCGGAAGTGAAGAAACCGGCTTATTGCAAGCTGAAAGTAGGAGCCTTGCTGACAGATATTTTTGCAGGACGTGTGAACGGAGGTAAAAACTTACGCTACATTAACGGTAACGTGCTGACCGGAACTTTGGTGAAGCCAAACGGATTCCTGGGTGCGCACGCTACAAGTCTTACTGTGATTCCCGAAGGGGATGACCGGCACGAATTCCTGGGCTTTATCATGCCGCGTACCGATCAGTACAGTGCCAACCGCAGTTATTTCAGCTGGTTGTGCGGTAACAAGGAATACACACTGGATGCCCGTATCAAAGGTGGCGAACGCCACATGATCATGTCCGGCGAGTATGACAAAGTATTCCCGATGAGCATTTTCCCCGAATATTTAATTAAAGCTATCATTGCCGGCGATATTGACCGCATGGAAGCACTTGGTATTTACGAAGTGGCTCCCGAAGACTTCGCTGTATGTGAATTCGTTGACTCTTCCAAATTGGAATTGCAACGCATCGTGCGTCAGGGCTTGGACATGCTTCGCAAGGAAATGTGCTAAATAATTAAAAACTAAGAATTAAAAGTTAATGAAAGCGTTAAGAAATTATCTCGACAAGATAAAGCCAAACTTTGAAGAGGGCGGCAAACTCCACGCGTTTCGTTCGGTGTTCGACGGTTTCGAAACATTCTTGTTCGTACCCAACAGCACTTCGAAAACAGGAGTTCACATTCATGATGCGATTGACAGCAAGCGTATCATGTCAATGGTGGTTATTGCGTTGATACCGGCCCTGTTGTTCGGTATGTACAACGTAGGTTACCAGCACTTCTTGGCTGTAGGCCAGGAGGCAGGTTTCTTTGAAAAGTTCATTTATGGTTTCCTGGCTGTTCTGCCTAAGATTATCGTATCATACGTAGTCGGTCTGGGAATCGAATTTGTGGTGGCACAATGGAAGAACGAAGAAATTCAGGAAGGTTTCCTGGTATCCGGTCTGTTGATCCCGATGATCGTTCCTGTGGAATGTCCGTTGTGGATTCTAGCTGTCGCTACAGCATTCTCTGTTATCTTCGCTAAGGAAGTATTCGGCGGTACAGGTATGAATATCTTCAACCCTGCATTGATTACCCGTGCTTTCTTGTTCTTCGCTTATCCTACCAAAATGTCCGGTGATGCCGTTTGGGTAAGCACTGACAGCATTTTCGGTATCGGTGGCGGACAGGTAGTGGACGGTTTTACCGGCGCTACGATGTTGGGACAGGCTGCTACAGCCGCTCCGGGTGCAAGCGAACTGATTAATGTGAACGGTACTCCCGCTACCATGTGGGATATGGTTGTAGGTTTGATCCCGGGTTCTATCGGTGAAACCAGCGTTATCGCTATCGCACTGGGTGCCATCATCCTGTTGTGGACAGGCGTGGCAAGTTGGAAGACTATGTTCTCTGTCTTTGCCGGTGGTATCGTGATGGGATTGATCTTCAATGTATTCGGCTCTACAGATAACATGATGGCTCAGTTGCCTTGGTACGAACACATCGTATTGGGCGGTTTCTGCTTCGGCGCCGTGTTCATGGCTACCGACCCTGTGACTTCCGCACGTACGGAAAAGGGTAAGTTCATCTACGGCTTCCTGATCGGTGTGATGGCTATCGTTATCCGTGTGTTGAATCCGGGTTATCCCGAAGGTATGATGCTTGCCATCCTGCTGATGAACATCTTCGCTCCGCTGATTGACTACTGTATCGTACAGAAGAACATCACAGCCCGCGAAAACAGATTAAAATCAACTAACAACTAAAATATCGGACATTATGAATACTAATAGTAATAGTTATACTATCATCTATGCTTCGATAATGGTTGTTATCGTAGCATTCCTGTTGGCATTCGTGTCTTCTTCTCTGAAAGAAAAACAGTACCAGAATGTAGAACAGGACACAAAGAAACAAATTCTGGCAGCTTTGAACGTTTATGACGTAAAAGATGTGAATGCAGAATATGATAAATATGTGAAAGAAGACGATTTGATGCAGGCAGACGGTTCTTTGGTAAAGAACGATGCTGCTTTCCAGACTTCTTATAAAGGTGAAATCGCTAACGGACGTCTTCATGTATTCGTTTGCGACGTGGATGGTCAGACCAAATATGTGCTGCCTATTTATGGTGCCGGTCTTTGGGGACCTATCTGGGGATACATCGCATTGAATGATGACAAAGACACTGTATACGGCGTTTACTTCTCTCATCAAGGAGAAACTCCGGGTCTGGGTGCAGAAATCACCACTACTAAGTTCCAGGATCAGTTCTTGGGCAAACATGTAATGGAAAACGGTACTGTAGCTTTGGGTGTTGAAAAACACGGCAAGGTGGCAAAACCCGATTATCAGGTAGACGGTATCTCAGGTGGTACTATCACTTCTAAGGGTGTAGATGCGATGATTAAGGATTGCCTGAGCATGTACAATTCATTTTTAACTAATAAATAAGAGGAGGGTAAATAGAATATGAGCGCATTATTTTCTAAAAAGAATAGAGAAGTTCTTTTAACTCCGCTGGGTTTGAATAACCCTGTCACCGTACAGGTGCTCGGTATCTGTTCTGCACTGGCTGTAACGGCTCAGCTGGAACCGGCTATCGTGATGGGTCTTTCCGTAACCATTATTACAGCCTTCTCGAACTTCGTTATCTCCTTGTTGCGTAACACCATTCCCAACCGTATCCGTATCATCGTTCAGTTGGTGGTTGTTGCCGCATTGGTAACTATCGTTAGTGAAATTTTGAAAGCGTTCGCATACGATGTAAGTGTGCAGCTTTCTGTATATGTAGGTTTGATTATTACAAACTGTATCCTGATGGGACGTCTGGAAGCGTTTGCTATGATGAACGGTCCTTGGGAATCATTCCTGGATGGTATCGGTAACGGATTGGGTTATGCCAAAATCCTGATTATCGTGGCATTCTTCCGTGAACTGCTGGGAGCCGGTACATTGTTTGGCTTCCAGGTTATCCCGCAGGCTGTTTATGACTTGGGCTACCTGAACAACGGCTTGATGTTGATGCCTCCTATGGCGTTGATTATCTGTGCTTGTATCATTTGGTACCAACGTGCAAAACACAAAGAATTGCAGGAAAGTAATAATTAATCCCCGTTATAAAACGAAAAGAATATGGAATATTTAAGTTTGTTTGTAAAGTCCATCTTTGTGGACAATATGATTTTCGCATACTTCCTGGGGATGTGTTCTTACCTGGCAGTATCGAAGAACGTAAAGACAGCCGTAGGTCTGGGTGCAGCCGTTACTTTCGTGTTGATTGTAACTCTGCCGGTGAACTATTTGCTGGAAAATTACGTACTGGCACCTAATGCGCTGATTGATGGAGTAGACCTCAGCTTCTTGAGCTTTATCCTGTTTATTGCCGTTATTGCCGGTATCGTTCAGTTGGTGGAAATGGCGGTTGAACGTTTCAGCCCGTCGCTCTATGCTTCATTGGGTATCTTCCTTCCGCTGATTGCTGTAAACTGTGCCATCATGGGTGCTTCATTGTTTATGCAGCAACGTCATTTCATCAACATTGGCGAGGCAACCACTTACGCTTTGGGCTCAGGTATCGGTTGGGCACTGGCTATTATCGGTCTGGCTGCCATCCGTGAAAAAATGGCTTACTCTGATGTTCCCGCTCCTTTGAAAGGTCTGGGTATCACTTTCATCACTGTAGGTTTGATGGCAATGGCATTTATGTGTTTCTCTGGTTTGAAAATCTAAAAGGAAAGGAATAAGACAATGGATATGAATTTAATATTAGCTAGTATTGGAGTATTCCTTGGAATTATACTTCTGCTCGTTGTTATTTTGCTGGTAGCTAAGCAGTATCTTACTCCGAGCGGCAAAGTAAAGATAACTATCAATGGAGAGAAAGAACTGGAAGTAGAACAAGGTTCAACTTTGCTGAACACCCTGTCTGTCAATGGCATCTACCTGTCATCGGCTTGTGGTGGTAAAGGTTCTTGCGGTCAATGTAAATGCCAGGTTGTAGAAGGCGGTGGTGAGATTCTTCCTTCTGAAAAGGGACATTTCAGCCGTAAACAACAACAGGATCATTGGCGTCTGGGTTGCCAGGTGAAAGTAAAAGGTGACCTGGGCATCAAGATTGATGAATCTGTACTGGGTGTTAAGGAATGGGAATGCGAAGTAATCAGCAACAAGAACGTTGCCACTTTCATCAAAGAGTTTATTGTGGCTTTGCCGAAAGGTGAACACATGGACTTCGTTCCGGGTTCATACGCTCAGATTAAGATTCCTAAATTTGAAATGGACTACAACAAGGATATCGATAAAGACCTTATCGGTGCGGAGTATCTGCCCGCATGGGAAAAATTCGGTTTGTTCGGCTTGAAATGTAAGAATACGGAAGAAACCATCCGTGCTTACTCTATGGCCAACTATCCTGCCGAAGGTGACCGTATCATGCTGACAGTGCGTATCGCTACTCCTCCGTTCAAACCGAAAGATCAGGGTCCCGGCTTTATGGATGTGAATCCGGGTATCGCTTCATCTTACATTTTCACGCTGAAACCGGGTGACAAGGTAACGATGAGTGGTCCTTACGGAGACTTCCACCCGATCTTCGATTCTAAGAAGGAAATGATTTGGGTAGGTGGTGGTGCCGGTATGGCTCCGCTCCGTGCACAGATTATGCACATGACTCGTACATTGCATACTACTGACCGTGAATTGCATTATTTCTACGGTGCACGTGCATTGAACGAAGTGTTCTATCTGGAAGACTTCCTAGCTTTGGAAAAAGACTTCCCGAACTTCCACTTCCATCTGGCTCTGGACCGTCCGGACCCTGCAGCCGATGCAGCAGGCGTGAAGTATACAGCAGGATTCGTTCATCAGGTAATGTTGAACACTTACTTGAAAGACCACGAAGCTCCGGAAGACATCGAATACTACATGTGTGGTCCTGGTCCGATGTCGAAGGCAGTTGTCGCTATGCTGGATAGCCTCGGCGTAGAAGAATCTTCTATCATGTACGATAACTTTGGCGGATAATCCGCAGCATTTATGACATAATGAAGCAAAAGGCTTTCAGGAAATATCCTGAAAGCCTTTTTTATGCGGATACGGTTCAAAGGGTAATCAATAGAAAGTGAAATGAAGCTTTATATTACAAAATGGTTAAGAAATTGTTCATTTTGCTATATCTTTCTTGATATACGTCAATAAATGATAGGGGTGGAGCAATTTTCTTTGTAGTTTATTTTTATGTTGTCCAACATATCCTTATCTTTGTAGCGGTAAAAGGAAAAAAGCTCGAGCTAAGCTAGATTTTAAATTATTTAGGTAACAAAGTTTTTAGGTAAAAGATTTTAAAGGTATGAAAAGATTAGGATTAACATTAGCAGCCGCATTGGTATTTTCAGTTTCTATGTTTGCAGAAGGTGTACAGGACAACAATGCACAGAAATGGAATGGTTCAATCAACAAGTCAAAGCTGACTAAATATTTGAATCTTTCATCTAACCAGCATGAAAAAGTTGCTGACATCTGCGACTTCTTTGAACAGGAAATGACTCGTGCAAATTCTTCAAAGACAGAAAACAAAGAAAAAGTTCGTAAAGCTGTTTACGGTAACTTGAAATTGATGAAGCAGACCCTGGACGAAAAACAGTATTCTAACTATGTTCGTCTGATGGCCATGACACTGCGCAACAAAGGCATCGACTTGAACGAAGCAAAATAAGAGAGATTGATAAATAAGAAGAGCCCCGGAGACTTGCATAAGGTTTTCCGGGGCTTTTTTCATATCAAAGTTATCCTGGGGAGATATAGCCTGTGAGTGTTGATTGTGTGTGAATTGCGATGAATGAGAGAATCTTTACAAGTGAGTGATTCCAATTGGTTCATTATATCATTTTTTATAAAACTCTGAGGATTTTTTCTTGTTGTATTATTGGGTTTTATGTACTTTCGAATGAATAATCTACATAAAAAAAGATATGAAATTCAAGAAAATAGTAGCCGTAGACGAGACGCTGCTGAATGAAGCGGCGCTCGAACAATTGAAGACCATGGGGGAAGAAGTGGTTGTATATCATGATTTTCCCACGGAAGAAAAGGAAGTAATCCACCGTATTGGCAATGCCGACTGTCTACTGGTATCTTTCCGTACGCCTATCCGTCGGTCCGTGCTGGATGCTTGTCCGAATATCCGTTATATAGGCATGTGTTGCACGCTTTATAATCCGGAAAGCTCGAATGTTGATGTAATAGAGGCCCGCAAAAGAGGAATTACGGTATTAGGGGTAAAAGATTATGGCGATGAAGGTGTGGTGGAATATGTGGTCAGCGAACTGGTGCGTCTGCTCCATGGTTTTGGCAATGTGCGCTGGCTGGAAGAAAGTACGGAACTGACAGGTTGTAAGGTAGGAATCATCGGTCTGGGGAAGACCGGAGGAATGGTTGCTGAAGCCATGCGTTTTTTTGGTGCTGAGGTACTGTACTACAGCCGTACCCGTAAACCGGAAGCCGAAGCAAAAGGCATTGCCTACCGTCCGCTGGCCGATTTGCTGACAGAAGCGGAAATTGTCTGCACCTGTCTGCCACGCAACAATTACCTGCTGGGTGAGCCGGAATTTGCCTTGATGGGAGATCGTAAGATACTGGTAAATACGTCTGTAGGACCGACATTTGAAGTGGATGCCCTGAAGAAATGGCTGGGAACATGCAAGCACAGCTATTACCTGTGCGATGCGACCGGCATGGGTGTGGCTCGCGATGCTCTGAAGGATATTCCGAATGTGCTGTACACGCCTTATATATCCGGAAAATCCATTCAAAGCGTAGAGCGTTTGTCGCAGAAAGCCCTGGCCAATATCAGGACTTTTCTTTCAAAAGCTCCTCAAGTTTAAGCAACTCGTCGCGGTATTGTGCCGCTTCGATAAAGTCCAGTTTCTTGGCTGCTTCCTGCATCAGCTTGCGGGTCTGTTCGATACTCTTCTGTAACTGGCCCTTTGTCATATACTGTACCACAGGGTCTGCAGCTGCATGAAACTGGGCTTCGGTCTCGGTATAAGCCCGTGGCTCTTTGGGGCTACTGCTGTTTTCCTGAGGCGATGGCTGTTTTTCGATGTCGAGCAGGGCATTGGTGCGTGAACGGGTAATCTGTTTCGGCGTGATGCCGTGTGCTTCGTTGTAAGCCAGCTGTTTCTCCCGTCGGCGGTTAGTTTCGTCGATGGTCTGTCGCATACTGTCCGTAATGCGGTCGGCATACATGATGACCTTTCCGTTCACGTTGCGGGCAGCACGTCCGGCCGTCTGGGTGAGCGAACGGTGTGAACGCAGGAAACCTTCCTTGTCGGCATCCAAGATCGCTACGAGCGACACCTCCGGCAAGTCGAGTCCCTCACGCAGCAGGTTGACCCCCACCAGTACATCGTAGATACCTTCCCGCAGCTCGTCCATGATTTTGATACGCTCCAGTGTCTCCACGTCGCTGTGGATATAAGCGCAGCGGATACCGTTGTTGAGCAGGTATTCCGTCAGTTCTTCTGCCATGCGTTTGGTCAGGGTAGTGATAAGCACGCGCTCCTCCCTTTCGATGCGTTGCTGAATCTCTTCCATCAGGTCATCTATCTGGTTCAGGCTGGGACGTACGTCAATTACCGGGTCCAACAGTCCCGTAGGACGAATCACCTGTTCCACTACGATACCTTCACTCTGTTGCAGTTCGTATTCTGCCGGAGTGGCACTCACGTAAATCACCTGCTTGGCCATCTGCTGGAACTCTTCGAATGTAAGCGGACGGTTGTCCATGGCGGCCGGCAGACGGAATCCGTATTCCACCAGATTAGTCTTGCGGGCACGGTCGCCGCCGTACATGGCCCTGATTTGCGGTACGCTGACGTGACTTTCATCGATGACAATCAGAAAATCTTCAGGGAAGAAATCGAGCAGACAGTAGGGACGGGTACCCGGTTCGCGTCCGTCGAAGTAACGTGAATAGTTTTCAATTCCCGAACAATGTCCCAGCTCGCGCAGCATTTCCATGTCGTAGGTCACACGCTCGTACAGACGTTTGGCTTCGTAGGGCTTTCCAATCTTTTCAAAATAAGCCACCTGCTTGGTCAAATCATCTTCAATCTGATGAATGGCGCGGAGTGTACTTTCCTTGGTCGTCATGAACAGGTTGGCCGGATAAATCTTATATTCTTCGAACGTACCGATACGGTGTCCTGAAACCGGGTCTATCTCTTCAATGCCGTCAATCTCATCGTCCCAGAACATGACCCGTAGTACGCTGTCGGTATAAGCCAGGAAAATGTCTACCGTATCACCTTTTACGCGGAAGTTGCCTCGGTTCAGCTCGATGTCATTCCGAAGGTACAGACCGTCCACCAGGCGGCGGAGGAATACGTTGCGGTCCAGCAGCTTTCCTTTTTTGATTTCAATCACGTTGTTATAGAAATCTGCCGGATTTCCCATACCGTAGATACACGATACGGACGATACCACGATGACGTCCTTCCGGCCGGAAAGGAGGGAAGAAGTCGCAGCCAGACGAAGCTTGTCGATTTCTTCGTTGATGGCCAGGTCTTTTTCAATATAAGTATCGGTCGACGGAATGTATGCTTCCGGCTGATAATAGTCGTAGTAAGACACATAATACTCCACCGCATTGTGAGGGAAGAAGTTCTTGAACTCCCCGTAAAGCTGGGCGGCCAGTGTCTTGTTGTGACTCAGAATCAGTGTCGGCTTGTTGATGTTCTTGATGACATTGGCAATGGTAAAAGTCTTTCCAGAGCCGGTTACTCCCAGCAGCGTCTGTGCTGGCACATGCTGCCGGATACCTTCAGTCAGTTGGGCGATGGCCTCCGGCTGGTCGCCGGTAGGCTGATAATCGGATATCAGTTCAAAATTCATTGCATCTGAATATTGGTGAATGAAAACGGTTGTAAAATTACATATATATTTTATACCATACTTTGCACATCCTGAAAAATTACATTAAAAAATGGCCTGGAGTTGCATTATTCGCTGGAAAAGAGTAATTTTGCGCAACTATATCAATTATATATGAAAAAATACATCGCAATGGTCCTCCTTTCTGCTGGAGTTTTGTCTTCATGCGGAGAGTACAATAAAGTGCTGAAAAGCACTGACTATGAATACAAATACGAAGCGGCGAAAAGCTATTTTGCCAAGGGACAGAATTCACGTGCGGCAACCATTCTGGAAGAATTGATTCCTATTCTGAAGGGTACGGCCAACGGGGAAGAGTCTTTGTATATGCTGGCAATGACTTATTACAACCAAGGTGATTTTGTGACTGCTTCACATTATTTCAATACCTATTATACGACTTATCCACGCGGTACTTATACGGAACTGGCGCGTTTTCATAGCGGAAAGGCTCTGTACCTTGATACTCCGGAACCACGTCTGGACCAGAGCAGCACATATAAAGCTATCCAGGAATTGCAGATGTTTTTGGAGTATTTCCCGACAAGTGAGCGAAAGGATATTGCCCAGAACATGATTTTTGAATTGCAGGACAAGCTTGTGGAAAAGGAATACCTTTCTTCCAAGCTCTATTACGACTTGGGATCTTATTCTGGAAATTCGGTGTATAGCAGCACGGGTAACAACTATCTGGCAGCTATCGTTACTGCACAGAATACATTAAAAGAATATCCTTATACCAAACTGCGTGAGGAACTTTCTATTCTGATTCTCCGTGCCAAGTATCACATGGCAAAGGAAAGTGTGCTGGAAAAGAGAGAAGACCGTATGCGCGAAACCGTGGATGAATATTATGCTTTCAAGAATGAGTTTCCGGAAAGTAAATACATGAAAGAAGTGGAAGGCATTTATGCCGATGTGAGCAAGTACATTTCTACAGACGAAGAATAATATAAACGTTTATAATTATAAATAAGTTATGGATTACAAAAAAACAAACGCTCCTACAAATACGGTTACACGTAATTTGATGGAACTCTGTGAGGACACAGGCAATATTTATGAAACAGTATCTATCATCGGCAAGCGTGCCAACCAGATTGCTGCCGAAATGAAGAATGACCTTTCCAAGAAACTGCAGGAGTTTGCTTCTTATAACGATAACCTTGAAGAGGTGTTTGAAAATAGAGAGCAGATTGAAATCTCTCGTTATTATGAAAAACTCCCGAAACCGACGTTGATTGCGACTCAGGAGTATCAGGAAGGAAAGGTTTATTATAGAAATCCGGCAAAAGAAAAGGAAAAATTGCAGTAATCCTCCTATAGGTAAAGATTTTAGTGAATGCGCATGCGCATTTGGGCTTGTCATTCTGAGTGTAGACGGCAAGAACCGTCTCCCTCAGAATGACATTTGTTTTGGAAACCTTAATACGATTGATTATGATACAGAGAATACAGACCGTTTATTTGCTCATAGTAGCAATCTTGATGGTAGTAATGATGTCTGTTCCCGTGGGCAGCTTCTATACCGATAAAAATATTTGTGAGATGACAAACCTTTCATATCAGCTTCCGGACGGAGCGGTGAACTATACGCCGTGGGCTTTGTTTGTGATACTGGTAGTAGTGGCTGTGATGGCTTTGGCGACTATTTTCCTTTACCGGAAACGCATGTTGCAGATTCGTCTGACCATCTTCAATACGATTGTGTTGATTGGTTACTATCTGGTACTGGCTTATTTTGTCGTAAATCCTGACAAGGCATTCGATGACTATAGTTTCATGCCTTCATGGACGGTTTGTCTTCCATTGGTAAGCATTATCCTGAACTGGCTGGCTATCCGTGCTATCGGCAAGGATGAGATGCTGGTAAAGGCTTACGAAAGATTGCGCTGATTCACAGTTTGTAATATAAAAAGCCATCGGGGCGTTTCTTCATTTCAGAGGAAACACCCCGATGGCTTTTGTTGTTTTCTTTTGTTATTCCAGAATATACATTTCAGAAGGAGTGGTTCGTTTCAGTGGAGTCACCTCCACGTCTTTCCCCACGATGATATTTTCCTGCCGGAATGCCAGTTCCACTGTCTTGAAAGCTAACTCCGGATGGTTGTTGTCCTTGCTCAGGTGGCAGAGCCATAAATGCTTCAGGCGCTGGGGGAAATGATGGCTCAGGTAGTCGGCCATTTCGTGATTACTCATGTGTCCGTTCGGGCCGGCAATGCGCTCCTTCAGATGCTGTGGATAAGGTCCCATCTGGAGCATGCTGTCGTCGTAGTTGGCTTCTAGTATCAGGTAATCAGCCTGCTGTATGAAGCGTGCGGCTGTGGGGGTGATATGTCCGATGTCCGTCAGGAAAGAGAATGTCTTATCGCCTGCGGTGATACAATAGCCCACGTTGTCGGTTCCGTCGTGAGGCACTTCGAAGCAGGTGATGGTAAAATCGCCCACGCTGAATGTTTCTTCTTTCCGGATAAAGCGGGTACGTTCGGGACTTAACCGTTCGGTCATGCAGTAGCTGTGCTTCATGCCTTCGTGTATTTCCGGAGTGGTATATACCGGAATCCCGTGTTTCTCTCCCAGATGTCCTACGGCCTTGATATGGTCGGCGTGGTCATGAGTAACCAGTACAGCCTGTATCCCTTCAAGGTTCAGCATACGTTCCTTAAATACTTTCTTGATGGTACGGATACCGATACCGGCATCAACCAATATGGCGGTGTTGTCAGTAGCCAGGTAGTAACAGTTTCCGCTGCTGCCGCTGGCCAGACTCATAAATTTTACTGTCATTTTCTCTCTTTTTTGCTAAAGGAACGCAAAGATAGTGAAAGGTGAGAGGAGAGGCAAACGAAAAACAAAGTTTTTCAGGTTTGATTATCCCGAACCGCCTCCTGTCTTATGAAAAGATACCGAAAGGTGAGAGGAGAGACAAACGAAAAAAGATAGAAACAAAACAAGGCCATTCCGAAAAGGAACAGCCTTGCAAACGGGTTGTATCTGTTTTTAGATATACTGGAAGTTCTTAGAACTGGAAGAAATTCTTGGCGTTGTTGTAACAGATGTCTTCTACCATCTGCTGTACGCGCGGCATTTCGCATTCAGGAATTTCACCGTTTTCTACATCTCTTCCCAGCAGGTTACAGAGGGTACGGCGGAAGTATTCATGACGCGGGTAAGAAAGGAAGGAACGTGAGTCGGTAAGCATACCTACGAAGCGGCTCAGCAATCCCAGCAGAGAGAGTGCGTTCATCTGTTTTTCCATGCCGTCCTTCTGGTCGAGGAACCACCAGCCTGAACCAAACTGGATTTTGCCCGGGATAGAACCATCCTGGAAGTTGCCCAGCATGGTGGCGATTACTTCGTTGGCACAAGGATTCAGGTTGTAAAGAATGGTCTTTGTAAGCTTGTCTTCTGAGTTCAGGCGGTCCAGGAATTTAGACATGGATTTGGCTGTGGTAAATTCGCCGATAGAGTCGAAACCTGTGTCAGGTCCCAGCAGTTTGAACATCTTGGTGTTGTTGTTGCGGATGGCACCGTAGTGGAACTGCTGTGTCCAGCCAGTCTCCCAGTCCATTTCGCCGAATACCACCAGCATGGCCGATTTGAACTTCAGGATTTCTTCGTGTGTCAGTTCCGTACCACTGTATACCTTGTTGAAGATGGCGCGGATTTCCGCATCCGTATAATCTTCTGCATAGAATTCCTCGATACCGTGGTCAGACAGCTTACAACCTTGTTCGGCAAAGAAGGCATGACGTTTGCGCAGCGCTTCAATCATGTCGTCAAAATTAGAGATGCTGACACCACTTACTTCCGCCAGTTTTTCTACGTAAGCACGGAAGTCAGCCGGCACTTCTACTGCCATTGCCTTATCTGGACGCCAGGTAGGCAGCATCTTGATTTCAAATCCGCTTTCACGGGTAGCAATGTGATATTCCAGTGAATCTACCGGATCGTCTGTTGTGCAGACAGTTTCCACATGGTAGCGGCGCATCAGGTTGCGTGCCGAATATTCCGGAGTAGCCAGTTTGGCATTACATTCGTCAAAGATTTCGCGGGCAGTAGACGGATTCAGAACCTTGTCGATGCCGAAAGCAGTCTTCAGCTCCAGGTGTGTCCAGTGATACAGCGGATTGCGGAATGTATAAGGAACGGTTTCAGCCCATTTTTCAAATTTTTCCCAGTCGGTAGTATCCTTTCCGGTGCAGTAGCGTTCTGCCACTCCGTTGCTTCGCATGGCACGCCATTTATAGTGGTCGCCTCCCAGCCAGATTTCAGTAATGGATTTGAACTGGTAATCGTCGGCTACCATCTTCGGAATCAGGTGGCAGTGATAATCAATAATCGGCATCTTGGCCGCATGGTTGTGATATAATTCCTGTGCGGTTTCAGTTTGCAGCAGGAAGTTTTCATCCATAAATTTCTTCATGATAAATGTGTTTTTAAGTGTTCAGGGTCGGTTTGTGATAGTAACTTACAATTTATTTATGCTGGGCAGCATAAAATATCGAATGCCTATCCGTTATCGAACACGAAAATAGAAATTTTATTTGGAATAACAAAATATTTATTACCTTTGCAGCATTCATTTATGAAAATTAAATTTATAGATGGATGTATAAGTATATGAGAAACAGGAGGTTAGATTTGCTCCTTTTGATTTTTGAAAGGTAAAATGCAACTCATGGGCCGAAAGTACAACAATTTTGTTATTAAAGATATAGTATGAAAGCATTAAACAAAGAGACCGCAAAGAAAACGGTCCGTCCGGAAAGAATTATTCAGTTTGGCGAAGGTAATTTCCTTCGTGCGTTTGTAGACTGGATTATCTACAACATGAACGAAAAAACTGATTTCAATAGCAGCGTAGTGGTGGTTCAACCCATCGAAAAAGGAATGATTGACATGTTGAACGCGCAGGATTGTCTTTATCACGTTAATCTGCAGGGTTTGGACAAAGGGGAAACGGTGAACAGCCTGACCATGATTGATGTAATCAGTCGTGCGCTGAATCCTTACAGCCAGTTTGAAGAGTTCATGAAACTGGCCGAACAGCCGGAAATGCGTTTCGTGATTTCCAATACAACCGAAGCAGGTATTGCATTCGACCCTTCCTGCAAGCTGGAAGATGCACCGGCTTCTTCTTATCCGGGCAAGCTGACGCAGCTTTTGTATCATCGCTATAAAACTTTCCAGGGAGATATGTCAAAGGGATTGATTATCTTCCCGTGTGAACTGATTTTCCTGAACGGACACAAGTTGAAAGAAACCATCTATCAGTATATTGAGCTCTGGAGCTTGGGAGATGACTTCAAGCAATGGTTTGAAAAGGCTTGTGGCGTGTATGCTACATTGGTCGACCGTATCGTACCGGGATTTCCGCGCAAGGATATTGCAGCTATCAAGGAAAAACTGCAATACGATGACAACATGGTGGTGCAGGCTGAAATCTTCCATCTGTGGGTGATTGAAGCACCGCAGGAAGTGGCAGCCGAATTCCAGGCCGACAAAGCCGGACTGAATGTGCTCTTTGTGCCGTCGGAAGCACCGTACCACGAACGGAAAGTGACTTTGCTGAACGGACCGCACACCGTGCTTTCTCCGGTAGCTTACTTGTCGGGTATCAACATCGTACGCGATGCCTGCCAGCATCCGGTAGTGGGCAAGTTTATTCATAAGGTAATGTTCGAGGAATTGATGGAAACCCTGAACCTGCCGAAAGTAGAACTGGAAAAATTTGCACATGACGTGCTGGAACGCTTCAACAATCCGTTTGTAGACCATCAGGTGACTTCCATCATGCTGAATTCCTTCCCGAAATACCAGACACGCGATTTGCCGGGCTTGAAGACTTACCTGGAACGCAAGGGCAAATTGCCTGAAGGACTGGTATTGGGACTGGCCGCCATCATTACCTACTACAAAGGTGGTGTACGTGCCGATGGCGCAGAAATCGTGCCAAATGACGCACAGGAAATCATGGACCTGCTGAAACAGTTGTGGGCTACAGGTGATACAGCCAAGGTAACCGAAGGTGTGCTGGGTGCCACCTTTATCTGGGGCGAAGACCTGAACCTGATTCCAGGACTGGCAGAAGCCGTGAAGAAGAACCTGGACAGCATTCAGGAAAAAGGCATGCTAGAAACCGTGAAAGCCATTCTGTAACGATTAATTGTTAGAATTCCATATCATTATGCGGGAGGAGAAGCCTGTTTCAGGTCTTTCCCTCCCGTTTTGCATGTATAAACTTGCATTTTTAATTCTTTTTGTTTATCTTGCCTTTCAAAGCAGGAGGCAGGTATGGAAATCACCGCACAAGTACTAAAGGAACTGGAACTGTTTAATCGTGGACGTACGAGCGACAAGGGTGTCTATCTTATCAGCATGGCCACAGAATATCGTCCGTATTATGCCTTGTGGCGTGAATTCCTTTCTCCTCATTCTTATCTGTTTGTCCGTACGTTAGGAGTAACGCTGGACGCGGCTTCCGCCCGTGCTTTCTCTATGCTGCAGAACTGCAATGTGCGGTTGGAGACTGCCGACAATGCACAGTTTGAATCCTATTACGGGGCACTGGACGATTTGATGCCCTTCGGAAAATACAAGGGAAAGCATCTGGCTGAAATCTATTATGTGGATCCTTCTTACATGCTCTGGCTGGCCAATAAGTTTGAACCTACCAACCCTCGGTACGAGCGGGTAGTGGAGCTGGCCAAGCGCTTTGCCGTGGTGCATTTTGAACTGACCGTACGAAAGCCGCGCATTGCTTCGGTGAGCCATTTTGTGGGAACGGTGGGAGAGGCGTTGAAGGATTTGCAGGTTACGGTGCTGAACGTGCGACTTCAGGTAGATACGTACAAACCCGATTTCTTTGTCGACCAGAATGTCCTGGCGGCCGACCGTGACGGTAATCGCTTTACCTTTCTGGTCAAAGCCCGCGCCCGTAGTCTGACACCGAACGCCTTGAGTTGCCGTAGCCGTCAGATACAGCCGCAGGAGTTCCTGCATCTGCTTTCGGCCAAAGTCATGTCACAATATGAGTCGCATGGAGTGCGCTATACCCGTCTGGGTTACGTGAAACTGGCGTGACGAAAGGCCAGACGCACATATTCTTTCTGCCAGTCCTCCGGTTTGAGTACCTGCTGGTCGTAGGAAAGCAAGTCAATGTCAAGCGGGATGCGTCCTTCCTTCTTGCTGTCCGGAGTCCGTCCGTTTGTCTGCTCAATTTGCTTCAGGATGCTTCTCACCTCCGTCATGGGCAGTGAGGTGCGGAAACGTGCGGCACGGTTCAGAAACGGTTGCGGATTCTCCATTTTCTCCGGTACGGTTTCTACGATTCCTCCCCATTCAATATCTGGAAAGAGACGTTGCAGGGCCTCTTCTGCATTCTTCAGGTGGAGAAGGGCATCCAGGTTGGAACCCATGCAGAGCAGGCAGGTATGCGAGGTCACTGTATCACACATGGGCGGAATGTCTTTTACGGAATACGAAATACAATCCTACCACGATGAAAGGAATGCTCAGAATCTGTCCCATGTCTATAGGGAGCGCATTCTCAAAATCCACCTGTCTTTCTTTCAGGAACTCCACGAAGAAGCGGAAGGTGAAAATCAGGGTGATACACAAACCGAAATAGAAGCCTTTCCGTACGTTTTCTTTCTTCTTCCGGAAGATGACCATCATTATCAGGAAGAACAGGAAGTAGGCCAGTGCTTCGTAGAGCTGTGCCGGATGACGGGGCTGCATGTCCACCCGTTCGAAGATAAACGCCCAGGGCACGTTCGACGGCATGCCGATGATTTCCGAGTTCATCAAGTTGGCCAGTCGGATAAATCCGGCAGCCACGGGAGCAGCCACTCCCATCATATCGAGAATATCGAGGAAATGAATCTTCGTTTTCCGGCAGAAAAGCACCAGTGCCAGAATCAGTCCCAGCGTACCTCCGTGGCTGGCCAGTCCGGCATATCCGGTAAACACCCATCCGCCCTGTGGCAGGAAATGTACCGGCAATATGATTTCCAGCGGATGAGTCAGGAAGTATTGCGGGTCATAGAACAGACAGTGTCCCAAGCGTGCCCCGGCAAAGATACCGATAAAACTATAGGTAAACAGCATCTGGAAAGTATCCAGCGGAAGTCCCTTCTGCTTGTACAAATGGTAGACTACCTGACTGCCGGTCAGAATGGCAATCATCCACAGCACGCTGTACCATCGGAGGGTAAAACCGCCGAGGTGAAACAATGCCGGGTCCGGGTTCCAGTGTATGTAAAGAAATTCCATCATCTTTCCTTTGTTTTAAGTCTGCGGCAAAGGTAGTGAAACTTGCCCGATTACGGATGGGCCTGGGGAGAAAAATCGTGGAGAGGAGATGGAACGGAAAATGAAGTAGCTAAAAAAGAAATCTATGCTGCAATTAATATAAAAGAAGAAAAACAACTAATTCTTATAATAACAATGTTATATTATAGAACATGTTTTGTATCTTTGTATACAGATAAATAGATTCAAGTATTATAAACAAGATAAACTGTTTCTAATCTGTAATAAAATTTAAATTAGTACCCCTATGACAAAAGAAGAATTTCTTAACCTTCTAACGAAAGAGGTGAAATCATATAAACAAATTCTTGAAACAGCCAATAATGAGTGGATTGTAAAGGGCTTCATTGATATTGATAAAAATGTTTATACTATTACCAATGATACAAAAGTTGTATCTAAGATAATCGAAATTCTACTTATTCCGAAACTGGACAGATTTGCTCGGAACTACGGTATGGAACTTGAACTTCCCTCGAAGCAAAATTATTATCCAGACTTAACTTTTAAAGACAACGAAGGTCACTTATTTGCTGTTGATTTTAAATCAAGCTACTATAACTCAGATTCCGTTAATGGTCTGACTCTTGGTTCATACTGGGGTTATTTTAGAAATCGGGATAGAAAGATGAGTATGGATTACAGTTATAATTCATATTCGGCTCACATTGTACTTGGCATGTTATATAAACAAAGCGATGAAACCGCGAATGAGAGAAGTGTATTTGGGGTGGATGAGCTAGGCCTTATTCATTCTGTTATAGAGAATTTTGTATTCTTTGTACAGCCTAAATGGAAGATAGCCAATGACATTCCAGGAAGCGGAAATACAAGAAATATAGGTGGTATAACGAATATTCAAAGATTATTAAATGGAGAAGGCCCTTTTGCTACATTGGGTGAGGATGTATTCGATGATTATTGGATGGGGTATTTCAATAAAGATGATGCTAAGAAAGCTGGTATTGGAACTCCACACTATAACAATTTAGAAACCTATAAAGAATATTTGAAATCACAAGCTAATAAATTATCCAAACTCTAACCATGCCAGTAATAGTACCTCCCATAAAGTCACAAGGAATCAAGACAAAACTTGTTCCTTGGATAAACGATTTAATTGCCAAGTCAGGCTTAGATTTAGCGTATACCAACTGGATTGAACCGTTTTTCGGTACTGGAGTTGTCGGATTCAATGCGCCAGTTGGTGGAAGCAGATATATAGGTGACAGTAATCCTCACATTATCAATTTCTATAATGGAATTCTAAAAGGTGAGATTACTCCTCAAAATATGCGTCAATATTTAGAATATGAAGGATTCCTATTAGCGACTGCTGATGAAGAAGGTTATGCTCACTACAGAACAATCAAAGATAGATTCAACACAGACTATAGTTCGTTTGATTTCATTTTCTTATCTCGTGCCGGCTTTAATGGTATGATGCGATTTAATCGTCGAGGGCAGTGGAATATTCCCTTTTGTAAAAAACCTGGACGATTTGCTCCTGCTTATATTACGAAGATATGCAATCAGATTGCCGCAGTTCAACGGGTTATTCTATCGAATCATTGGGAATTTCACAATCAGAATTTCATAGAAACAATAAACCAGGCACAAGCCGGTGATCTAATCTACTGTGACCCACCCTATTGGGGTAGATATGTAGATTACTATAATGGATGGACGGAGGATGATGAGAAAGCACTCTTCAATGCTCTTCTTCATACTCCAGCTCATTTTATTCTTTCAACCTGGCATCATAATGAATTTCGGACTAATGAAATGATAGAAAGATTTTGGAGTCATTTTAATATTGAGACTCAAGAACATTTTTATCATGGTGGAGCCCGTATTGAAAACAGACATGCTATGATAGAAGCTCTAGTATTCAATTTTGAACTCCATGAGCCTAATCAAATAAATATTGTTGAACAACAGCAAAAGGAACTACAACTTCAATTAGAATTGGATTTCGCGTAAATGATACCTTTTTATCAAGCAAAAAATGAAGAGTTTACTTTGTATAATGGAGATACTAGAGAACTCATTAGAAATATCAATAAGAAAGTCGATATGATATTTGCTGATCCTCCTTATTTTTTATCAAAAAATATGGTAGCGTGCATAAATGGTACTTGGAAATCTTTTGAAAAGGGAGAATGGGATAGAGCTGCTTCATTAGGGGAGATTAATGATTTTAATAAAAGCTGGTTATCTGCTTGTCGGAATGTTTTAAAAGAAGATGGAACTATTTTTGTAACAGGAACATATCATAATATATTTTCAGTTGCTACTTGCATGGTTGAATTAGGATATAAGATTCTTAATATTATAGTATGGCAAAAATCTGATGCGAAACCAACCTTTTCAAGAAATTACTTTAATTTTACTACAGAATATATAGTATGGGCACGAAAGAATAATAAAGTTCCCCATTTTTTCAATTGTGACTTGATGGAGCAATTAAATGGAGGAACTAGAATGTCTGATGTTTGGCGAATTCCTTTTCTTTCATCATGGGAATTAAAATGGGGGAAACATCCCACACAAAAGCCTCTTAGGCTTTTATATCGGATTATTTTGGCTGCTACACATGAAGGAGATATCATATTCGACCCATTTGCAGGTAGTTGTACAACAGGGATTGCCGCAAACCTTCTCAACCGTAAATTTATAGGAATAGATCAGAATATTGACTATTTATCGTATGGCATTCGAAGAAAAAATGAAATAGAAGATGCAAAGACTGCGGAATCTATAAGGAAGAAGATGTCTGAAAATCCGGAGGAAGTTATGGTTATGGTAAATCATTGTAGAAAAGGGCTTAAGGAAAAGATGATAGAGACTGGCATTTGTTATCTTCGTGCGGGCGATTCAAAAGGCTCTCTTTGTATAACTCCTGGTTTTGAACGTATGCAATATGTGTTATTGCATACAGCCGGAGAAGATAGTCAACTCTTTAAACTCAAATCGAAAGGTCATTTTCAGATATGGACAAAAGAAACACTTGAGAAATATGGCTTTGAACCTTCACATGCACCTTATTATATAGTGCTACATTTTGATAATACTAAGCCTGTACAAATAAAAAAGATGCCTAATTTAAAAGAAGGCGCAAATATTTTTGTGGCAAGAATTAGACCTTTAAGCGATTTTATTGGTATTAAATAGATTTTTTTACGGGAGTATTTTTTTTAGATACAAAAAACCAACTAATTCACAATATTTTGTATATGAATTGGTTGGCTGGTTTTATGATGTTTACTGAACGTTCCTGAACAAACTTTGTCAGATTACGGCAAAGGTAGTGAAAGGTTTTATTCTCGTTCCGCCTGTGCTTGCTTGTAAGCCTCCATTTCTTTCCGGCTACGGCTGGAAGTCACCAGATACACCCCACCGAAAATAAGTACCACGGCAATGATTTTGGTCGTGTTAAAGGAATCCATTCCCCAGCATACGGCTACGATACAGGCCACAAGCGGCTGGATATAATTGTATATGCCGGCTACCGTGGGGCGTAGGTTCTTTTGTCCCACCACAATCAGCATGTAACTGACGAAGGTAGCACCTACCACGATAAAGGTCAGACTGCCAATCTCCATCGCTTTCGGTCCGCCCCAGTCTGCGCTCATCAAATCGCTGGCAGAGAAGGGAATCGTGCAGATAAAAGAGTTGGTAAACATTCATTTCATAATGGTGATGAGCGAATATTTGTTGACAAAATCCTTGAAGCGTACGATGTAGAACGCATAGCAGAACTGTGCGAACAGGACCAGCAAATCGCCCCATATTGCCGTATGGCTGGCAGACGAAGCGGCCGACTGGTTCTGGCTGCTTCCAAGGATGGGCAACAAGGCACCGCCCGCCCCACAGGCAATGCCCTGCACTTTTTTGCCGGTAATCGGTTCTTTCAGGATGAAAGCCGCCAGCAGCATGGTCCACAGCGGCATGCTTGTAGTAATGATAGATGCGTCGGCTGGTGAACTCAGGCTCACGCCGAAGATGAAACATCACTGATTGAATACGATGGCAAAGTTCTTTGAGATGGCATATATCCTGGAAGGAAGCGGCGACTTCTGCGCACACACGATGGGGAGCGAGCGTGAATGGCATATCTATGAGGCGGGTGACCTTTTTCTGATGCCTCCCAACCGGATACATCTGTACACCATCCGTACGCATAGCCGCTATGTCTTTATCCGGTTTATGGAGAATTATGTGCTCGACTGCATTGACCGCTACATAGGGCATGCCCTTGACATACAGTCAGGTTTCCGGATGGAGCTTTCGCCGGACGATAAGGAAGCTGTTCGTCAGCTGGTGGGACTGCTGGTCGGGGAGGCCTCACACAAGCGTTCCTTGTCGGAGATGTTGTGGTCGAATTATGTAGACAGTCTTATCCTGCTGGCAGTCAGGGGACTTCATTTGTCCGACACAGGGATTGCGCCGGAAGAAGATAAGGCACAGCATCTGCTGCTTTATATAGAACAGCATATTGACCAGCCGGAGCAATTGCGTTTGAGCATGCTGGCTGCGAAACTCCGTTTGTCACCCACTTACATAGGGCGTTTTTTCAAGCGTAATTTCGGGGAAGACATCAGACTCTATGTATCCAAGAAGCGTTTGAAGCGGGTAGAAGAACTGTTGACGGGCAACCGTATGAGCGTCAAGGAGATAGCCAGCCGGATGGGTTACATAGATTCCTGCTATTTGAACAAGCTTTTCCGGCAGCATCATGGGATGACTCCCATACAGTACAGGAAGATGTATAAGTCTGAAAGTGAGTAATTTGTAGGTTCTCTATTTCGGGCTTTTTTAAGAAACAGAAAACGCAAGTACGTTCGGGTCGAAACGCAAGTTCATTTAAAACAAAACGCAAGTGCGTTTTACTTCAAACGTCCTTGCGTTTTATCTGAAATGTCCTTGCGTTTTAGTTCAAACGCAAAGGCGTTTTTATATCCGTTTTTTTACTGGTACAAGAAGCGCTTGATGCTCTTCTTGGCCGTCTTTTCAAATTCTTCCGGATAAAGCTTCACCTGCGTAATCTGTGAGTAAGCCGGAAGCACCTTGTTCAGTTCAATACGGTTCTGTTCCAGCGCCTCTTCCAGCTGTTTCTTGTTCATTCCTTGCGAGAAGGCATCTTCATTGTCCGGATAAACCAGCGCTACCAGCTTGTTTTCTTTGAGAATCACCAGCGACTCGTTCACGTAAGGCATGTTGTTCAGACGGGCTTCAATTTCTTCCGGATAGATGTTCTGTCCGGAAGCGGTAAGCAGCATGTTCTTGCAACGGCCCTTGATGAAGATGTTTCCATCCGCGTCCTTGATGGCCATGTCGCCGGTATGTAGCCAGCCGTCCTTGTCGATAGTCTGTGCAGTGGCACTTTCGTTCTTGTAGTATCCTAACATGACGTTCATACCCCGGCACACCAGTTCACCCGGAATCCGTTCAGGGTCTTCCGAAATCACCTTGGTTTCCATGTTGGCCACGGTCTTTCCGCATGAAGTGTACAGTATTTCATCCCAGCGGCTGTGGCAGATGAGCGGCGCACACTCCGTCATACCGTATGCAATGGTGTAGGGGAAGTTGATTTTACGCAGAAAGGCTTCCACTTCGGGGTTGAACGGTGCCCCTCCGATTACGATTTCGATGAAGTTTCCGCCGAACACCTCCATGGCTTGCTGACGAATCTGTTCCTTTATTTTATCGCTGATGATAGGTAGGTTCAGTAACAGCTTTCCGAGCTTGTTGTCCACCTTCGGGAGAATATTTTTCTTGAAAATCTTTTCCACAATCAGCGGCACGCAGGCAATGACGCGCGGACGGATTATGGCAAACGATTCTGCAATGATTTTAGGGCTCGGCATACGGGTGAGGAACCACAGATGTGCTCCCTTGGTGATACCGTAAAGGAAGTCGAACACCAGTCCGAAGATATGTCCCAGCGGAAGCATGGACACGATGCGGTCGCCCGCTTTCAGTCCCACTTTCTGGTCAATGTGTACGATGTTTGAAATAATGCTCCGGTAGGGCAGCATCACTCCTTTTGAATATCCGGTGGTACCTGAGGTATAGTTGATGACAGCCAGCTCTTCCGGTTCTTCCCGACGGTAGGAAACCTGTTCGGCACGGAAGCGGCAGGGATATTTCTTTCCGAATTCCTCGTTCAGGTGCTCGCGTGCATACGTCAGCTTCTCCGAGCGTGACACCACCAGGTCGAAATTCTTCAGTTCGATGATTCCTTCCAGATTAGGCATGGCTGCTTCGTTGAACATCTCCCACACCTGATCGCCCACGAAAAGCATGCGTGCTTCCGAGTGATTGACAATGTGGTGTACGTTGTCGGCCTTGAATTCGTGAAGAATGGGCACAGCTACTGCCCCGTAAGTAACGACGCCCAGGAAGGTAGCCGTCCAGTTTGCACTGTTGCGCCCGCACAGCGCGATTTTGTCCCCTTTTTTGATTCCTGCATGTTCGAACAGGATATGCATTTTTTCTATCTTTCTGGCTACATCTTTATATTGCAGCGTAGCTCCTTTGTAGTCTGTCAGTGCATCACGGTCCCAGTTGGCGCGGATGCTTTCTTCAACAAGTTGTATAAAACTGTCTTGTATTTTCATTTTTAAATTGCACAACGTTTGACACAATGTGCGCAAAAGTAATAAAAGTTGTCCGATTTCTTTTCATTCTTTGTCATTTTTTTGTGAGAATAGACAATTTGACAAGAATTTCTTCCGTTTGGGACAGGGTGTCATTGATTAATTTCAGGCCTGTGGATGCGGTTCTGCTGCTGCAATTCTCGATGTATCTAATTTTATTCGTATCTTTGCCGACTGAATAAAAAAATAGTAGCGAAAGAATGAATTTTCAGAAACTGACTCCCATTGTGAACAAACCCAATGCGTGGGCCCTGAGTCCGCTGGTGGTATTTTTATGCCTGTATCTGGTGACTTCCCTGCTCATCAATGATTTTTATAAAATTCCGATTACCGTAGCTTTCATGGTGTCTTCCATTTATGCCGTGGCTACGACGAAAGGACTGAGCTTGAACGACCGCTTGCTGCAGTACTCCACGGGGGCGGCCAACAAGAACATCATGCTGATGATATGGATTTTTATCCTGGCGGGTGCTTTTGCGCAGTCGGCTCAGGCCATGGGGGCTATCGATGCGACGGTAAACCTGACCTTGCGGTTGCTTCCGGGCAATCTGCTGCTGGCGGGAATCTTTCTGGCATCGTGCTTCATTTCCCTTTCCATCGGTACCTCGGTCGGTACCATTGTTGCACTGGTTCCTGTGGCTGCCGGCATCGCTGCCAAGACGGATGTCAGCGTGGTCTTCATGACGGCGGTAGTAGTAGGCGGTGCCTTTTTCGGCGATAACCTGTCCTTTATTTCCGATACGACCATTGCAGCCACCCGTACACAAGGGTGCGTGATGCGCGATAAATTTCGGGTGAACTCCCTGATTGCTTTTCCGGCTGCCTTGCTTGTGTTCATTTATTATATTATCTACGGCAGCCACATTGAAGTGGCACAGAATATTCCTCACGTAGACTGGTTGAAAGTGATTCCATACATCATTGTGCTGGGAACCGCAGTAGCGGGAGTCAACGTACTGCTGGTACTGTTGCTGGGACTGATTTCTACGGGTATCGTAGGCATGGCATACGGCACGTTCGATGTGTTCGGATGGTTCGGCGCCATGGGAAAAGGTATGACGGGCATGGGAGAGCTGATTATCGTGACCCTGATGGCCGGAGGCATGCTGGAACTGATACGTTTCAACGGGGGAGTGGACTATGTGCTGCACCGCCTGACACAGCACGTAAAGGGTAAACGCGGGGCGGAACTGAGTATTGCAGCCCTGGTAAGTCTAGCCAATATCTGTACGGCCAACAACACGATTGCCATTATTACCGTAGGCCCGCTGGCCAACGACATTGCCGAGCAGTTCCGGGTAGACAAGCGGAAGAGTGCCAGCATTCTGGATACGTTTTCGTGTGTCATTCAGGGCATTATTCCTTACGGTGCACAGCTGTTGATTGCGGCCGAACTTTCCGGTCTGTCGCCCATCAACATCATCGGCTACCTGTATTATCCTATGACATTGGGAGTGGTAGCCATACTGAGCATCTTGTTCCGTTATCCGCGCCGGTATTCCTGAGCAGGCTATATGCACCGGATTTTTTAATTTTGTCATCAAACTAAAACAGAAAAATATATGCTGATTTATAATACTACTTTTCATGTAGAGATGGGCGATGCCCGTAACTTTGTAATCTGGCTGAATGAATATTACATTCCCGAAGTGGAAAACTTGGGTGAGCTGAAGAATCCCCGTATTCTGCGTATCCTGAGCCATAAGGAGCAGGACAGTGAATGTTTCTCACTGCAGTGGGAAGTAGAAGACAGTGCTGCACTGCACCGCTGGCACGTGAAGCAGGGGGCGACACTGAATGAGGAGATGATGAAGGTGTTCAAGGATAAGGTTATCGGTTTCCCCACATTAATGGAGGTGATAAGGTGATACAGCCGGTCAAGGAAAAAATCATTCTCGGCATCGACCCGGGTACGAACATTATGGGATACGGGGTGCTGAAAGTGACGGGCGTCAAGCCGGAGGTGATGACCTTGGGCGTCATCGACCTGCGCAAATGTACCGATTCGTACCTGAAGCTGAAGCATATCTACGAACGGGTGCAGGGCATCATTGCTTCGTACCTCCCGGATGAACTGGCCATTGAGGCTCCGTTCTTCGGGAAGAACGTACAGTCCATGTTGAAGTTAGGACGTGCACAGGGAGTAGCTATCGTGGCCGCACTGACGCGTGACATTCCCGTGACGGAATATGCCCCGCTGAAAATCAAGATGGCTATTACCGGCAACGGGCAGGCCAGCAAGGAGCAGGTGGCCGATATGCTGAAGCGCATGCTGCACATACCCGACTCGGAAATGGGACCTTTTATGGATGCGACGGATGCTTTGGGAGCAGCTTATTGCCATTATTTGCAGATGGGACGTCCGGAAATGCCGAAAGCTTATTCCAGCTGGAAGGACTTTATCGCCAAGAATCCGGGACGCATAAAGAAATAGGAGATTATAACCATGAATTTGAAACAGCTTGTAGTGATGTCGGCCGTGGCTGTGGCTACCGGATGTACTTCTTCACAGCAGCATACCAGTACGCCGTTTGATGAATATCCGGTGTACGAGGGTGAATGGGTGGAAATGGCTTATACGCCTGCTTCAACCCGGTTCTCGCTTTGGGCTCCTTCGGCTCAGGAAGTGCGGGTGCTGCTGTACGAAAAAGGACAGGGAGGTTCTGCCTACCGCATGGTGAAGATGGAACCGGCATCCGATGGTTTATGGCAGGCTCGCGTGGACGAAGACCTGAAAGGAAAGTTCTATACGTTCAATGTCAAGATAGACGATGTGTGGCAGGGAGATACGCCCGGACTCATGGCTAAGGCCGTGGGAGTGAACGGTGACCGGGCGGCCGTTATCGATTGGAAGGAAACGAATCCGGAGGGCTGGAACGAAGACAAGCGTCCGCCGCTGAAACGCTTCTCCGACATGGTGATTTATGAACTGCACCATCGCGATTTCTCTGTCGATACCATCTCCGGCATCCGGAACAGAGGAAAGTTTCTGGCTTTGACGGAGGAAGGAACGCATACGTATCTGGGCGAGAAAACGGGTATTGACCATTTGAAGGAATTGGGCGTAACACATGTACAGCTGTTGCCTTCGTTCGACTTTTCTTCGGTGGACGAGACCAAGCTCGACAAACTGCAGTACAACTGGGGATATGACCCGAAGAACTACAACGTGCCGGAAGGTTCGTATGCCACCGACCCTTATCGGCCCGAAGTGCGTATCCGTGAGTTCAAGCAGATGGTCATGGCGCTTCATCGGGCAGGTATCCGGGTGGTGATGGACGTGGTGTATAATCACACGGCTATCACGAAAGGAGGCAATTTTGAACGGACCGTACCGGGGTATTTTTATCGCACGGACGAGGAAGGGAAATGGGCCAACGCATCGGGTTGTGGCAATGAAACGGCCAGCGAACGGCCGATGATGCGGCGTTTCATGATAGAGTCGGTCTGCTATTGGGCCAGAGAGTATCACATAGACGGATTCCGTTTTGACCTGATGGGGATTCATGACATCGAGACTATGAATGCCATCCGTAAGGCGCTCGACAAGATTGACCCTACAATATGCATGTATGGAGAAGGCTGGGCGTCCGGTAAGCCGCAATTGCCGGATAGTCTGCTGGCCATGAAGAAGCATGCGGCCCGGTTGCCACACATCGGCATGTTCTGCGATGAAATGCGCGACAGCCTGCGCGGCCCGTGGGGAAACGATACCAAGGGAGCTTTTCTTATCGGACGCATGGGATACGCTGCGGGTGTGAAGTTCGGACTGGCGGGAGGTATCGCGCATCCGCAACTGGTCAGCGACAAGGAATCTACCGTTCCGGCTTTCTGGGCTGCACAACCAGAGCAGATGATCAGTTATGTGAGCTGTCACGATGACCTTTGTCTGGCCGATCGTCTGAAAGAGACGTTGCCGGGACTTTCTGCGTTAGAGATGAACGCCTTAGCCAAACTGGCTGCTACGGCAGTATTTACTTCGCAAGGTATCCCGTTCTGGTATGCAGGTGACGAGATTCTACGCGACAAGCAGGGAGTGGCCAATTCGTACAAGAGCCCGGACGTAATCAATGCCATCAACTGGGGACGGAAGACTTCGCAGCGTGATTTTTTTGATTATGTGAGGGGCCTGATTGCCATGCGAAAGGCGCATCCTTCTTTCCGTATGGGAGATGCGGATTTGATTGCCAAACACCTGGAGTTCTTGCCGGTACCGGCAAGCAACGTGGTGGCTTTCCGTATCAAGGGAAGTCCGGCGGGCGATTCATGGCTGAACATAATTGTGGTGCTCAATGCCCGTACGGAACCCGTGCAGATTGACGTACCTGAGGGACGTTACTGGATAGCTTGTCGTGACGGACGCATAGACAATGTACTGGGACTGGGCACGCTGACTGGTAATAAACTGGTGGTAGCTCCCCGTACAGCCATGATTGTGCATCAATAAACCAAGAGAACAACTACTTAAAGAAACAAAATAAAAACAGAGAAAGACAATGCAGAATGTAATTACAATTGAGAACGGTGTGACTCGTCATCCGTTGTACCGGATGAAAGAGCCTGTGAACTTGCAGATTGCGGCAGGAGAACATGTGGCCATCGTGGGACCGAACGGCGGAGGAAAGAGTCTGCTGGTAGACACCATTACCGGACGCTATCCGTTGCTGATGAATGAGGTGAAATACGACTTCTCGCCTTCGGAATCGAAGATGGCTTGTGACAACATCAAATACATCACTTTCCGTGACTCGTACGGGGATGCCGACGGGAACTATTATTACCAGCAGCGCTGGAATTCGCAAGATTTGGACGATACTCCTATCGTGGCCGATTTGCTTCCTCCCTGCAAGGACGAACAACTGCGGAAAGCGCTGTACGATTTGTTTGGTATTGAGGAGATGCTCAGCAAACATATAATTCTGCTGTCGAGCGGGGAGCTCCGCAAATTTCAGCTGACCAAGACCTTGTTGAGTGGTCCGAGAGTACTGATTATGGACAATCCTTTCATCGGACTGGATGCACGGACCCGGGGACTGCTGCACACATTGCTGGGAAAACTGACTGAAATGACCAACCTGCAGGTGATTTTGGTCTTGTCGAAAACAGACGACATCCCGACATTCATTACGCACGTGATACCGGTAGAAGACCGTCATTGCGGGCCGAAAATCACCTTGCAGGAATATCTGGCACATCGTGAACCGGACCCTGCTCATGTGTTGTCTGACGAGAAACGGCAGCGGATACTGGACTTGCCGTATGCCGATAACCTGTTTCATACAGAGCATATCGTAGACTTGAACAAGGTAAGCATCCGCTATGGAGAACGGGTAATTCTGAAAGAACTCGACTGGGCGGTGAAATGTGGCGAAAAGTGGGCGCTCAGTGGCGAAAACGGAGCTGGGAAGTCTACCTTGCTGAGCCTGATCTGCGCCGACAATCCGCAAAGCTATGCCTGCGATATTTCTTTGTTCGGTCGCAAACGCGGTAGCGGTGAAAGTATCTGGGAAATCAAGAAACACATCGGCTATGTGAGTCCCGAAATGCACCGCGCTTATCTGAAGAACCTGCCGGCCATTGACATTGTGGCCAGCGGATTACATGATTCTATCGGACTGTACCGTAAGACACAGGAAAAAGATGTGGATACGTGCGTGTGGTGGATGGATATTTTCGGCATTGCCGACCTGAAAGACCGTAGTTTTCTGCAACTCTCCAGCGGAGAGCAGCGTATGGTGTTGCTGGCCCGTGCGTTTGTCAAAGACCCAGAACTGCTGATTCTGGACGAACCGTTGCACGGACTGGACATGCGTAACCGCCGGCTGGTGAAGGATGTCATCGAGGCATTCTGTGCACGGAAGGATAAAACCCTGATTATGGTAACCCACTATCAGGAGGAACTGCCCGCTACCATTACGAATTCTTTGTTTCTGAAACGTAATAAGTAAAAGAAAAGTGATATGGTGCAGTTCTCTTTTTTCTGGAAAGAAAACTGCACCATACGCAAAGTTACACATGTGTTGAAATCTATCAAAGTTCTGGTTCTAACCCCTCCACAAACCACCAGCATTTGGAACCTAGCGGATATTCTTCAGGGTCACCACAGCACCAATTCAAATTAGTAAGTATGCTGTCAAGTTCCATTTCAGGCTCTTCATAATCCATCTCGTATTCATCATCCCATATTGCAGAAACAAAGTTTTTGTCTTTCGATAATTCAACTAAGCGGAAGCATGGTAAAACTTTTGCGACTTTATAAAGCTCTTGTACATCTGTTGCTCCCAAAATTAAAGATAATGACTCTCCCATAATGATGTTGTTTTTAGTTATATATATTCTTTCTACTCCTAATGCCTCTTCTATACGTTGTACAACGTCGGCACCAGGACTATATTTTCCCAACTCAATTCTTGAGATGTTTTGTCTTGTGACATGACTTTTTTCTGCCACTTCTGTTTGACTCAATCCCATCGTTTTCCGGATGGAGGCTAATAATTTTCCTACTTTATATTCTTCTTTTTCTTTCATATTGCAAATATAATGCCTTTTCTTTATGCAGCAAATCAGATGCATAAAATATTGCATAGAAAAATCATAAAGGCAACTTGTTTTTACGACTGATAATATCCTTTTACTGTAATAATGTTATTATCCTTTTGTAATATCTGTTGCGATGGAAATCCAGAAAGACTATATACATAAATATTACTGCGTCTGATTAGGTGCTAAATGGAAAAGTTTTTGTACATTTGGACAAGAAATTAAATAGAAGAAATTATGAATATGCGAAACTACATGCTGATTGGACTTTTGCCGTTCTGTATTACGGCTTGTCAGACTGATGAAGTTACTGTACCTCCAGAAGGAAATGGTAATACGGAACAAACACCCGAAGAACCAGAGGAACCGGAAGAAGAACCTGATAAACCAATAAATGAAGAGTTGCTGCTGGGCTTGGATGCAACACTGGAAAATTTTGTTGAGTCCCGCAGCGGAGTAATCAATGTTTGGCAGACTGGCAATGAAATAGGCTTGTACACGGAAGACAAGAACCTGAAATATACCTATAATGGAAGCAAGTGGATAGCCGCTGAACCGTACGAGGTGCAGAAGGAACAGACCGTTTATGCTTATCATCCCTATTCGGAAAACATCAGTGATATGTATCTTGACATTGATGTGACGAAGCAGGAAGATGTGATGTATGGCCAGTGTGTGGTTACGTCTGATTTCCCGACTGCAAAGCCGGAAATGAATCATGCGCTTTCGCTTGTCAGGGTAAAGATTCTGCGTGACGAATATTTGGGTGAAGGAAAGGTTACGGACGTGACCATTCGTAATGTGACTTCCTACTTGAGAATGAATATCCAGGACGGAGCTGTATGGCGACAGGATAAAAAGAGTGATATACCTATCGGTGGAGGATATATGCTGAATGATGCCAATCCGACAGTTCCGGAAGCTATCTTGCCCCCGCTTTATCATCCGCAGGACGTATCCGTATCCTTCAAGCTGGACGGAAAGGATATGAGTTATACCTTCCCATCCTATCATGAATGGGAAGCTGGAAAAATCTATACCTATTCCATCAAGATTAAGGGTGCGTATAATGGTGAGGTTAACAAGGAAGATGTGCCCATTGATGTGGAATACTGGAGCCAGTTCGGTAAAACGGATGATATTGTTATCAGAGAGGTGGATTTTTCTGATTTTGAAGGCATGTTTTTTATAAGAACCAATCATACGCAGTTCGGTTACGATTGTTACCAGAATGAAGGGAAGCCCTTTGGTTTGTTCTACACACATGGAGGAAGTGAACTTTTTGAGGGAAAGTTGCGTTTTGTGTTTATGCAAGGCAGTCAGATTGTGGAGAAGTTCCAGCCCATTGACATCAAAGTTCAGGGAGATTGGGACGGGAAAAAGATTCAGTGCTATGTGACGGCCGCACCGGGTACATACCAGCTTGTACCGCTGTTCCAGCGAAAAGGTGAATCTACCTGGTTTAAAGCAATCGGGTATGACCAGAATAGTTCAGATGCGGAATGGATGTATGAGGTGAAAGCTCCTGCTCCGGATAATCTGCCGGCTTTAAGGGATATTTTGCTTGAGAAAGAAGGAGATAATACAAATTTCTTAAGTTATGATATTCCCTACAATGAATCATTTAATGTGGTGTATACCCTTTCCAATAAGGGAAAGAAAGCCTTGAAAGGTGAAATCAAGGCGGTCTGGGAGCGTGAATTTAAGCTGAAGTCAAATTCATATCGACCCGGCACCCAGAAACAGAATACAACAAATGATGTGCAGTGGGCGGATGAAATCGGCAGGGTGAATGTGGACATTCAGCCAGGTATCCGCTACTGGAAAGGAATCATGGAGTGTAAGGTTACTAAATACTATGCTAAGCCGACAGACAGTTATGGTAATGAATATGCTGGGCCAGTAATTCATCTGTACTGGAAGCCGGATGGTTCATCCGAGTGGACGCTGCTTCGTCTGGATGCAGATTATCTTTTCAATAACAATTACCAGGGAGCAGATGTGTGGGATGAAACATTAAACTATATCAACGTATCTTTAGCTGATTGGTATAATTGAACCCCCGAATTCTTATACATCTATTAAAAATTTTCCCCGATGCTGTGATGCACCGGGGATTTTCATATAGAAACTTGTAGAAGAATGTTTATTGGATAATCAGACAGGAATTTCGGAGAAGCAATTCACCAGCTCTGTCTGTCCTGCATCTGGCGAAGTGCTGTCCGGTAGTCTTCTACCAGCTCCTTCATCACTTCATCTACTGTCTGCAACTGGCGAAGCTGTGAAGCGGCTTGTCCTATTTCCAGTTCTCCTTCGTAAAGGTCGCCTTCGAAGATTCCCTTTTTGGCCCGGCCTTTTCCCAACAAAGCCTTCAGTTCGTCTGCTGAGGCTCCTTTCTGTTCCGCTTCTTCAATGAGCTTGTAGAAATCATTCTTCACTAGACGGGTAGGAGAAAGCTGCTTGAGCGTCAGAAGAGTATCTCCTTCATTCAATCGCAGGCAGCGGTCCTTGAAATTGAAATGTGCCGAACTTTCTTCTGTTAAGGCAAATCGGGTACCCATCTGTACCCCTTCTGCACCTAACGCTTCGGCGGCCAAGATGCCTTCGCCCGATACAATTCCTCCTGCCGCAATAAGAGGCACACTGCACACCTTTCTGACGGCCGGAATCAGACAGAAAGTCGTAGTTTCCTCTCGTCCGTTGTGTCCGCCTGCTTCAAAGCCTTCTGCCACAATGGCATCTACTCCGGCTTCTTCACATTTCATGGCGAAACGGCTGGAAGATACCACGTGAGCCACCTTGATGCCCGCCTGCTGGAGCTTGGAAGTCCATGTCTTGGGATTTCCCGCAGACGTAAACACGATTTTCACGCCTTCTTCCTGAATGATTTCCATGAGGGTTTCAATCTCCGGATACATCAGCGGTACATTGACTCCGAAAGGCTGGTCGGTAGCTGCCTTACACTTGCGGATGTGCTCGCGCAGGGTTTCCGGGTGCATGGAACCAGCCCCCAATAACCCCAATCCACCGGCGTTGCTTACGGCTGAGGCCAGTCTCCATCCGCTACACCATACCATTCCACCTTGAATGATGGGGTAGCGGATGCCGAAAAGGTGACAGACTCTGTTCTGCATATCAGTCAGTTATTTTTTATATTTCTCAATCAGGTTCTTGGCTACGGTGTCACCCAGTTCTACTGCTTTTTCCAGGTTGGCCATACCTTCCTTTTTCTTTCCCTGCTGTACCTGGCAGTAACCCAGCATACGGTAGGCAGCTGCATTCTTGGCATCCAACTCAATGGCTTTGTTCAAGGCCTTCACCGTTTCTTCCGGCTGGTTTACCCGCAAATGTACGCTTCCTTTTTCTACCCAGTATTCTGCGTTCTTCGGCTCCATTTCAATGGCCTTGTTGATGTCATTGATGGCCTGCTGGAACATGCGGCATTGCATTTCAGCCTGCTCACGGATAAAATAGAAATCAGACGATACCTGGCCCATCATGGCGTCGTGGAACAGATTGTAGTCTACCACTGCTTCGCGGAACTGTTTGTCTTCCGCTTTCATGCGGGCACGTTCATACAGATAAGGAGCAGCTTCTTTTCCGTAGGGAGGATTGTATTTCGCTACGGCACTGTCCATCAAGACAATGGCTTCCTTCTTTGAAGCACCTTCAATCAGTTCCTTAGTTTTGGCTGCGGCATAGAAAGAAGCGGAAGAAGCTAACGGTGAACGGTTTACCTCTTCATAGCTGGCAAATGCTTCCGGATATTTCTGCATGGCAAAATAAATGTCTCCTTGCATTTGGTAGTACAATCCCTGCTTGTCATTTTCCAGGGCCGTATTGATTTCCTTCAATGCCCGTTCCATGGTCCAGTCGCCATACGGTTTGGCTCCCTGCAAGCTCAGTACATAGTTGTACAACAGTTTGGAGAGGTTATAGTATGCGTCTCCCTTGTTTTCGTTCACTTCCAACATGGTTTGCAGGTCCTTTTCTGCCAGTGCATAGTGTGCGTCGTCACCGTATCCCATGTAACAAAGGGCACGGCGAGAATAGCCTTCGCTGTTTTTCGGATATTGCTTGATGAACTCGTTCAGCAGGTTCAGGTATTCTTCTTTTGACAAGTTAGAAGAAGACACGTACAGGTATACCAGTGCCTGAGACTCGTCTTCCGGCAATCCTTTCTTGATACCGATGGTATTCAGCGTAAAATCGTTGGCAGAAAGGGCACTGATAGACAGGCTCTTTGCATAGCCTATTCCGATGGCATAGCTTGATGTGCTTTCCTTGTCACTGTTCTTCTGTACCAGTGCCACAACTTCTCCTTCCGCATTCATTACCGGACAGCTTACGGTCTTTTCTCCCGTTTTCATGTCCAGGGTATAATAGAAAGAGTTGTTGCTGATGGTATCGATTTTTGAAATGGTGCCGTGTGTGCCCGAAGCCGCTTTCTGTGTAGAGTAGGGAAGTACGTACACCGTTTCGCTTACTGCTCCCGGACGGGATGCCGGCTGCAAGGCTACGGTCTTCTTATCGGCTGCTGTCTTGAATTTCACTACGTCGTACATATCGTTGGCTCCCAGAATGTATTCCACCGGAAGTTCTTTTCCATCGGCAGTTACGACTACGGCACGTTCGGCCCCTTTAAACAGCGTATAATCGGATACGGCCGTACCGTTTTCATCAATGTAGAATCCGTTTCCGGTATTGAGAATCTGATTCTCCTTATTGTACGTGATGACAGAGAACACAGCTTTTCTGGCTTTGTTGGCCCATTTGGGAAGTTCCTGAGCCATTCCGGTCTGAAAAACCATTCCACAGCATGTCAGCACGAGGGTAATTTTTCCTGTTTTCATGGTAGTATGTATGTTTTATTGTTTTATTCTTCTCCGAATCCTCTTTGTTTCACGGCTTCATAAATGAGGATACCTGCTGCCACGGACACGTTCAGTGACTCGATGTTGCCGAACAACGGAATCTTGATCCATTCATCGCAAAGTGCCAGGTGGTCGTAGGGCACACCGGTATCTTCCGCACCCATGATGATACATGTCGGGCCCTGATAATCGGCCTTGGTGTAGTCGTAGTCACCTTTTTCTGTGGCTGCTACAATCTTGAATCCGCTGTCCTTTAAGAACTTGATGGTATTTGTCAGGTTGTTCTCGCGGCACACCGGGATGGTATGCAGGGCTCCGGCAGAAGTCTTGATAGCATCCGCATTGACACTGACGCTGTTTTTTGACGGAATGATGATGGCATCCACACCGGCACATTCACACGTACGGGCAATGGCTCCGAAGTTGCGCACATCGGTCAGGCCGTCCAGCAAGATGAGCAGCGGGTTCTTTCCCTGCTCGAACAAGAAAGGCACGATGTCTTCCGTACGTTGGTAAGTGATGGGTGAGATAAAGGCCACCACTCCCTGATGGTTCTTCTTGGTGATGCGGTTGATGCGTTCCACCGGTACACGCTGCACGGGGATGAACGTATCTTTCAATACGGCGAAAAGCTCCTTCGACAAGTCGCTCTGGATGTCTTTCTTGATTAATACTTTGTCAATTTCTTTTCCGGCCTGGATAGCCTCGATAACGGCGCGTACACCGAAAATCATTTCGTTCTTTTCTATCATGGTCTTGTTTGTTTCTTGTTATTGTTTAAAGCCTAACAGGGCACGGGCGTTCTGTACGGCAGCCTCTGTCAGGGTGGCACCGCTGAGCATGTGGGCAATCTCCTGCACCCGTTCTTCATCCGTCAGGCGGCGGATATGACTGTTGGTCCCGGTGTCGGTATCTTCCTTGTACACCTTATAGTGCGCAATTCCGCGTGCGGCAATCTGGGGCAGGTGAGTGATGCTGATTACCTGACGGTTCTGGCGTCCCATGTCCTGCATAATCAGTGCCATTTTCTCTGCGATGGAGCCTGATACACCGGTATCAATTTCATCGAAAATGATGGTCGGCAGTTTGACGGCTCCGGCAATCATGGCCTTGAGTGAAAGCATGACGCGGGCAATTTCACCTCCCGAAGCGATGGAAGCCACGTTCTGCAACGTCCCGTTCTTGTTGGCCGAGAACAGGAACGTCACGCTGTCCATCCCTTTGCTGTCGGGTTCCTTTCTGGGAGTCAGTTCCACGGCAAAACGCACGTTAGGCATACCCAGTGGGATGAGCAGGGACTCCATCTGCGATTCAATGTGCCGTGCCGACTGTGTACGCAGCGCGGTCAGCTTTTCGGCCTGACGTAGCACCTCGGCATACAATTTCTTCTTTTCTCCCTCCAGCTCTGCAATCCGGTCGTCGAAAGAAGTGATGGCATTCAACTGGCTGCGATAGTTTTCCGTCAGTTCAATCAGTTCTTCTACCGACTGCACGCGGTGTTTCTGCTGCAAGGAATAAATCAGATTCAACCGTTCGTTGACAAAATCCAGACGTGCCGGATTGAATTCCACTTCTTCCTCTGCATTGCCGATTTCGCGGGAAATATCCTTCAGTTCAATGTAGCAGCTGTTCAGCCGTTCCATCCATTCCTTAGCGGGCGCATATACCTGTGTCAGGCCCTGAAGAGTCTGCATGCACTCCTTGGTCAGTGAAACCGTACCGCCTTCCTCGCCGTTAATCAGCTGGCTGGCTTTATAGAGTCCGGCCTTGATGTCTTCGGCGTGGCTCAGGGTTTCCGCTTCCTGTTCCAGTTCCGTCTGCTCTCCGTCTTTCAGTCCGGCTTCTTCCAACTGTTCCAGCTGAAAACGGATATAATCTTCATCCTGACGGCTCTTTTCAGCCTGTGCGATGAAGTCATCCAGTTCCTTGGCCACCTTCTTATAGGAAAGGTATACCGACTGATAAGCCGACAATGCCTGCTCGTCTTGTGCCAGGATGTCCAGAATGTTCAACTGAAACCCTTCCTTGTTCAGCAGCAGGTTCTGGTGCTGGCTGTGCACGTCAATCAGTTTTTCGCCCAGCATTTTCATCTGTGCCAGTGAAGCCGGCGTATCGTTGATGAAGGCACGGCTCTTCCCGTTGGCCGACACTTCACGGCGAAGGATACATTCGTCCGGTTCGAATTCGATGTCATTCTCCTGAAAGAACGGCTCCATGCCGTAGTTGGCAATCCGGAAAGTCGCCTCCACGATGCACTTGGAAGCCCCCTTCTTGATGGATTTCACGTCGGCACGCTGTCCCAACAGGAGTCCGATGGCCCCTAAGATAATGGACTTTCCGGCACCGGTCTCACCGGTAATCACCGAAAAGCCGGACGTAAAGTCAATATCCAGCTTATCAATCAGGGCATAATTCTGTATAAAGATAGACTGTAGCATAACGGTTTAGGAATGAAACAGACTGGAAAGTTTATCCACAATGTCTTCGGCCACTTCCTGCTTGCGCTTTAACGGGTAGGAAACAGCTTCAGTGCGGTCTATAATCGTAATCTTGTTGGTGTCGCAACGGAAACCGGCTCCTTTGTCATTCAGCGAGTTCAGCACGATGAAGTCAAAGTTCTTGCGTGCCAGCTTATCTTGGGCATGGCTTACCTCGTCGCAAGTCTCCAGCGCGAATCCCACTAACAACTGGTCCGGACGTTTTTCCTTTCCTAAAGAAGCGGCAATGTCGCAAGTCGGTTTCAACCGCAGTACCAGGTCGTCCTTTTCCCGTTTGATTTTCTGGTCGGCCACCTGCTCCGGCGTGAAGTCCGCTACGGCCGCACACAAGATTCCTGCGTCTGCATCCTTGAAGGCATCGGCAGCTGCACGGTGCATTTCAGCCGCACTCTCCACGTCTATGCGCTGAATGTTCGGATGAACCGTCTGCAGGGTAACCGGACCGCTCACCAACACCACTTCCGCTCCGCGTGAAGCACACGCCTCGGCCAGGGCATAGCCCATCTTTCCGGAAGAGTAATTGCCGATAAAGCGCACCGGATCAATTTTCTCATAAGTAGGCCCTGCGGTAATGACGATTTTCCGTCCGGCTAAGTCTTGCTGACGGGCAAAGAACGCTTCTAATACCTCGATGATTTTCTCAGGCTCTTCCATGCGTCCTTTTCCTACCAGGTGACTGGCCAGCTCGCCCGAAGCCGGTTCGATAATATGATTGCCATAGCTGCGCAGAATGTCGAGGTTATGCTGGGTAGAAGGATGAGCAAACATGTCCAGGTCCATGGCCGGAGCCACAAACACCGGAGCCTTCATCGACAGGTAAGTCGTTACCAGCATGTTGTCGGCTACTCCGTGTGCCATTTTTCCGATGGTGGAAGCCGTAGCCGGGGCAATGACCATGGCGTCGGCCCACAATCCCAAGTCCACGTGGCTGTGCCATGTGCCGTCACGCTGTGAAAAGAACTCGCTGATGACCGGCTTGCTGGTTAGCGCCGAAAGCGTGATGGGAGTGATGAACTCCTTTCCTGCCGGCGTGATGACAATCTGCACCTCTGCGCCTTTCTTAATCAGTCCGCGTGTCAGTACGGCCGCCTTGTAGGCCGCAATGCTACCCGTGATACCCAGTACAATTTTTTTGCCTTGTAGTGTATTCATGCTACTTTCCGTTTACTTGACCAGCCCCGTTTCGCGCAGGCGGATTTTCGTCAATACATTCTTCGTGTTCAGCGTGAAGTCTCCGTTCATAATCCAGCCGTAGTATCCCATGTCTTTCTTGAGTACTTCCGATACCGGAATACCTTTGTATTTTCCGAAGTTGAACACTTCCACCCCGTTGTCGTCATACACGATTCTTCCGGCAAAGTCCACGTTCTTGCTGTAGCTGGAATATTCCGACAGGTAATTGATGTCGTTCTGGAGCACGTCAGGATAATGGTCGAGCTGCGCCTTCAGCACTTCGTAAGTAGCCCGTGTATCGGCTTCTGCCGTGTGCGCGTCTTCCAGGTTCTTTCCGCAGTAGAACTTGTAGGCAGCCGAAAGCGTGCGCTGTTCCAGCTTGTGGTAAATCACCTGCACGTCGACAAACTTCCGCTTGGTCAGGTCGATGTCGATACCAGCACGGAGAAATTCCTCTACCAGTACCGGCACGTCAAAGCGGTTGGAGTTAAAGCCGGCAATGTCGGCCCCTTCAATGTCGCGGGCAATGTCCTTTGCCACTTCCTTGAAAGTAGGGCAGTCGGCCACATCCTCGTCGTGAATGCCATGAATGGCAGTCGATGCCTCCGGAATGTGCATTTCCGGATTGATGCGCAAGGTCTTGGCCTCTTCGTTTCCGTTAGGATAAACCTTCAGGTAGCAGATTTCTACGATACGGTCTGTATTAATGTTGGTGCCCGTGGTCTCCAAATCGAAGAATACGAGCGGATTTTTCAAGTTCAGTTTCATGAGTCTGTGTGTAACAAAAAATGATTAGTCGTTCAGCATCATCGGCATCAGCAGCATCAGCAGGTCCTCGTCTTCCTCCTGTTCTTCAGGAACGATGACACCAGCGCGTGACGGGTCGGCCAGTTCGATGATGATGTTCTGTGCAGAAATGTTGTTCAGGATGTCAATCAGGAACGACGACTTGAAACCGATGCTCATCGGGTTACCGCCATACTGGCAAGCGATGGTTTCTTCGGCCGAAGTAGAGAAGTCGATGTCCTGTGCAGAAATCTTCATCTGGTTTTCCGACAAGCTCAGCTTGATCAGGCTGCTTGACTGTGAAGAGAACACAGACACACGGCGCAGGGCACTGATGAAGAGCGCACGGTCAATGATGGCACGGTGCGGGTTGTTCTGCGGAATGACAGAGTTATAGTTCGGATAACGTCCTTCAATCAGACGACAGATCATCTGATAGTTTTCGAGGGTGAACATGGCATTGCGGTCGTCAAAACCAATCTGTACGTCGCCCTGTTCCTTCGGCAGCAGGTTCTTCAGCAGGTTGGCCGGCTTCTTCGGAAGGATGAAGGCAGCTTTCTCTGCTCCTCGTGCGGCATAAGTCTTGCAACGTACCAGCTTATGACCGTCGGAAGCAACCAGTGTAATGTCTTCCGTGCTGATGTCGAAATAAATACCGTTCATCACCGGACGAAGTTCGTCGTCGGCAGTCGCAAAAATGCTGCGGTTCACGCCGTTCATCAAGATTTCTGCTCCCATGGTCACCTGTACGGCATTGCTACCCAATGCCTGTGCCTGCGGGTATTCGTCGGCATTCTGTCCCATCAGACTGTATTTTCCATTCAGGTATTCCACGGTGATTTCCATGTTGCTGGGTTCGATGTGGAAACTCAGCGGCTGTTCAGGAATCTCCTTCAATGCTTCCAGCAATGTCTTGGAAGAAACGGCAAAACGGCCGTCGCTGTCCGATTCGTTCACTTCGATGGAAGTAGACAGCGTAGTGTCATTGTCCGAAGCAGTCATAAAGAGTGTACCGTCTCTCAGTTCGAAGAGGAAACAGTCCAGAATAGGTAATGAATTTCTTGAGTTGATTACTCGGCTGATAGCCTGCAAATGACTGAATAAAGCAGTACTTGAAACGATAAACTTCATAGCTGTTTTTATATTTGTTTTTGTTCTGTTTTTATTATTAAATGCATTTGTGGATGCTCTAAACCAATTGCCAAAGTTACGAAAAGATTGCATATACCCCACAAAAAAAGGTCTTAAAAATTAGTTTTCTTCTATGGAAAGTCGTAATTTCGTCACCGAATTTAAAAATACTATTTATGGAATTAGCAGGAAGAGTGATTGCGGTTCTGGAACCGAAAGGCGGTACATCGCGGAACGGCAACGAATGGAAGGTACAAGAATATGTCATCGAAACACACGACCAGTATCCGCGTCGCATGTGCTTTGATGTCTTTGGTGACGACAAAATCAAACAGTTTAATATTCAGGTGGGCGAGGAACTGAACGTATCGTTCGACATTGATGCCCGCGAATGGCAAGGACGCTGGTTCAACAGTATCCGTGCATGGAAGGTGGAACGTGTGGGAGCCACTCCTCAGATGCCTCCGGTAGAAGCTCCATTCCCTCCGGTCAATGCAGCTCCGGCCGATTTCTCCATGACAGACGAGAAAGACGACCTGCCGTTCTAAATGAATACGGAAATTTGAAAGCCTCCTTTGCTTCTGGAAAGATAAAGTGAAGGAGGTTTTTTATTGTCCGTTTTCGGCCGTGTGCTTGACGGGTTGTCGGGGTTGGCAGGCATTTTTATAAACTATATATACGCGGGGTGTGGAAAAATACAACGCTTATATTTTTCCACACCTGTATATAGAAAGTTTGAAAAACCGGTGACAACCCGTCAACCTGTCAAGAAAGTGCCTAGAAAGGGCATAAAAAAGCGGTGCACATTCTCTGCCACCGCTCTTATTTATGTTTTTTTAAGTATTAATGCGTATGTACTATCTCCGTAGGAGCCATTTCGGCATTACGCTTTTCTGTCTGCGTTACCACATTGCGTGCCAGCTCCATAAAGGCCATACTGGTCATAGAGTTTTCGTCGAGGGCAGCAGGTGTTCCTGCATCGCCACTCTCGCAGATGCTCTGCACGATAGGAATCTGTCCGAGCAACGGCACATTCAACTCTTCTGCCAGACGCTTGGTTCCTTCCTTACCAAACAGGTAATATTTGTTTTCCGGAAGTTCTGCCGGAGTAAACCAGGCCATGTTTTCCACCAGACCGAGAATAGGTACGTTCACCTTGTCGTTGGTATACATGTTGATACCTTTACGTGCATCGGCCAACGCCACCTGCTGCGGCGTGCTGACAATCACGGCTCCCGTAATGGCCAATGTCTGCAACAAGGTCAGGTGAATATCGCTGGTGCCCGGAGGCGTATCCAGCACGAAATAGTCCAGATCACCCCAGTTAGCATCTGCCACCAACTGCTTCAGGGCGTTGCTGGCCATACCTCCACGCCAGAGTGTAGCCTGGTCGGGGTCTACAAAGAAACCAATAGAAAGCAACTTGATACCGTATTTCTCTACCGGCACAATCAAGTCGCGTCCGCCCACTTCTTCGGCATACGGACGGGCATCTTCCACCTGGAACATCTTCGGCACAGAAGGGCCGAAAATATCGGCATCCAGCAGACCGACCTTATAACCCAACTTAGCCAATGCCACAGCCAGATTGGCTGCTACAGTAGACTTTCCTACCCCTCCTTTTCCGGAAGATACCGCAATCACATTCTTCACCTGCGGCAGCATCTTGCCCGGTTCCGGACGAGCGGCCTGTTTGCTTTCAGTAGCAATCGTCACCTCTACCTCCTTCGATACATACGTATGAATAGCGGTTTCGGCCGACTTAACCACCGATTTCATAAACGGGTCGGTCGGTTTCTCAAAAATGAGCGAGAAACTCACCTTCATGCCGTCAATGCGAAGATTGTCGGCCACCATCTCCGCTTCTACAATGTTTTTTCCGTTACCCGGATAACGCACCGTAGCCAGTGCGTCCATAATCAATTTCGGATAAAGTGTCATATCTTTTTCAGTTTTGAATCATTTGCTTGTTTTCAATCCGCTACGCTTGCTCCGGTTGTAGCTCCGGTAATCGTCCAGTTCAATCTCCACGTCCGGCTCCTGCAACTCACCTTCCTGCGGCAAGTGGAACTGGATGTACTTGATGTTCAGTCCGCGGTCCAGCCACTGCTGTTCGTAATACGTGCGGATGCAGAGAATATCATCGTCCATACCGGAATGATACAAGTCGTCAGTCATGAATTCCACCGGAAAATGATTGGTTTCAATCATGTACTTCGTATAGGTAAACATGAAGTTACTGTCCGTCTTCAGGTGTACCAGTCCGTCCGGAACCAGGAAACGGCGGTAACGGTTCATGAAATAAGTGGAAGTCAACCGCTTGGTAGCCTTCTTCATCTGAGGGTCAGAGAAAGTCAGCCAGATTTCACTTACCTCTCCCGGGGCAAAGAAACGGTCGATGATTTCAATGTTCGTCCGCAAAAAGGCTGCGTTTGTCAATCCTTCTTTCAATGCATCGGTCGCTCCGGTCCACATACGCGCTCCCTTGATGTCGACCCCTATAAAGTTCTTTTCCGGATAGCGGCGTGCCAGCCCCACGGTATATTCACCACGTCCGCATCCCAATTCAAGCACAATCGGATGGTCATTCTTGAAGAAATCACGATTCCAGTTGCCTTTCATTTCGAACGGCACGTCATCTACCACCGAATACGGATATTCAAACACATGCGGATATTCCGCCATATCTGCGAATTTCGCTAATTTTCCTTTTCCCATATTTTCGTGAAACGTTTCCTTTAAATCCGTGCAAAGGTAAAGTTTTTCGGTGAAAAGGGAAACGAAAAAGGAGAATTACGTTTATATAACAAAATGATGATTATGAAAAGAAAGACCTTTTGGAACATACTTTTTCTCTTACTGACAATCGGCTGTACAAAGGAATCTGTTTCCATCAGATATAACGCATTCACGATTCAGGGGGGGATAATAAACGATTTCAACTCTCCTTCACGCGGCGGATCTTCTGAAACCCTGCCTGCTGGAAGCCGACTGACCTTCTACAGCCAAGGAGGGCTTCATGCCGACGAACTGCTGCTATCTTACAACGGAAGCACGTGGGAAGGAGAATCCCCATTAAAATGGGAAGACACGCAAGAGCCAGCTGACGGAATGTGTTTTTGTCCGCCACTATACCGAAGCCACCAGTCTTTTTATCCGGACGGCATCTTAAGTGACCAGCTTTACGCCCGAGCCACAGCCCGGCACGGAGAAAACATCCACCTATCATTCCAACATCTGTTTGCACGTGTGGTGTTCGATGTATCCAGACGGTTGAACAGCCAGATTAGCCAAATAGAATTCATCCCCTCTCTATCCGTCATCAGCGTTACCCCCGAATCCGGAGAAATCATTTGCCAGGAATCAGCCAACTCTCTATGTATGAAAAAAAATGAGCAGGGGAAATATGCGTTTCTGGTTCCACCAGGCAACTTATCCATCGACATTCGCATCCATATGATTACCGGCGAATGCTATAACAGCAGGCTGGAAGCATATTCTTTTGCTTCCGGACATGAATATACCTGTTCGATAAAATTAGCCGGTGAAGAAATAGGAATCTCCACAGTAGAAGACTTTATTGCTTTCACACACCTGATTAATGGAGAGACTTACGGAGAGAGAAGTTTGGAAGAATTTGGAGAAAAAACGGGAGAACGTATGACTTATCACCTGCTGAACGACCTGACCTTTACAGAAGAAGAATCGGCACGGGTACAAATGATTGGGAAATACGGAACGGCGACCAGTTCCGAAAAGAGACTATTCAACGATATTTTCGACGGGAAAGGACATAGCCTTAGCAATTTACATTTTACACAAACAGTAGATGGGAACCATTACGCCGGGCTTTTCAGTGGAATATCAGAAAATGGAGTCGTCAAAAATCTGATTCTGAACCAAGCCGTTTACAGCAAAGACAAAGACACCAGGAAAACCGCATTTTTAATTGGGCTGAACCGAGGAGAGGTGAATCACTGCATCCTCCGTGACTGCACCATTGAAAAGATAAATTCATCATTTGATTTCGGAGGACTATCTTACCAAAATGAAGGAATCATTATCAACTGCCACATAGATAAAATTTACCTCAACAGCAAGCTACAATGTGGAAGCAGCATAACACGTAATAATCAAAACGGTAAAATAATGAATTGCGTCGTTAGCAACTGCAACTTGCGTAAAGCCCAAGCCATAAGCGGATTTATATGTACCTTAACCAACAACGGAGAAATACAGAACTGCTATCTCAAGGGAAATGAAGGAGATAAAAATCATGCCATCTGTCTAAAAGCCACCGACGCTAAAATCCGTTGCTGCTATTATGAAAGATCATCCAGAACGCCGATAGGAAACGTCTCAGAAAGCAATCCTTCCGATTCCATCATATACTACGGCCACACCGCAGAAGAGAAGGGAATACTGCCAACCATACTCAACCAATGGGTATTCGACAGCGGAAAGCGGCTCTTCCCCCATCTTACCTTCTGCCTATGGGAAAAAGGAGAAAACCTACCCGCCATTCTGGTATCCCCATAATTTTTCTAAAAATAAAAAGAAGGTATCCATAAATATTGTATTTTTGCGGCAAATGCAAAAATTGAAACCATGAACAATAAAAAATTTATCATCACCATCATCATATTGGCCGTCATTGTAGCAGCAGTCTCTTTCTTTGCCGTAAATGAAGTCCGTAAAAACAAAGAAATGAGTCAGCTCTTTGCTGTGGAAAAACAAGAGATGGAAAATGAATACAGCACGTTTGCTACCCAATACGATGAATTGCAGATTCAAATCAATAATGACTCCTTGCGTGAAAAGCTGGAAAGCGAGAAGTTGAAAACCCAGCGTTTGTTAGAGGAACTGCGTCAGGTGAAAACCAGCGATGCAGCTGAAATCATGCGACTGAAAAAAGAATTGAAAACCGTACGCGCCGTATTAAGAAGTTACGTGATGCAGATAGACTCCCTGAATAAAATCAATGCAGCCCTAATGCAGGAAAACCAGGAAGTAAAGAGCAAATACAGTGCTGCTACTGCACAAATTTCCAACCTGTCAAAAGAAACAAAGAACCTGAATGAAAAAGTCACACTGGCGGCACAACTGGATGCAACCAACATTCGGGTACAGACCCTGAACAAAAGAGGACGCGATACGGAACGCGTAAAGAATATCAAGAAGATTGCAATTTCATTCACCATTGTGAAGAACATTACGGCACAGACAGGCAACAAAACCCTTTATGTACGTATTGCCAAACCAGACAACGAGGTACTGACCAAGAGCCCGAGCAACCAGTTCAAGTTTGAAGACCGCAACATCAGCTATTCTATTAAGAAATACATTGAATATACAGGTGAAGAACAGACTGTTACGGTATACTGGGACGTAGAAGAATTCTTGTCAGCCGGTACATACCACGTGTATATATTCGCCGATGGCAGTATGATTGGTCAGGGTTCATTCCGCATGAAATAATTTTCAGGAAAACATGAAAAAGCACATTAGTCACCTGATATACGGTTGGCTTGCACTTATGGGCCTGCTATCTTCCTGCGGAGAAGACCGCTCGGGAGAATACTATGCCCTGATTGCCACCAAGACATGGATTTACGAGGTGATGCAGGAAAACTATCTTTTTTATGAAGATATTCCGGCAGAAGAGAAGCTGGACTTCTTCAAGAAGCCGGCTGACTTTCTTACTTCAGCTGCTTCCCCGAAAGACCAGAAAAACGGGTACATATTTTCTCATGTAGACTCCGTACTTACAGCCTCACGTGCCACCAGCACCTATCCCTGTTTCGGTTTTGAAGCGGCCTTGGTACGTACTGAAGGAGGAACAAATGCGCTGAGAGTATTGTATACACAACCGAATTCACCAGCAGAAGAAGCCGGACTGAAACGAGGTGACTGGATCATTGCCGTAGACAACCAGAAAGTATCCACAAGTGATTATTCCACTTATATCACCCGACCGACAAAAGCGTACAGTTTTACATTGGGTGAATACAATCCTTATCCGGAAGAAGTGGACGACCCGGAATTCAACTACGTGGAATTTGATACGATTGGAGTAGTCCCAATGCCGGAACCTCGCTACGTGGAAGAACAAGATGTACTTAAATACGACATCATCTCCAGGGGTACACGAAAAGCTTTCTACCTGTTGTACAACGAATTTGGAGAAAGTACCGATGCACTCAAGGAAATATTTTCACAACTGAACGGACAGCAGTTTGACGATATAATCCTGGACTTACGCTATAACCCGGGAGGATACGTAAATACATCGCAGCAGCTTTGTTCGGCTTTGGCTCCCGCTACGGCAATGGGGCAGCCTTTCCTGCACATGACTTACAATGACAAAATCAATAAAACGGAAACACTGAACTTCGAATCCAGTCCGCTGACCGGAGGAGCAAGTCTGTCTTATCAAAACCTGTATGTCCTCACCTCGGGCAATACAGCTTCTGCTTCTGAAATTGTCATCAACTGCCTGAAGCCCTATATGGAAGGCCGTTTGTATCAGGTAGGAACAGCCACTTTCGGAAAGAATGTGGCCCAGCAATTGTTTACCAATGCAGAAGCTCCAGGCATTGAATTATGGCTTACCACTACTTACCTGAGCAATTCACAAGGATATTATGATTACTTCAAGGAGGGATTATTGCCGGATTTCGAAATAGAAGAAAACTATGGAGCTGAACTAGGTGATTTCGGTTCAGATGAAGACCAACTTATGCAACCGATTCTATATAGAATGGAAAACGGAAGCTTCCCGGTGGCTACCAACCCGGACGAATCAGAAGATGCTACGACTTCAAGCCGCAGCCGGGCCGCCAAGCATGTACAATTACTGGTTGACCCCATTGCCCAGAAGCCGCACCACAACAGGATAAAAAGATAAAAGCAACCGGTAAGACACATGCTCAGAAAAAATTTAAATTATTACTGATTCTTTTCAACAAAACGCTTTGACTATTTGTTCTAATGTCATACATTTGCAATGTTGCATAAGCAACCAAATAAAAAGTCAGCATCAGTAATGAAAAGAATTACAAGTTTACTCTTACTGCTTGGCGCAACTCTCAGCAGTTATGCCCAACAAGTACTTACTCTGGACAGTTGCCGGGCGCTCGCTCTGGCCAACAACAAAGAGCTGCGAATCTCACAGGAAAAAGTGAATGCCGCCCACTATGAGAAGAAGGCTGCATTCACTAATTATCTGCCTAAAATTGATCTTACAGGGGGATACATGCGTACGCAAAAAGAAATATCCCTACTCAGTGACGCACAGAAACAAAGCATCGGTAACATGGGTACCAATTTAGGGAATCAGTTGCAACAAGGTATGCAGTCACCTGAATTCCAGGCTGCCATGCAACAACTTGCTGCGGCAAACCCCGGACTGGCTGCCGGACTGCAAGGATTGCTCCCCGGTGCTGTAGCCGGACTTACGGATGGGCTGAATGCCGTAGGACAAGGTCTGGTGGATGCATTTCGTACAGATACCCGAAACATGACGGTGGGAGCTGCTACCCTCACCCAACCAATCTTTATGGGTGGGAAAATCATTGCCTACAACAAAATTACCAAATATGCAGAACGTCTGGCCGAATCACAGCATGCCACGGGTATGCAGGATCTTATCCTACAGACGGACCAGATTTACTGGCAAATCATCTCACTCGTCAATAAGAAAAAACTGGCAGAGAATTTTTTGGAATTGGTACAGAAACTGGATTCGGACGTGGACAAGATGATAAAAGAAGGAGTAGCCACCAAAGCCGACGGATTAAGCGTCAAAGTGAAAGTGAATGAAGCCGAAATGATGCTTACTCAGGTAGACAATGGCTTGAACCTTTCGAAAATGCTTTTGTGCCAGCTCTGTGGTCTTCCATTGGAAACCGATTTCCAACTGGCCGATGAAAGCATGAAAGACTTACCCCTTCCAAACACTTATACGGAGGCGAACGTCAGCACAGCCCTCAGCAACCGTGAAGAGCTGAAGAGTCTGGAATTGGCATCGGAAATCTATCGTCAGAAAGTAAATGTAGTTCGCGCGGATTTCCTTCCTTCTGTGGCTTTGACCGCCAATTATCTGGTGACCAACCCGTCGCTTGTGAACGGATTTGAAAACAAATTCCGTGGCATGTGGGCTGCCGGAATCGTCGTAAAAATCCCTGTATTCCACTGGGGAGAAGGTATCTATAAGGTAAAGGCCGCAAAGGCGGAAGCCAACATCGCCCGCTATAAACTGGAAGACATCAAAGAAAAAGTGGAACTCCAGGTGACGCAGAACTCCTATAAGGTAAATGAATCGACCAAGAAATTAGCTTTAGCCGAAAAGAACATGGAAAAAGCAGAAGAAAACCTGCGCTATGCCAATTTGGGATTTAAGGAAGGAGTCATTCCGACCAGCAACGTGCTGGAAGCACAAACTGCCTGGTTCTCGGCACAAGCCGGAAAGATAGACGCACAGATAGACGTCAAAATGAGTGAACTTTATTTGAACAAATCAATGGGAATTTTAAAATAATACAGATATATGGAAAAGACTCAACGCAACAATATCATGCTGGCTTTCTTTACATTGTTAGCCGTAATCGTTATCGTCAGCATCATCGGATTCTTCACCTTAGGAAAAGGTCCTGAAATCATACAAGGCCAGGCTGAAGCCACAGAATACAGGGTATCGAGCAAGGTACCGGGACGTATCCTGAAATTCTTTGTCAGCGAAGGAGATAAAGTGAAAGCGGGTGATACACTGGCTATTCTGGAAGCTCCGGATGTAATGGCTAAATTATCGCAGGCACAAGCTGCCGAACAGGCTGCACAGGCACTGAATGAAAAGGCCCTGAGAGGTACAAGAAGTGAGCAACTGCAGGCTGCATACGAAATGTGGCAGAAAGCCAAAGCAGGACTGGAGATTGCCGAAAAATCATACAACCGTGTGAACCGCCTGTACGAAGAAGGGGTAATGACCGCACAGAAAAGAGATGAAGCAAAAGCACAATACGATGCCATGAAGGCGACCGAACGTGCTGCCAATGCACAGTACACAATGGCCAAGAATGGTGCACAGCGCGAAGACAAGGCCATGGCTGCCGCACAAGTGGAACGTGCAAAAGGAGCTGTAGCCGAAGTTTCTTCTTACGTATCGGAAACCTACCTGGTGGCAGCTGCCGATGGAGAAGTAGCTGAAATCTTCCCGAAAGTAGGTGAACTGGTTGGTACGGGCGCTCCCATCATGAACGTAGCCCAACTGGATGACATGTGGGTGACATTCAACGTACGTGAGGATTTTCTGAAAGATTTCACTGTGGGCAACAAGATAAAGGCCTACGTTCCTGCCCTGGAAAAAGAAGCCGAATTCCAGGTGACAGTCATGAAGGACTTAGGTACGTATGCCGCATGGAAAGCAACCAAGACCACCGGTCAGTTTGACCTGAAGACTTTTGAAGTAAAGGCAAAACCCGTACAGCCTGTAGAAAATTTACGTCCGGGTATGTCTGCCATCATTGAAAAATAAATCCACATGTCGACAACCACCTATCAATGTTACCTGAAAGTGATGCGGAGAGAAATTTTCCGCATTGCCACCAAGCCGATGTACCTGTTCTGCATGGTCATCGCTCCGTTGTTCTGTTTCCTGTTTTTCACAACCTTGATGGAAAACGGGCTGCCGACCAATCTGCCTGCAGGAGTGGTGGACCTCGACAATACCGCCACGACACGCAACATTATCCGCAATCTGGATGCGTTTCAACAGACCCAGATTGTAGCGCATTACCCAAGTGTCACTGAAGCAAGACAGGCTGTACAGCGCGGAGAAATCTATTCGTTCTATTATATTCCGAAAGGAACGACCGAAGAAGCCCTTGCCAGCAGACAGCCTAAGGTATCTTTCTATGTAAACTATTCTTACCTGATAGCAGGTTCCTTGCTCTACAAGGACCAGAGAACCATGTCGGAATTAGCCTCTGCGGCTGTGGGACGAGCAACTTTATTAGCCAAAGGAGCCAGCGAAGATCAGGCACTTGCCTTCCTGCAACCGGTAGTCATTTCTACCCACGCCCTGAATAATCCTTGGCTGAACTACTCGGTATACCTATGTAATACCTTATTTCCGGGCATCCTGATGCTGCTTATTTTCCTGACTACTGTATATACCATTGGAATAGAATTAAAGGAAAAAACCTCCAAGGAATTGATGCAACTGGCTGATAACTCCATTGTAACGGCACTTATTGGGAAATTAATCCCACAAACCGTTACATTCTTTATCATAGCCACATTCTATAACGTGTACTTATACGGATTTTTGCACTATCCATGTCACAGCGGGATTTTCCCGATGCTGTTGGCCGGATTGTTGCTGGTGCTTGCCTCACAAGCATTCGGCGTATTCCTTTTTGGCTTGTTCGGTTCACTCCGTCTGGCATTGAGCGCAGCTTCTCTGTGGGGAGTCATTTCATTTTCCATCTCGGGATTCACTTTTCCGGTTATGGCAATGCACCCTATGTTGCAGGCATTGTCTGTATTATTCCCTTTGCGGCACTATTTCCTGCTTTACGTGAATCTGGCCTTAAACGGTTATCCAGCGATTTATGCCTGGCATGCGGTTACCGCCCTGCTGTTATTCATGCTCCTGCCTTTCTTTTTCCTAAAAAGAATCCGCACAGCCATGTTGCATTATGTCTATATCCCTTAACCTTTTGCGTTCATGAAAAAAGAATCGTTAAAACAAACCATAAAACAAGGCTTTGCAGGTCTCTTCCATATATGCAAGCAGGAACTGAAAGCTGTTTTCAAAGACCAGGGAGTGCTTATTTTCTTCTTACTCGTCCCTTTGGCCTACCCGCTGGTATATGCCTTTATCTATACCAACGAAGTGGTACGCGAAGTACCAGTAGCGGTAATCGACAATAGCAACACAGCACTCAGTCGCCAGTTCATCCGTACTATCGATGCAAGTGCCGATGTATGCATCCAGTCGCATTGCGCGGATATGGAAGAAGGGAAAAACCTGCTGAAAGAAACAAGGGTGTATGGCATTATCTACATTCCGGAAAGCTTCAGCAAGGACATCGCTTCCGGCAAACAGACCACGGTTAGTATTTACTGTGACATGAGCGGTATGCTATACTACAAAGCACTGGTATTGGCAAGTACCAACGCCTCACTCACATTAAATAAAAAAATCCAGATACAACGGATGGGAAATACAACGGAACGGCAGGATGAGGTCAGTACGGCTCCTATTGAATACGAAGACATATCCCTATTCAACCCACAAGACGGATTTGCCAGCTTCCTGATTCCAGCCGTACTTATCCTGATTATACAACAGACTTTATTGTTAGGTATCGGCCTTTCAGCAGGAACAGCCCGTGAAAACAACCGTTTTAAAGACTTGGTCCCCATCAGCCGTCAGTATCAGGGTACGCTACGCATTGTAGGCGGAAAGTCATTGGCCTATTTCCTGATTTATACATTAGTGTCTGCGTATGTGCTCTGCTTTGTACCGCAACTGTTTAATCTGGTACAAATTGCACAACCTATGACCCTGCTGGCTTTTGTGGTGCCTTACATCTTGGCATGTATTTTCTTTGCGATGACCTGCTCCATCTTTATACATCACAGAGAATCGTGTCTGATGATTTATGTATTCACCTCCGTGCCGCTCCTGTTTATATCCGGAATATCCTGGCCGGGAGCTGCCGTACCTACATTCTGGAAAGTACTTTCCTGGATATTCCCGTCTACGTTCGGCATCAACGGATTTGTAAGAATCAACAACATGGGAGCTACTCTTCCGGAAGTAATGCTCGAATATCAGGCACTTTGGATACAAGCTATCGTATATTTCTTCACAACCTGCATCGTCTACCGACGACAAATCATATTAAGCCGCAAACATGCCATGGAACGCCTGCGTATGTACCGACTGCGAAAATTGATTGCCAAGACATCCAAATAACCAAACTTTAGTTCTATTATCCGGCTTCGTAAATTTTACCAGGCCGGATAATTTATCTTTATTAACACCTGAACAAGAGTGAATACCCCAGAATACTCGTAGCTTTGCGAATATTTATAAACAAGCTTATGAAACACCTTATTTATATATTCGTCGGGCTGATATGTTGCCTGATTACATTACCTCAGGTGGGGGCTTCTCCATTGGAAAACAAGATACAGCGGTTCCGTATTACCATACTAAACACCGAAGGAGAGCCTCAACAAGGTATTATTCTGAAAGTGGCGGGATATAGCAACGAGTATATCAGTGATGAACAGGGCCTCATCGACTTTGAACAATCGACCAATGGCAATTATGTCCGCACTGCCAATCTTTACTTTCCAACAGATAAGAATAAAACAATCAAATCTTTACAGCTGGACAAAGCAGCACAAGACACGATTATCCGCATAGACCGTCTGGAAGATTTGGTACGATTCAAACAAAGCGGTAAGACATTACTGGTAAACGGTGTGCTGAAAGAAGGAAGCAAGCCTGTCCCCCAAGCAGAAATCAGCATCCAGGGGACTGGAAAACGAACTTTTTCCAATGCAAACGGCGAATTCAGCATTGAAGCGGACTATAGTCACCTGATTATGATAAGGGCAGAACGCATGGAAAACAAGTATCTCGACATCGAATCTTTCCTGCAGAACCCTAACCAGCCGTTAGAGATACGAATGACAAAGAAAGGAGCCGACCGGGTGTATCACGTGGTAGAGAAAATGCCGGAATATCCCGGAGGCATGAAAGCCTTCTTCAACTATATCAGAAGAAAGGCGCATACCACGGAACTGGCCGAGGAAACTCAGAAGGAAGGTGCGGTCATGATTCAATTCATTGTAGAAAAAGACGGTAGTATCACTTCTCCACACATCGTAAGAGGACTGGACGCACGTCTGGATACAGCCGCTCTGGACGCCATCATGGTGATGACCGACTGGATTCCAGCTCAGGAACATGGGGTTAACGTACGCTGTAAATATTCTGTTCCGGTTCCTTTCAAGAAACCGAAACCTGCTCCTCCTGTTGCAGCGCAACCCACTCCTAATACAAAGAAAGACAGCATTACGGTACCTTCTGCTCCAGCTGACTCTCTTGTTCAGGATACGATTCTACAGGTTATCCCTATGCCATCTGCAGACTCACTTACAACAGATACACTGATCACAGATACAACTTCAATAGTCTCTGCTGACAGTACAGTCATACAAAAAGAGATAGCGACACCATTGCCTACCTCTGAAGCCACAGAAGTCAAACCGAAAAAACGAAACTTCTTAGCTCGTTTCTTCCGCTGGCTGTTCGGCATCAAAGACAAGGAAAACACTCCCGCAGAGTCCAAGGAAGAAAAAACATCCGAAGTTGTACCTGAAGAAGGAATTCAGAAAGAAGAATAAATGTAAAACTTAAATAACACAGTCATGAAAAAACTTTTTGTACTTTTTTATGCGCTAATGTGCCTGGTTACTCTGCAGGCACAAAAGGTAACGCTACAGGATGTAGCCAACGGTACCTATCGCGCACAAAGTATACAGGGATTAAAACCGATGCTGGACGGCGAACATTACACCCAGATCAGCAAGGACCACAAACGAATCGTCAAATACTCTTTTAAGACCGGTAAAGAGGTTGCTACCATCTTTGACGTAGCCACTGCCCGCAACCACAAGCTGAAAAGTTTCGATGACTATATCATGTCACCGGACGAAAGCCTGATATTGATTCAGACGGAAACCAAACCGATTTACCGCCGTTCATTCACAGCTGTATATTATATATACAATGTGAGAAACCGTACACTTGAACCCTTGTCAAACAACGGTCCGCAACAGGTTCCTTTGTTCTCACCCGATAGTCACCAGATTGCGTTTGTGCGTAATAACAACATCTACCTTATCAAACTGCTTTTCGGTAACAGCGAATCGCAGGTAACGAAAGACGGAGAGTACAACAAGGTACTCAACGGTATTCCTGACTGGGTATATGAAGAAGAGTTTGGCTACAACTGCGCTTTCGATTTCAGCGCAGACAGTAAAATGATTGCATACGTCCGCTTCGATGAAAGCCAGGTTCCCATGTACTCTTTCCCATGGTATAAGGGTATGGCTCCGGAGAAAACAGAATATACCACTTATCCGGGAAGCTATGACTACAAATATCCCAAAGCAGGAGTCGTAAACTCCAAGGTTAGCGTACATTCTTTTGACATAAAAAGTCGTGTGACCCGTAAAATGGAACTTCCGGTGGATTCTGACGGTTATGTACCTCGCATCAAATTTACTGATGACCCGGAAAAGCTGGCCATCATGACATTGAATCGCCACCAGAACCGCTTCGACCTTTATATGGCCAATCCACGCAGTGCCATCTGCAAAGTAGCCATCCGCGACGAAGCAGAACAGTACATAAAAGAACAGGCCTATTCAGACATTGTATTCTATCCGGAACACATCGTCATGATGAGTGAACGGGACGGATACAACCATCTTTACCTGTACACCATTGGAGGAAACCTGGTGAAACAAATCACAAAAGGAGAATTTGAGGTAAAAGACTTTCTCGGATGGGACCAGAAAGCAAACGTTTTCTATTACACCAGCAACGAAGGAAGCCCTTTGCGCACTTCGGTGTACAAGATTGACGGAAAAGGTAAGAAGACCAAACTTTCTACACGCACCGGAACAAACAGTGCGTTATTCAGCAAAAACCTGAATTATTACATCAACACCTATTCCAGTGCACAGACTCCTACCCTTATCACGCTGAACAATAACAAGGGTCAGGAAATGGTTACACTGCTTGACAACAAAGAGCTGAAAAGCAAAACAGCGCAGCTGAATATGCCGACAAAAGAGTTTTTCTCTTTCAAAACCAGCGAAGGAGTAGAACTGAACGGTTGGATGATGAAACCGGCCAACTTCAATCCTTCCAAGAAATATCCGGTTATCATGCACCAATATAGTGGTCCCGGCTCTCAGCAGGTACTCGACAAGTGGGGTATCGGAAGCTTCGGCGACGGGGGTATGTTCGAAGCCGTAATGTGCGACAAAGGTTATATCATGGTCTGCGTGGACGGACGCGGTACAGGAGGTAGAGGAGCTGCATTCGAAAAATGCACTTACCTTTCTATCGGCGTGAAAGAAGCTACCGACCAGGCTGAAGCAGCTAAATACCTGTCTACTCTGCCTTACGTAGATGGAAGCCGTATTGGTATCTGGGGCTGGAGCTATGGGGGATACAACACGTTGATGTCAATGAGCGAAGGTTCCGGCGCATTCAAGGCCGGAGTTGCCATTGCCGCCCCGACAGACTGGAGATTCTATGACTCAGTCTATACCGAACGTTTCATGCGCACACCGAAAGAAAACGGCGACGGTTATCAGGCTTCTTCTGCTATTAACCGGGCATCCAAGCTAAAAGGAAAGCTGTTGCTCATCCATGGAAGTGCAGATGATAACGTACACCTGCAGAATTTCATGGAGTACAGTGAAGCACTGGTACAGGCAAACATCCAGTTTGATACACAGATTTACACCAACCGTAACCACAGTATCTTCGGAGGAAATACCCGCAACCACCTGATGAACAGAGTGGCTAATTTCTTCCTGCAGAACTTGTAATACTTCATTTTAGCAGATGACACCAGTCACAAGAAGCTGGTGCCATCTGTTTTTCTTTGTTCTTTTATCTTACCACTATGACACACATCAGAAAGCCTGATTGGCTAAAAATCCAGATTGGCACCAATGCCCGATATACTGAAACCAAACGCATTGTAGATACTCATAAGCTTCATACCATCTGCAGTAGCGGACGCTGTCCCAACTTAGGTGAATGCTGGGGAAAAGGCACCGCCACCTTCATGATTGGAGGAGCCATCTGTACCCGTTCCTGCAAGTTCTGCAATACACAAACCAGAAGACCTCTCCCATTGGACCCTGAAGAACCGCTCAGAGTGGCCCAGTCCATCCAGCTCATGAAGCTTGACCACGCGGTCATCACCTCTGTCGACCGGGACGATTTAAAGGATTTAGGTGCCTCACACTGGGCTGCTACCCTGATGGCCATCCGAAAATTGTGTCCTGACACCACCATAGAGGCACTTATTCCCGATTTTCAAGGCCACAGCGAATTATTGCAACAAGTCATTGAAACACGTCCCGATATTCTTTCACACAACCTGGAAACCGTCCGCCGTCTCAGTCCACAGGTCAGAAGTGTAGCAGATTATGATACCAGCCTGAAAGTTATCCGTCAGATTGCAGAAAATGGACTAAAGGCCAAATCCGGTATCATGGTGGGGTTGGGAGAAACCACAGAAGAAGTAGAAGAAACAATGGATGATCTGCTACAGAACGGTTGCCAGATACTGACCATCGGACAATACCTGCAACCAACTGCCAAGCACTATCCGGTAGCAGAATACATACATCCAGAACAGTTCAAGAAATTTAAAGAAACAGGTGAAGCCAAAGGATTTGAAATCGTGGAAAGCGGTCCGCTGGTCCGTTCTTCTTACCATGCTGAAAAACATCTCCGTAAATAATGAACAATTTTCTTTTTCCAATTGTTGCAATTTTATCAACTGATATGCTCTTCGACTATGAATCTATTGCTCAAATACAAAGATAAAATTGTATCATTTGGATTGCTTCCTATCATTATCACACTGATAGGCATTCATCTGTTCCCAACAACCGCCATGTTGGGAGCAGGACTTGCTATCAGCATTGCGGGATTACTTTATGATGTGTTGCGCCTGAAAGGACTTAATTTCTTCCTTTTGCAGGGAACTATCGGAATTGGTGTCTGCTTCCTTTTAAGATTGTTCACCGGATATGAATACATTCCTAAGAACAGTCTGACTCCTTCATTGGAATTCATGCTGCTAGTATGTGCCTTCATCCATGTGACGGCTCCTGAAATTTATCGGAATTTCTTGAAGAAATTTCATCTTAATTTCACTTCCTCTTACTTATTGGAAGCAAAAATAATTGTGATTTTTTCCAGTATCCATTTAATCATTTTGTTTTTTCTATACAACAAACTGACTCCCTTTTCCCCTGAAAACAACTTTGGAATCATTTATTTGATTCCTACACTTATTTACGTAATATGCTTGGTTATTAACATCGTGGGAATACAAATCGCTGCAACACAATCGCCACGAGAACAACACATCATACGGATTGTTCCTATCTGTAACGGAAAAATATATCTTACTCCGCATACAGAAAACACAGCAATTTGGGATGCCCCTATCATGATTTTATTTGATGGACCGTTAAGAAAAAGTCAGCATCACGCAAAGAGCCTGATAAAAAAACATCAGGCAAAATCCTCTCACACCACACATAAGAAAAGGTTTTTTCCAAGACTCATCCTCAGCTACCGTACCCAAGGCTGTACACCAGCTTTCATACAATTATATATACTTCCAGTCAGCCATGAAGATGAATTCAAATTCTCAAAAGGATACTTCTTTACTTGTGAAGACATCAGACAAAATCCGGAAAAGTTCAGTAACGAACTAAGACTTGAGTGTGACCGCCTGCACATGGTAGCCCAGATATGGAAAGAATTCAAATAAAATTTTATTTATAGATCAAGAAAATACAAGGAATCTTATTCAGTTCCGGTAATTTTCCCTTCCATTCCTTGACGGTTTTGGTTTGGATGAATTCTCCTTCACAAGTTATATTGGCCGCAATACACAGCTTCGTTTGCGGACGACAAGTTTTCAAGATGTCTTCCAACATCTTATGGTTGCGATAAGGGGTTTCGATAAACAATTGAGTTTGATTTTCGGAATAGACACGTGCCTCCAACTCTTTTAAACGACGCATACGGTCGGCCGGTTCTATCGGCAGATACCCATGAAAAGCGAAACTCTGTCCGTTAAATCCCGAACCCATTACTGACAAGATAATAGAAGAAGGTCCTACCAGAGGAACCACCTTAAAATTCCTTTTCTGGGCAATAGCTACCACATCAGCTCCCGGATCGGCCACAGCCGGACAACCAGCCTCAGAAATAACTCCCATAGAATGTCCCTCTGCAAGCGGAGCAAGATAACCCGATATAGCTTCCGGAGAAGTATGCTTGTTCAACGGATAAAAAGTAAGCTCATCAATACAAATATCCGCATCCACCTTTTTCAGGAAACGGCGTGCCGAACGCACATCTTCCACTATAAAATGCTTTATATTGACAATTATCTCCCGATTATAAGAGGGTAAAACCTTTTCGATAGCCGTATCACCTAAAGTAACAGGCAACAAATACAATGCAACTTCCATAAGGAATCTTTAAGTCAATCAGTTTAATTCTTTTATCATTCCAGAATAATCCGTACATTCCAACAAACTCTTTAGGGTCATTTCCGGATGCTTCTTCATATATCGCTCTACAGCCTTCATCCCCAGCCATATTCCCAAGAAAGGAGGAGTTTTTTCACCATTAAACAGAAGCCGTGTGTTAGAAGATACATACGAGCGAATAATCATTGGGTCGGTAGTCTCCATGTAATGATTCTGGCGGATTTCTTCCCAAAGTTCTTTTTCGTGCTGTTCGCACCATTTTATTTCTTCCTTGGAGTAGCCCAAAGCCGTCTTTCCACTTCTATTCCCTTCAAGAATAGTCTCTACAGTCCAGGCTATTTTCCCCCGATACAGCAGAATATCCATCAAAGAACGATGACCTTCCTGCCATAAGAAAGGATACTGTCCCAGCAAATAGAAGGTAAAGCAATCAGGTACGATGTATTCCGGCGACATCGAGCGTCGCTGGTTTGCGTAATAATACTTTTGATAGAGAGGATAGTCACTCCCCATATACTTGTCCAGACTGATTCCCAAAATGCTGTTTCCAACAACGACAGACTGATTCAGAGCAGAAATCTGCGTATAAATCTGCGGAACCGGCAACTCATGAATTTCTTTTTTCAGGTTGCTGAATCCCTGCGTCAAACGCTGTTCAAGGCTGCTCACGTCCTTAAACTTCTCTCCCACATCTTCCATTAAATGTACCAATATGGAATCTGAGAAATAAGCGCACAGACGGTCGTTCATGTCTACCATATCTACAGAGCCCAAATCAAGCACTTCCTCTATCAGCAGACGCGTTTCCTGGGAAAATTCAGTATTCATCCGTTGCAGGGAAAAGAAACTGTTCTGCACAGTTGCCTCATATTGCAAGCGGTCATATCGGGCTATCTTTATTTCTGAAAACGAAAAATCGTCTTTCTGCTTATCAGAACGACAAGCAGAAAAGACGATTATACTCAGTAATATAAAAATAAGCCGATACATTCAATATTATCCGTAAATTATATTGCCATTGGCATCTTTATATTCATCCAGCCCCTTTTCATAAGTTGCCATAGCTCTCAAACTCATACCTACGCTGGAGAAACCACCATCGTGGAACAAGTTCTGCATAGTCACCTTACGAGTCAGGTCAGAGAACATTACGATACAGTAATCAGCACATTCATCAGCCGATGCATTGCCCAGAGGAGACATACGGTTAGCAAAGTCGAACAACTTGTCCATACCTTTCACACCCGATCCGGCAGTAGTCATAGTCGGTGACTGAGAAATGGTATTGATACGTACATGGTGTTCACGTCCGTAAATATAACCGAAGCTACGAGCGATTGATTCCAGCAAAGCCTTCGCATCTGCCATGTCATTATAACCATAGAATGTACGCTGTGCAGCTACATAGCTCAAAGCTACGATAGAACCGTATTCATTGATGGCATCCAACTTCTTGGCAGATTGAATCATCTTATGGAATGAAACGGCTGAAATATCCAATGTCTTACTCAACATGTCATAGTCCAAATCGTCGTAAGTACGTTTTTTACGAACATTTGGAGACATACCGATAGAATGAAGTACAAAATCAATCTTTCCGCCCAATACCTCCATTGAACGCTTAAAGACATTTTCCAAATCTTCTACAGAGGTAGCGTCAGCCGGAATCACTTCACAGTTTAACTTTTCCGCCAAAGCAGAGACCTCACCCATACGTACTGCTACAGGGGTATTAGAGAGTGTGATAACGGCACCTTCTTCTACAGCCTTTTCTGCCACTTTCCAAGCGATAGACTGTTCGTTCAGTGCACCAAAAATAATACCTCTTTTTCCTTTCAGCAAATTATAACTCATATTATTTTCAATTATAAATTTGGGGCAAAGATACAAACTTTATTTACACTATTTACATTTATAAGACCAAAATATTTAATCACGTGAAATTAGGCTCAGTTTTTTCATTGATAAAATCAAAAATTGCAAACGTATATCAAAGAGAAAGCTTATTTTTGCGTCTTGAATAAAAAAAGGTTTTTCATAATATTATTTAGGTTAGAATTAGATTTATTATCCTCCTGCATGTTCCCTGTGAAGGCAGCATGGTCAGGAGGATAATAGCAACAAAAAAACAGTCCCGACAACTTGCCGGGACTGTTTTTTTGTATTCAAAAGTAAATTAGTTCTCTTTTACTTCCCATCCCAATGCACTTGCACCCAATACGGCTGCATCTGCATCTTTCAACTGAGAAAGCAACAGTTTTGTTTTTCCTGCATAAATCTTCAGGATATTTTCATCAATGGCTTTCTGAATCGGCTTCATGATGTAATCACCCGACTTAGCCAAACCACCAAACAATACGATTGCTTCAGGACTTGAGAAAGCGATGAAGTCAGCCAAAGCCTGTCCCAAAATACGACCTGTAAATTCAAAGATGTCCTGAGCCAGCTTGTCACCCTTCACAGCTGCATCATATACATCTTTTGACTGAATTTCATCTGCCGGAATATTTCTCAACAAACTGGGTTCTGTGCGCTGTACCAAGAATTCGCGTGCAGTACGAGCCACACCTGTAGCAGAACAGTAAGTTTCCAGACATCCTTTACGACCGCATCCACATGCACGGCCGTTGCGATCAACAATTACATGACCCAATTCACCAGCAAATCCGTCATGACCATAAACCAACTGCCCGTTGATTACGATACCACTACCTACACCGGTTCCCAAGGTAATCATGATAAAATCTTTCATACCACGTGCAGCACCGTAAGTCATTTCTCCGATAGCAGCCGCATTGGCATCGTTAGTCAGTGCAGTCGGAATACCCAAACGTTCTTCAAACATTGAAGCCAGAGGAATGATTCCTTTCCAAGGCAAGTTAGGTGCAAATTCAATAGTACCACTATAGTAGTTTCCGTTAGGAGCACCCACTCCCATACCTTTTATCTTTTCAGCTCCACCAAACTGCGAAAGCAGAGGGAGAAGTTTCTTACATACAGCATCAACGTAGTCTTCGATATTATCATATTGCTGTGTTTTGACAGAATCAGAAGCTAACACATTACCACGTGAGTCAACTACACCAAAAACAGTGTTTGTTCCGCCAATGTCCATACCTACCACATAAGGTTTTTCCATGTTTATTGTCATGACATTTCTCTATTTAGGGTTAATTATCTACGGACAAAAGTAAATAATCAGTAAAAACAGAGCAAATTTTTAACGCATTATTTTTCGAAGCTTTCTACTTTTCTTATTTTTGCGAGACCTGATAAATGAACAAATTCACACAAACCAAATGATACGCTTAGAAAATCTACACAAAACTTACTACAACGGTACTCCCCTGCATGTACTAAAAGGTATTAACCTCCACATTAATAAAGGAGAATTTGTTTCCATCATGGGTTCTTCCGGTTCCGGAAAGTCTACCCTTCTGAACATCTTGGGCATATTAGACAACTATGATTCAGGAGAATATTACCTGAACGATGTACTGATTCGTGATCTGAGCGAAAGCAAGGCCGCCGAGTACCGCAACCGTATGATCGGCTTCATCTTCCAGTCATTCAACCTCATTTCTTTCAAGAATGCCATGGAGAATGTGGCCCTTCCCTTATTTTATCAAGGTGTAAGCCGGAAAAAGCGCAACCTGTTAGCCATGGAATACCTGGATAAATTAGGATTGAAAGAATGGGCACACCACCTTCCGAATGAAATGTCGGGCGGACAAAAACAACGTGTAGCCATTGCACGCGCATTAATTTCAAAGCCTGAAATCATTTTAGCAGACGAACCGACCGGAGCACTGGACAGTAAGACTTCAGTAGAAGTCATGCAGATTCTAAAGGAGCTGCACGAGAAAGAAGGACTGACCATCGTAGTGGTCACCCACGAAAGCGGAGTCGCCAACCAGACCGATAAGATTATCCATATCAAGGACGGACTGATAGAACGCATAGAAGACAACATTGACCACAATGCATCTCCATTTGGCAAAAACGGATTCATGAAATAAAACACCAGCCATGACAGAATTAATACAAGAAATCTACGGAACCATCATGCGCAATAAATTGCGCACTCTGCTGACCGGCTTTTCCGTAGCATGGGGCATCTTCATGCTGATTGTATTATTGGGAGCCGGAAACGGCCTCATCCATGCTTTCGAAAACCGTTCAGAAGGAATGATTATGAACTCCATGAAAATCTATCCGGGCATGACCTCACAACCTTACAAAGGTATGAAAGAGGGCCGCAGCATTTACCTGAAAGAGAGTGACCGCGAACTTACTGCTACTTCATTTCCTGACCACATCATCCAAACCGGTGCCACCGTCAGCAAAAGTGATGTCATTCTTACTTACGGAAAAGAAGCTGTCAGCATCGGAATTAACGGAGTATTTCCCAACTATCCTTCACTTGAAGCCATCAAGATTAAAGAAGGACGCTTCGTCAATGCACGCGATATGGAAGAACGGCGAAAAATTATCGTACTGCATGAAAAAACGGTAAAGAACCTTTTTCCTCACACTTCTCCCATCGGGAAATACCTGAACGCACAAGGCGTACCTTATCAGGTGGTAGGTATCTATACCGACCAGAACAGTTTTTCTCCTTCTGCTCTCGTGCCGTTCACTACCCTGCAAACCATCTATCAGAAGGGTGACAGCATAGACAACATCACATTTACAACCAAAGGGTTGACAGATGGGCCGACCAACGAACAATTTGAAGCGGAATATCGGCAGGCTTTAGGGTTGAAGAAACAGTTCTCGCCTACCGATGAAGGAGCCATCTGGATATGGAACCGCTTTACGCAATACCTGCAACAGCAGACGGCCACCCAAATTCTGCATACTGCCATCTGGGTAATCGGAATCTTTACCCTGCTCAGCGGCATCGTAGGAGTGAGCAACATTATGCTGATTACCGTCCGCGAACGCACGCACGAATTCGGCATCCGCAAAGCCTTGGGGGCTAAACCCGCTTCCATCCTCTGGCTGATTATCTCGGAAAGTGTGACTATCACGACTTTCTTCGGCTACATCGGTATGGTGGCAGGCATTGCCGTGACGGAATATATGAATCAGGTAGCAGGTAAACAAACCATGGACATGGGTGTCTTTTCGATGACCTTTTTCGAAAACCCGACTGTAGACTTGTCCATTGCCATAGAAGCTACCCTGACATTAGTTATCGCCGGTACGCTGGCCGGACTTTTCCCTGCAAGAAAAGCTGCCAGAATCCGACCCATTGAAGCACTTAGAGCAGATTAATCATGAGACGATTTGATTTAGATACATGGGAAGAGATTCTTCTCACTATCACCCGCAACAAAACCAGAAGCTTTCTGACTGCCTTCGGTATTTTCTGGGGAATATTCATGCTGATTTCCCTGATGGGAGGTGCCAAAGGACTACAGCAAATGCTTTCGCGCCAGTTTGAAGGCTTTGCCACCAATTCAGGTTTTCTGGGTACAAACAAGACGAGCAAGGCCTACAAAGGTTTTCAGCAAGGCAGGTACTGGGATTTGGAAAACAAGGATGTGGAACGTGTGAGAAAACAGGTCAGTGAACTGGAAACCGTGACTGCCACACTGGCCAAATGGGGCATCAATGCCATTTATAATGAAAATAAAATCTCAGGTACGCTGAAAGGACTTTATCCGGAATACCAGAAAATAGAAGAACCGAATATCGTGTTCGGACGGTTCATCAATGACATTGACATACGCGACCAGCGGAAAGTCTGTGTAATTGGAAAGCGTATTTACGAGACCTTGTTCCCGGGAGGAGAAGACCCTTGCGGAAAATTCATTGAGGTCAACGGCATCTATTACCGGGTAATCGGGGTAAGCATGGCGGTAGGAAACATCTCCATACAAGGACAGTCCGAAACGTCGGTCATCATCCCGTTTTCCACCATGCAACAGAACTACAACTTCGGACAGAACGTGCAGCTGCTCTGCTATACGGCCCGTAAAGGATACTCCATCGGTGAAGTAGAGAAAAAGGTGGAGCAAGTGGTCAAAAAAGCACACCTGATTCATCCGGACGACGGGCAGGCCGTTATTCTAGTCAACGCTGAAGCCATGTTCAGCATGGTAGACAACCTGTTTTCCGGCATCCGGATTTTGGGATGGATGGTCGGCCTCGGTACCCTGCTAGCCGGAGCCATCGGTGTGAGCAACATCATGATGGTCACAGTAAAGGAACGGACCACCGAAATCGGTATACGCCGTGCCATCGGGGCACGCCCGAACGACATTCTGTCGCAGATTCTTTCCGAAAGTATGGTACTGACTATCCTGGCAGGTATGGCCGGCATTTCCTTTGCCGTCTTCCTGTTGAACCTGACAGAAATGGGAACCTCCACCCCGACCTCTCCCACCGAATTTCAAATCAGTTTCTGGCAGGCAATCGGTGCTTGTGCTCTCCTCCTGATTTTAGGACTGTTAGCCGGACTGGCTCCTGCCTACCGGGCCATGAGCATCAAACCCATTGAAGCCATACGCGACGAATAAATAAAACCACAAGACAAACAAAAAACCAAAGTTGATATGAAAAAGTACATCAAGATTATTTCGCTGGTGCTGATTGCACTCATCTTTATCGGCACATTTGTATTCCTTTATCAGAAATCGCAGCCGAAAGATACGGCCTACGATATTCTCCACACCAAAACCACCGACTTGGCACAAATCACCGTGGCTACCGGAAAAATTGAGCCACGCGATGAGGTGCAAATCAAACCGCAGATTTCCGGTATCATATCCGAAGTCTACAAGGAAGCCGGAGAAACGGTGAAAAAAGGAGAAATCATCGCCAAAGTCAAGGTAATCCCCGAATTAGGTTCGCTCAACTCTGCCGAAAGCCGTGTGCGCCTGGCCGAAATCAACGGCCGTCAGGCAGAAACCGACCTGGAGCGTATGGAGAAGCTTTATCAGAGCAAACTGGTAAGCAGCGAGGAATACGAAAAGACTTTATTAGCAGCCAAACAAGCCAGAGAAGAACTTCAGGCAGCCAAAGACAACCTGGAAATCGTGAAAGAAGGTATCACCAAAAGCAGTGCCTCCTTCAGCAGCACGCTGATTCGTTCTACGATTGACGGACTGATTCTGGATGTCCCCATCAAGGTAGGTAACTCGGTTATCATGAGCAATACATTCAACGATGGTACCACCATCGCCACCGTGGCCGATATGAGCGACCTCATCTTCAGAGGAAACGTGGACGAAACAGAAGTGGGACGTATTCACGAAGGAACTCCTGTAAAAATCACATTGGGAGCCTTGCAGGACATGAAATTCGATGCCGTACTGGAATACATCTCTCCTAAAAGCGTAGAAAATAACGGGGCCAACCAGTTCGAAATCAAGGCCGCCATCACGGTGCCCGACAGCATCACCATCCGTTCCGGCTACAGTGCCAATGCGGAAATCGAACTCCAGCGGGCCAACAATGCCCTGACCGTACCGGAAAGTGCCATAGAATTCAGTGGTGACTCTACTTTCGTATATGTACTGACGGACAGCGTACCGACCCAGAAGTTTACACGCCGTCAGGTACAGACCGGTATCAGCGACGGAGTGAATATCGAAATTAAAAGCGGGCTGAAAGCCAACGAATCGATTCGCGGACTTAAAAAAGAAATGTAAGCCATGAAAATCAATACCAAATTACTGACAGCACTGAGCATCAGCGTGCTGTTGGCCAATGGCACACAAGCACAGGAGGCATGGGACTTGACTCGCTGCATCGACTATGCCATTGCTCATAACCTGACCGTCAAACAACAGGAAGCCGCACGCGACAAAAGCGAAGTGGAACTGAACACCGCCAAATGGAGCCGTCTGCCCGACCTGAACGGTAGTGCCTCTCACTCTTTCAACTTCGGACGAAGCTTGCAGGCCAACAATACGTACCAGAGTATCAACACACAGAACACCGGCCTCAACCTGAGTACGAGCGTACCCTTGTTCACCGGTATGCAGATACCCAACAACATTGCGCTCTCCAAACTGAACCTGAAAGCGGCCACCGAAGATTTGAACAAGGCCAAAGAAGACATCAGCATTGAGGTAGCCTCTGCTTACTTGCAGGTGTTGTTCAACGAAGAACTGGTCAAGATAGCCCGGCAGCAGGTAGAGTTAAGTCAGGAAATGCTGACACAGAAGGAAGCCTATTTCAAGAATGGAAAGGCATCTGAAGCGGAATGGTATGAAGCCAAGTCGCGCGTGGCACAAGACCAGTTGTCACTGGTGCAGACTGAAAACGACTACCGTCTGTCTCTGCTCGATTTAAGCCAGTTGCTGGAACTGCCCTCTCCCGACAATTTCCGGATTGTCTCTCCCGACATCCAGCCTGAGCAGTTGTTCGGAACACTGACTCCTCCTGCCGAAATCTACAGTCAGGCCTTGCTGACCAAGCCGTCCATCAAGGCTGCACAATACCGTCTGGAAGGAGCTGCACGCAGCATCCGCATTGCACAAAGTGCCTATTATCCGCAACTAAACTTTGGAGCTGGACTTGGAACAAGCTATTATAATGTATCGGGAAGAGAAAATCCGAGCTTCCACTCTCAGCTGAAAGATAATTTCAGCCAGTATGTAGGACTCTCGTTAAGCATTCCCATCTTCAACCGACTGAGTACACGCAACCGGGTACGTACGGCACGCCTTGAACAGACTACCTTAAACTGGCAACTGGAAGAAACCAAGAAGAAACTTTACAAGGAAATCCAGCAAGCCTACTACAATGCTGTCAATGCAGAAAGCAAATACCAGAGCAGCCAGGTGGCAAATGAAGCAGCAGAAGCCTCTTTCAAGCTGATGAAAGAAAAATACATGTACGGAAAAGCAAACGCTACGGAATACAACGAGGCACGAACCAACTGGATGAAAGCGGTGTCCGACTGCGTACAAGCTAAATACGACTACCTGTTCCGTACCAAAATACTGGATTTTTATAAAGGAATCCCCCTCACATTGAAATAGAATAATATTCTATATATCAGCAAGTTGCAGACTTTTAATCAAAACGCTTGAATTCCTCCTGAAAAACGCACTTGCGTTTGAAGGAAAACGTACTTGCGTTTTGATTAAAATGCACTTGCGTTTCAAGTAAAACGTACTTGCGTTTGAATCGAAACGTACTTGCGTTTTAGCGTAAACGTAAAGGCGTTTTTTATCCGAATAAATCCGGAATAATTTCCGGCAAATATCCGCTTCGGATTCGCCACTCCTGCGGGTACAAGTTATTGGCCCGGTTACCGATATTCTTGGCAAATCCTAATACCTGACCTTGATAAGTAAGTGTCACATACCCTCTCGACACTTCCGGTGAAAGTACTACCGCTTCTTTCCGCAAATAAGCAATGGCCTGTGAGTAAGTCAGTTCAGCCATCGGAAACGACTCTCTCTCAAAAACAGTGCTCATAGCCAGGGCATGCGAAGGCTGCCAGTCCTTTCCCTTTAACTCTCCTAAAGAAATTCCGGCATGCAATATGCGCAACTGGCTCTTCAGCAGGTCATACGTATCTTTATAGGCAGCAGGAAAGGCCATCGCTTCACTGTCATTTACTTCAAACACATAGTCTCCGGCTCCCTGCACCCAGGCTTTCATTTCCTTTGGCACTTGAAGCGCAACCACCTTACCTCCTCTTCCTTTTTTGGAAGCCTTCCCACCGGTCTTTGTCCGCACACTCACCGCGGGTTCATCCGCTGTTTTCCGCAGCACTGCCATAAACAGACCTTCACCCGTAGTCTTATGAGGCAGGAAACGGTAAACCGGAAACTCCGTACTGGTCAGATTTCCCGTAATGCGCCAGCCCGGCTGCGTCTCCAAAGGAAGTACCTCTGCCCCAAGTTCTTGAGCAATCCATGCCACATTGTCCTCATTTTCCTCCCGATTGTATGTACATGTGCTATAAATCAATAAGCCTCCGGTCTTCAGGCAAGGCCATATATCCCGTAAAATACGGCGCTGACGCTGCCAGCAGGTATCCACATTCTCTATGCTCCACTCCTGTACGGCCACTTCATCCTTGCGGAACATTCCTTCACCCGAACAGGGCACATCTGTCAGAATCACATCGAACAGCGGTCCTAATTCTGTAAAATCAGCCGGATTATTATTGGTTACAATCACCCCCGGATTTCCCCATTTTATCAGATTCTCAGCCAGTACCTGCGAACGGTTGCGCATCACCTCATTGGCCACCAGCAAGCTGCCTTCCGGAAGTACGCTACGGGCCAAGGTAGATTTTCCTCCCGGAGCTGCGCACAAATCGAGCATCGTGACCGGCTCGTGCACATACTGACGCAACGCCTGTTCAAGGAACATGGACGAAGCTTCCTGCACATAATAGCAGCCCGCATGAAACAAGGGGTCGAACGTAAACGACGGACGACCGGACAGGTAATATCCTTCGCGACACCAGGGCACAGAGGTGCTTTCCTGCGGAACAAGGTCACATTTATCGGTATTCATACGAATACTGACAGGCGTATCTTTTTCCAAAGCTTCGGTCAAAGCAGCAAACTCCGCATTTCCCAGCAACTCACGCGTACGGAGGATAAAATCAGAAGGTAAATTCATGTTTCCAGCAATTGATTACGGCGGCAAAAATACAAAAAAATTAGCTACCTTTGCACAAACAAAAAAATCCAATCATGAAACAATATCTCGATTTGTTGCACCGCATCCGTACGGAAGGAGTACGAAAAGAAGACCGTACCGGAACGGGCACCATCAGCGTGTTCGGACATCAGATGCGCTTCAACCTGGAAGAGGGCTTCCCGCTTGTCACGACCAAGAAACTTCACTTGAAATCCATCATCCATGAACTGCTCTGGTTCTTACAAGGAGATACCAACGTGAAATACCTGCAAGAAAACGGAGTCAGAATCTGGAACGAATGGGCAGATGAAAACGGCGATTTAGGACACATCTACGGTTACCAGTGGCGTTCATGGCCGGGTTATGACGGCAAGTTCATCGATCAGATTTCGGAAGCCGTGGAAACCATCAAGCATAATCCCGACTCACGACGCATCATTGTCAGTGCATGGAACGTGGGCGACCTGAACAACATGAATCTTCCGCCGTGTCATGCATTCTTCCAGTTTTATGTAGCCAACGGCCGTCTCAGCCTGCAAATGTACCAGCGCAGTGCCGATACCTTCTTAGGGGTACCTTTTAATATTGCATCGTATGCCCTGCTGCTGCAGATGATGGCACAGGTAACCGGCTTGAAAGCGGGCGACTTTATTCATACACTCGGCGACGCTCATATTTACCTGAATCACCTGGAACAGGTAGACCTGCAGCTCACCCGTACCCCGCGCCCCCTGCCTACCATGAAAATCAATCCGGACGTGAAAGATATTTTCAGCTTCCACTATGAAGATTTTCAGTTAGAGAATTATGACCCCTGGCCTCACATTGCCGGAAAAGTATCTGTATAAACATTAAAACCCTCAGACATGACACTATCCATCATTGCAGCCATCAACCAGAAAAGAGGAATAGGCTATCAGAACAAGTTGCTCTACTGGCTGCCTAACGACTTAAAACGCTTCAAGGCACTGACCACCGGACATACCATCATTATGGGACGCCACACGTTTGAATCACTTCCGAAAGGAGCTCTCCCCAACCGGAGAAACGTGGTACTCAGCCGCCAGGAACTGCACTTTGAAGGTGCGGAATGTTTCCACACACTGGCCGATGCCCTGCATACCTGCAAGGAAGACGAGGAGGTATTTATCATCGGAGGAGCTACTCTCTACACGGAAGCACTCCCATTGGCCGACCGCCTGTATCTTACGGAAGTAGACGATGAGCAGGCACCCGCCGATGCCTTCTTCCCAGAAGTAAGTCCGGAGTTATGGAAAGAAAAAAGTAGAGAATGCCATCCGACAGACGAAAAGCATCTCTACTCCTATAGTTTCGTAGATTACGAACGTACGCAAAAATAAGCGTCGCGATTTTAATCCTCATCATTCGCCAGATCCATTATCGGCATCTGGCGCTTGATAGCTTCACGGAAAGAAATAATTGTTTCCGAACGCGACAAGCCCAACGGTTGAAGTTTATCGTGGATAATTTCCAGCAAGTGATGATTGTTCTTTGCATAAATCTTGATGAACATGTCATACTGCCCTGTCGTAAAATGACATTCCACTACTTCCGGAATAAACTTCAAAGCTTCCGTTACAGTGTCAAACTGTTCCGGATCCTTCAAATACAAACCGATGTAAGCACAGGTTTCATAACCTATCTTTTCCGGATCAATGATAAATTCTGAACCCTTCAGAATTCCCAGGTTCGTCAACTTCTGAATTCGCTGATGAATAGCGGCTCCCGATACATTACAAGCACGTGCTACTTCCAAGAAAGGAATACGTGCATTGCCTGCAATCATACGCAAAATTTGTTCGTCTAAACTGTCTAATTGATGATGTCCCATCTTCTATGTTTTTGTATTCGTGCAAAGATAATACTTTTTCTTCATATAATTTCAACATTTATTACTTTTACATGCCTTTAATCATGAACTTTACAGAATATCCATCATTTTTCATCAAATATTTACAATATCAGCCATGCATTTTTTAATTTTGCAATTTCCAAATAGCAAAGAAAGAGTAAAAAATGACTACAAAAATAGCGAGAAGCGGCATTCCTCACCGATGCATCTTCTCGCTATTTCATTATAACTGATACGAATTAAAACTGGAACAAAGCAGTCAGTACGATGCGGTTATTCTTTACCAGATGGGTGTTGGTCACCCGTGCCTTGTCGGTATAATCGCCATACCACGCGCCGGTCCAAGTATATTCTGCTCCGAACTTCCAGTTCGGGCGATTGTAAGTCAATTCGGCCCCCAGTGTATTCAACTGGTCGATATTTGTTCCTGTACCCAATACTCCAGTCACATTTTTCGATGCTCCCAAGTTTTTGAGATACCCGGCAAACACTCCGCCACGGAACTTACTTCCATACATCATATTTACCCAAGTATGCGATACACGCAAAGGAGTGTACTCCTGTTCACCCGTGCGAGAGTCGGTACACGTAATGCCATACCCGCCAATTGTACTGGTTTGCGTCAGGTTTGACCCTAACACGCTCTTGGCTGCCAGCAAGAAACGACGGTGCACATATTTCACATGCGCCTCAGCTGAAACTCCTGTCACGCGTTCGCTTACCTTGTATATATTGTCATTGTATTTCGATTCTGTACGGGGAGACATGGAAGACACATGCACACCCGCTCCGGCAAGCAACCCGGGACGATTGTAATCCATGCCCAAATAAAATTCGGGCAAGCAACCGTTCTTCATAAAGCTCTGACTCTTAGTCGTAGTAACGGCTCCTGCCTCGTTTGAAGAAGGACCTACCGACAAATATTGAGACTGCCATATAGCAGCAGCGGTCAGTTTGAAATTTTTGTTTGTAAACCGATAGCGAACCTGCGGTGCACGGCTGAACGGCTGGTAAGGTGCTCCCATGTTCAAGTTCAGAATTTCAGGAGCCACATCTCCATACAGAGGATGCCATGTTTGTCCGACCAGCAGGGCTGACTTTCCCCAATCAAGGTTGAAATACACGTGACGAATACGGAACAAAGAATAAGTGGTACCCGAACCACGGAAATCGACTTCCACCTTTGCCGAAGTCTTTGCCTTTCCCAAGGCAGGTCCGGTCACATCCACTCCCAATCTGGTGTACAATGTATAGAAGTTACCATCCGGTTTGGCATTCAAATCCTTTCCATCCGCATCAGGAGCTACATCCTTAGGATACATGTAAAAAAGTCCGTCGACAGTTTCTGAGTTGGAACGGCTGTTATAGAATAAGTCGGTCCGCACCTGTCCATAAAATTTATAACCAAAACCTTCTTTCTGAGCCATTACCCCTGCCGAAGCGGCCATCATGACCCACATTAAAAAGCATCTTTTTTTCATTTGAAATTACTTTTACCTTTACAGCCCGCAAAATTATACATAATCTATAGAACAGCCAAACAATTCTTTATAAGGAACGTATCCGGCGGAACCAGCATACAAACCAGACCGCAGCCACCAGTGCACAACACAATCCGACAGGATAAGCCACTTCGGCCGACAAGGCCAGCCCTTCGGGAGCAATGAGAATATATGTGGCACAAACACAAGTCATAAACAGAGCCGGTATCAAAGTTACCCAATAGTTTTTCCGTGCACAAACCAGCCAGACCGTAATGGCCCACAAAGTAAAGACAGACAAAGTCTGATTACACCAGGCAAAATATCGCCAGATAATCTTGAATCCTTCCGCATCTCCAAAGCTGTACACCAACAACAAGATAGTAACCAAGAATATGGGGATACAAATGAAGAGACGTTTAGCGATAGAGCGCTGCTCTACATGAAAAAAGTCAGCCACAATCAGACGTGCCGAACGCAAGGCGGTATCACCACTCGTAATAGGAGCTGCCACAATTCCCAATATGGCCAAAATGCCACCGAATGCCCCTAACCAGTCTTTTGAGATATCTGTAGCAACCTTGGCTCCGGAATAAGCCACTCCGGTCACTTTATCCACGATACCGTTCTCCTGAAAGAAATAAGTCGCCGCAGCAGCCCAGATAAGTGCCACAATTCCTTCCGTTACCATCGCTCCATAAAAAATCGGACGACAGTGCTTTTCATTCATAATGCAACGCGCCATTAAAGGTGACTGAGTTGCATGAAAACCGCTGATGGCTCCACATGCAATGGAGATAAACATCATTGGGAAAATCGGGTTCTTCTCATACTTCGTACCAAATCCCTCCCATATTTCAGGTAAGGCCGGACTTTTGACATACAGCATAACAAGAATGCCTACAGCCATAAACAACAAGGCAAAGGCAAATAAAGGATAAATGCGCCCGATGATTTTATCAATGGGAAGCATGGTCGCCAAAATGTAATACAAAAAAATCACGACCATCCAGAAATACACATCCAGCGCAGAAGGAGTCATACCGGCCAGCAGCTCTGCAGGTCCTGAAACAAATACCGCACCGACCAAAATCATCAGCAAGACAGTAAACACGCAGGCCACCTTTTTAGTCCGGCTTCCTAAATAACGACCAATAATTTCCGGAAGGCTTTCTCCATTGTTACGCAACGATAAGGTACCGGACAAAAAATCGTGTACGGCTCCGGCGAAAATCGTACCGAACACAATCCACAAATAAGAAGCCGTACCAAACTGCGCCCCCATTATCGCTCCGAAAATAGGTCCGAGCCCGGCTATGTTCAAAAACTGAATCATAAAAATTTTCCATGTGGGAAGGGGAATAAAATCCACCCCGTCGGCCATCGTCAAAGCCGGCGTTTTACGTGTAGAATCAGGAGCAAACAAGGAATTGACGTAGTTTCCATAAACCCAATATCCCACCACCAATAATACCAATGCGAGAGTAAATGTTATCATATCTATCAATTTATCTTTTATTATCGCGCAAAAGTAATAAAAAGAAACAAACCGTTACTGTTTTCAAGAAAAATTTACTCCGAAGCCCTCATTCTTTCACCTCTTCTTCCGGCTTATTATCTTCTTTCTCTACATATCCGTAATTTATATGTATATTTGCACAAACATTTAAAAGATATGCGCATACTATTAATCGGTCTTCTATTTATAAGCAGCTTGCTTTCCTTACAAGCTCAGCCTAAAGAGGAAATACGCGCCACCTGGCTGACCACTCTTGGAGGAATGGACTGGCCTACACGGAAAGCGAATTCGGCCAAGGGAATTGAAGCACAGAAAAATGAGCTGATCCGGCAACTTGATGCCTTAAAGGCAGCCAATTTCAATACCGTACTTTTTCAAACCCGTCTTCGGGGAGACGTTATCTACCCTTCTGCAATTGAGACCTTTGCAGAAAGTCTTACAGGACATACCGGCAAGAACCCCGGATATGACCCACTGCAATTTGCAATAGAAGAATGCCACAAACGAGGACTGGAACTTCATGCATGGCTGGTATGTATTCCTATCGGGAACAAGCGCCAAGTAACGCTGTTGGGAAAGAACTGTGTAGTAAAAAAACAACCAGCGCTCTGCAAGCAGTTCAACGGGAGCTGGTACCTTGACCCCGGAAATCCAGGAACAGCCGATTACCTGAGCCGGATAGCCAGGGAAATCACAAGTCGCTATGACATTGACGGCATCCACCTGGATTATATCCGCTATCCAGAGCAGGGAGAAAAGTTTCCGGACAAAGATACCTATCGGAAATATGGGAAAAAACAGGAGCTCAAGCAATGGAGACGGGATAACATTACGCGTATTGTCGCACGAATTTACGCGGAGGTAAAACAACTGAAGCCGTGGGTGAAAGTCAGCAGTTCCCCCATCGGGAAGTTCAACGACACACGACGTTATTCATCCTTTGGCTGGAACGCATACAGCACAGTATATCAGGATGCACAAAAATGGCTGAATGACGGTATTCAGGATGCGCTTTTCCCCATGATGTATTTCCAGGGAAATCACTTCTACCCTTTTGCACTCGACTGGAAAGAAAACAAGAATGATCGTTGGGTCGTGCCCGGACTGGGAATCTATTTTCTTCACCCTAAAGAGCAGAACTGGAAAATAGATGAAATCATACGCCAGATTTATTTCTCCCGAAGAATTGGATTGGATGGACAGGCTTATTTCCGTAACAAATTCATGCTGGAGAATACCAAAGGAATACTGGACGAACTGACGAACCATTTTTACGCCTACCCGGCAGTAGTGCCTCCCATGCGATGGACAAAAGGCAATCCTCCTTCTCAGCCGACTTCGCCTTCTTTGGTATTAAAAGGAAACAATATCGAAATGAGCTGGAAGGCATCCCCATTTTTGCCGGGAGGAATCTATTACCGGATTTATGCATCTGCCACTTATCCGGTAGATACAGAGAAGGCTCAAAACCTGATTATTACACGTACGGACAGCTGTCAATATACCTTTGTGTCGGATTTGTCTACAAAGGGAGGTATCTACTGGGCAGTTACAGCCGTAAACCGTTTTGGATATGAAAGCACCCCACTGGCTTTAAACGTACCGGCTAAAGACAATCCTGTGATTTATTACGGAAGCTTTCCGGCTATCCCAAGCGGATATATACTCATTGTGAGTGACGCCACAGGCATGGAGATTCTACGTACAGTCCAGCCGGAGAAAGACATTCCTCAGAAAACGGGAAAAGGCTTTTTCCGATTCAGCCTGTTAGCTCCTGACGGCACAATTACCCCTGCCGGAGTGACGGTGTACTGATTTTATCCCGAAACGCATGGTAATAAAAGGAATAATCACTAAATTTGCACATTCAATTGAAACAAACAAACTTACTATACTCATGAGCAATCAACGATACATGCAGCGCGGCGTATCTGCATCTAAAGAAGATGTACATAACGCTATCAAGAACATTGACAAAGGTATTTTCCCCAAAGCATTCTGTAAAATCATTCCTGATATTTTAGGAGGTGACCCGGAGTACTGCAACATCATGCATGCCGACGGAGCCGGAACGAAGTCTTCACTGGCTTATTTGTACTGGAAAGAAACCGGTGACTTGTCTGTATGGAAGGGTATCGCACAGGATGCATTGATTATGAACATCGATGACTTGTTGTGCGTAGGAGCGGTAGATAACATCTTAGTATCTTCTACCATCGGCCGTAACAAGCTGCTTGTACCGGGAGAAGTGATTTCTGCCATCATCAACGGAACAGATGAGTTGCTGGCTGAACTTCGCGAAATGGGTGTCGGCGTATATGCTACAGGTGGAGAAACTGCCGATGTAGGCGACCTGGTTCGTACGATTATTGTAGACAGTACGGTAACTTGCCGTATGAAACGTGCCGATGTCATCGACAATGCCAATATCCGTCCGGGTGACGTAATCGTCGGTCTGGCTTCTTATGGTCAAGCTACTTATGAAAAAGAATACAACGGTGGCATGGGAAGCAATGGTCTGACCAGTGCCCGTCATGATGTATTCAGTAAATACCTGGCTGAGAAATATCCGGAAAGCTACGACAAGGCTGTACCAGAAGAATTGGTCTATAGCGGTAAACTAAAACTGACGGATGCCGTAGAAGGCTCTCCACTGGATGCCGGTAAGCTGGTTCTTTCTCCGACACGTACTTATGCTCCTGTGGTTAAGAAATTGCTGGATGCCCTGCGCCCGGAAATCCACGGTATGGTTCACTGCTCAGGTGGTGCACAGACAAAAGTGTTGCACTTCGTAGGCGACAATTGCCGTGTCATCAAAGACAATCTCTTCCCTGTTCCTCCTTTGTTCCGTACAATTAAAGAACAAAGCGGCACCGAATGGGACGAAATGTACAAGGTATTCAACATGGGACACCGTCTGGAAGTTTACCTATCACCGGAACATGCGGAACAAGTAATTGAAATCAGCAAATCGTTCAACATCGACGCACAGATTATCGGACGCATCGAAGAAAGTGACCACAAGGAACTGATTATCCGTTCTGAATTTGGAGAATTCAAATATTAATCGCTTATAAATTTAGGTGGAAAGCATATCAGACTATCTTTCCACCTATTTCTATGCTTATACAAAAGAGAAAACATCTTTTCCCTATAGATTCAACCGCGGTATAAACCCTAATAATGCATAAATGGCAGAAAACAACACCTTATTAGAAAAACTGGACGGACTTGTAGCCCGTTTTGAAGAGGTATCTACCCTCATCACGGATCCTAATGTAATTTCTGACCAGAAACGATACGTCAAACTGACCAAAGAATACAAAGAGCTGGGCGACCTGATGACTGCCCGCAAGGAGTATCTTCAATGTCTCAACGGCTTGGAAGAAGCCAAAATGATGATGAGCGAAAACGATCCGGAGATGAAAGAAATGGCTCGTGAAGAAGCGGCTGCTTGTGAAGCTCGCATTCCGGAACTGGAAGAAGAAATAAAATTATTGTTAGTACCGGCAGACCCGCAAGATGACCGAAATGCCATTCTGGAAATTCGTGGTGGTACAGGAGGGGATGAAGCTGCCATCTTTGCCGGCGATCTGTTCCGCATGTATTCTAAATACTGCGAATCGAAAGGATGGAGACTGGAAGTTTCCAGTGCCAACGAAGGAGCTGCGGGTGGTTTTAAAGAAATCATCTGTTCGGTGACAGGTGAAAAAGTGTATGGTACACTGAAATATGAATCAGGTGTACACCGCGTACAGCGAGTTCCTGCCACCGAAACACAGGGACGCGTACATACCTCGGCTGCATCGGTAGCCGTACTTCCTGAAGCCAAACCTTTCGACGTAGAAATCAACGAAGGTGAAATCAAATGGGATACTTTCCGAAGTGGCGGTGCCGGAGGTCAGAACGTCAATAAGGTAGAATCTGGCGTACGCTTGCGTTATAACTGGAAGAATCCGAATACCGACGTCGTAGAAGAAATCCTTATAGAATGTACGGAAACTCGTGACCAGCCAAAGAACAAGGAACGTGCCCTCAGCCGTTTGCGTACCTTTATCTACGACAAGGAGCACCAAAAATACATTGACGACATCGCTTCCAAACGTAAGACAATGGTAAGTACCGGTGACCGCTCGGCCAAGATACGTACCTACAACTATCCACAAGGACGTATCACCGACCACCGCATCAACTACACCATCTACAACCTGGCGGCCTTCATGGACGGTGATATTCAGGACTGCATTGACCACCTGATTGTGGCTGAAAATGCAGAACGATTGAAAGAAAGTGAATTATAAATACGCGTGTACCATTTTATCCCTACGCGCGCACCAAAGGAATACATTATTATCATTAAAATAAACGTGTCATGAACAAACAAGAATTATTTGAAAACATCAAAAAGAAAAAATCTTTTTTGTGTGTAGGACTTGATACTGATATAAAGAAAATTCCGGAACACCTTCTGAAAGAAGAGGATCCGATTTTCGCATTCAATAAAGCAATCATCGATGCAACAGCTCCCTACTGTATCGCTTATAAACCCAACCTGGCTTTTTATGAAAGCATGGGCGTGAAAGGTTGGGTTGCATTCGAAAAAACGGTTGAATATATTAAGAAAAACTATCCAGACCAGTTCATCATCGCTGATGCAAAACGTGGAGACATCGGCAACACTTCTGCCATGTATGCCCGCACTTTCTTTGAAGAACTAAATATTGATTCTGTCACTGTAGCTCCTTACATGGGAGAAGACAGCGTGACTCCGTTCCTTACTTATGAAGGGAAATGGGTTATCCTGCTGGCTCTGACTTCCAACAAAGGCTCACACGATTTTCAATTGACTACCAATACGGAAGGTGAACGTCTGTTCGAAAAAGTATTGCGTAAATCACAGGAATGGGCTAACGACCAGAACATGATGTATGTAGTAGGTGCTACTCAGGGACGTATGTTCGAAGACATCCGTAAAATCGTTCCCAACCACTTCCTGCTGGTACCAGGTATCGGTGCACAGGGTGGTTCACTGGAAGAAGTCTGCAAATATGGTATGACTAAGGAATGTGGATTGATTGTCAATTCAAGCCGCGCCATTATCTATGCAGACAAAACAGAAAACTTTGCCAATGTAGCTGCGGAAGAAGCCAAAAAGGTACAGCAGCAAATGGAAAAAGAACTCGCTGCTATTCTCTAAGAAACAATTAATTTCCATATACAAAGAAGTACAAAGATTCTCAACAGGAATTTTTGTACTTCTTTTTTATTGTACAAAAAAACAAGTTCCAAACGCACTTGTATACGATACCAATGAAAATTAATGGTCGTTTCAGGCAAATAATTGTTTTTTTTCACGGATATGTAAAAAAAAAATACGTAATTTGCATAATTAAGTAGTAAGTATGCTTTTTCAGGCAACTAAATATTGAAGAACAACCAAGGAAAACCAAGGAATTAAAGATAACTAATATGGAGTTCTCAGCTAAGCAAATTGCGGAATACATCCAGGGAATTATAGTTGGTGATGAAAATGCCACAGTACACACCTTTGCAAAAATAGAAGAGGGTGTACCGGGAGCATTATCCTTTCTATCCAATCCTAAGTACACTCATTACATCTACGACACGAAATCTTCCATTGTACTGGTAAATAAAGATTTCGAACCTGAACATGAGATTCAGACCACACTTATCAAAGTGGATAATGCATACGAAAGTCTGGCCAAACTTATGGCGTTATATGAAATGAGTATCCCCAAGAAACAAGGTGTAAGTCCGTTAGCATCCATTGCAGAAAGTGCCAAGATTGGAAAGAATGTGTACATCGGTCCATTTGCGTGCATCGAAGACGGGGCTGAAATTGGAGACAATGTATGCATACATCCTCAGGCTACCATCGGAAGCAATGTGAAAATAGGTATGAACACTATTATTTATCCTCATGTAACCATCTATCAGGATTGCAGAATTGGGAACAATTGTATTCTTCACGCCGGAGCCGTAATCGGAGCCGATGGATTTGGTTTTGCTCCGGGAGCAGATGGCTATGAAAAGATTCCACAAATAGGAATTGTGGAGGTGGAAGACAATGTAGAAATTGGTGCCAACACTTGTATTGACCGTGCTACAATGGGGCATACACTTATCAAACAGGGAGTGAAGCTGGATAATTTGATTCAGGTTGCCCACAATGTGGAAATTGGGAAACACACCGTTATGGCATCACAAGTAGGAATTGCCGGTTCTGCCAAAATTGGCGAATGGTGTATGTTCGGAGGCCAGGTGGGAGTTGCCGGACACATCAAGGTAGGAGACCATGTCAATGTAGGAGCACAGTCTGGTATTCCAGGAAATACAAAATCAAACACTACATTAATGGGCTATCCAGCAATAGACCCGAAACAGTTCGCACGTTCTGCAGCTATCTATAAGAAACTACCGGATATGTACGTAGAACTCGGACGCCTGCAAAAGGAAATTGAAGAATTAAAAAAACAACTAAATAAATAAACCCATGTTGAAACAACAAACCTTAAAAGGCAGCTTTTCACTCAATGGAAAGGGACTCCATACGGGAGTTAAACTGACCGTTACGTTCAATCCTGCCCCAGAGCACTACGGGTATAAGATACAGCGAATCGATTTGGACGACCAGCCCATATTGGATGCTGTAGCAGAAAATGTGGTAGACACAACCCGTGGAACAGTTTTAGCAAAAAACGGGGTAAAAGTTAGTACCGTAGAACATGCGTTGGCTGCATTATACGCAGCAGGTATAGATAACTGCTTGATTCAAGTTGACGGACCGGAATTTCCTATTTTGGATGGAAGTGCCAAAGCATACGTAGAATGCATCAAGCGTGTAGGCATCGAAGAACAAGCTGCTCCGAAAGATTATTACATCATCAAGTCAAAGATTGAGTTCCGTGATGAAGAAACAGGTTCTTCTATCATTGTGCTTCCTGATGACAAGTTCAGCGTCAATACACTGATTTCATACGACTCCAAAATATTGACCAACCAATATGCTACGTTGGAAAATATGGAATGCTTCCCTACAGAAATTGCTTCTGCACGTACATTCGTATTTGTCCGTGAAATCGAGCCGTTGCTGAATGCCGGACTCATCAAAGGAGGTGATTTGGATAATGCTATCGTTATCTACGAAAGACAGATGACCCAGGAAAACTTCGATAAGTTAGCAGACGTGATGGGAGTTCCTCACATGGATGCCAGTCATTTAGGATATATCAACCATATTCCATTGGTATGGCCTAATGAACCTGCACGCCATAAACTGCTGGACATCATCGGTGATTTGGCCTTAGTAGGCAAACCTATTAAAGGTCGCATCATTGCTACACGTCCGGGACATACCATCAACAACAAATTTGCCCGTCAGCTTCGGAAGGAAATCCGTATGCACGAAATACAAGCTCCGGTTTACAACTGCAACGAAGAGCCTTTGATGGATGTAAACCGCATTCGGGAATTACTTCCTCATCGTTATCCATTCCAGTTGGTAGATAAAGTAATTGCTATTGGAGCCAATTATATCGTAGGAATTAAAAATGTAACAGCTAACGAACCATTCTTCCAAGGCCATTTCCCGCAAGAACCTGTAATGCCAGGTGTGTTACAGATTGAAGCAATGGCTCAAGTGGGAGGTTTGCTGGTTCTGAATTCAGTAGACGAACCGGAAAAATACTCTACCTACTTTCTGAAGATAGACAATGTGAAATTCCGTCAGAAAGTAGTTCCAGGTGATACTTTAATTTTCAGGGTCGAACTGATGGCACCTATCCGTCGAGGCATATCTACCATGAAAGGATATGTTTTCGTAGGTGAAAAGATTGTCTGCGAAGCTGAATTTATGGCACAAATTGTAAAAAACAAGTAACATGATCAGTCCTTTAGCATATATAGACCCAGAAGCTAAAATCGGGAAGAATGTAGAAATCGGTCCTTTTGTTTTTATTGACAAGAATGTAATCATTGGTGATAATAATGTTATTATGCCCAATGCCAACATCTTGTATGGTTCCCGTATCGGAAATGGAAACCGTATTTTCCCCGGAGCGGTAATTGGAGCCATTCCACAAGACCTGAAATTTCATGGAGAAGAAACTACTGCTGAAGTTGGAGATAACAATACCATCCGTGAAAATGTAACCATCAACCGTGGTACAGCAGCCAAAGGTAAAACCGTAGTAGGGAATAACAACCTGCTGATGGAAGGTGTACACGTGGCTCATGATACGATTGTGGGAAACGGATGTATTATTGGTAACCAGACCAAGATGGCCGGAGAAGTGATTATCGATGACAACGCCATCGTAAGTGCTTCTGTACTGATGCATCAGTTCTGCCGTGTAGGAGGCTATGTGATGATTCAAGGAGGATGCCGTTTTAGTAAGGATATTCCGCCTTTCATCATTGCCGGACGCGACCCGATTGCTTATTGTGGTATTAATATCGTAGGCTTGCGACGCAGAGGGTTCTCCAACGAATTAATCGAAAACATCCACAATGCCTACCGCATTATTTATAATAGCGGTAAAATTGTAGCAGATGCCATAGAAGAAATCAAGCGAGAAGTTCCCATGAGCAAAGAAATTGAATACATCATTTCGTTCGTGGAAAACTCACAGCGCGGTATCATTCGATAAAAAAGATTTTGTATATTTACCCCATCAACAAAAGACTAAAAGAAAATGGTATACAAATTTAGAATCATATCTGACGAAGTTGATGATTTCTTAAGAGAAATCCAAATCGACTCTGAAGCTTCTTTCTACGACCTGCACGAAGCTATTCTGAAATCAACCGGATACAAAGATGACCAGATGACTTCTTTCTTCATCTGTGATGATGACTGGGAAAAAGAAACAGAAATAACGCTGGAAGACATGGGAAGTGGCAACTCTGAGGAAGATACTTACATCATGAGAGAAACTCCTCTAAGCGAATTGCTGGAAGATGAAAAACAGAAAATGATATATGTGTTTGACCCGCTTGCTGAACGTGTATTCTTCATCGAACTTTCAGAAATCATCACTGGAAAAGATTTGGACAAGGCAGTATGCACTCGTAAAAACGGAGAAGCTCCTCAACAGACCATCGATTTTGATGAACAGATGAATACAAACGCATCGCTCGACCTTGACGAAAACTTCTATGGCGATCAAGACTACGACATGGAAGACTTTGACCCGGAAGGTTTTGACATCAACGAAGGAAGCGGAAATCCTTATGATGAAGATAAATATTAAAAAGAGCTGACACGTAGTTACATCAGTTTGAAACAATATAAGAAATGTCATCCTGGGTCTGACTCAGAATGACATTTTCTTTTTTCCCTACCGACCTATCCCCACATACAAATGAAAAAGCCCGTCCTTATCGTACTTATTGGTCCTACCGGTGTAGGAAAAACAGAATTGAGTCTTTCCATTGCCGAAAAGTACCACACTTCTATCATCTCTTCAGACTCCCGTCAGCTGTATAAAGACCTGAAAATCGGTACAGCAGCTCCGACTCCTGAGCAGTTAAAGAGAGTGCCTCACCATTTTGTAGGTACTCTTGAACTGACTGATTACTACAGCGCAGCCCAATTCGAGGCGGAAGTACTAAAGAAGCTGGAAGAGTTATTCAGGACTCATCCGGTAGTAGTGATGACCGGAGGCTCCATGATGTACGTTGACGCCGTCTGCAAGGGTATAGACGATATTCCTACGGTGGACAAAGAAACACGCGAACTGATGTTGCGCCGTTACGAAAGTGAAGGTCTGGAGCAACTTTGTGCAGAACTGAGGGTGCTTGATCCGGAATATTACCGTATTGTAGACCTGAAAAACCCCAAGCGAGTGATTCACGCACTGGAAATTTGTTATATGACGGGAAAAACCTACACTTCATTCCGCACCCGCAACACCAAAGAACGTCCGTTTCAAATCATCAAAATTGGCCTTACACGGGACCGTGAGGAACTATACCAGCGCATTAACCAGCGCGTGGATGAAATGATGAAAGAAGGATTGCTGGAGGAAGTCAAAAGCGTATATGCCTATAAGCACCTCAATTCACTCAATACCGTAGGCTACAAAGAGATATTCAACTACCTGGATGGAGAATGGGAGCTCTCCTTTGCGATAGAAAAAATCAAGCAAAACTCACGCATTTATTCCCGAAAACAAATGACTTGGTTCAAGAGAGACCCGGGAATCACGTGGTTCCACCCTGCACAAGCGGAAGAAATTATGAAATTTCTGGAAGAACGAATCAATCAGGCGTAGCCGGTTGATTATCTTCCAGCAAGAATTCTTTCCGGAACATATCCATAAACAGAAGAAACAATGACACGAGCAACGGGCCGAATATCACTCCCATAAAGCCAAATAAGGGAAGACCAGCCACTACACCGAAAATTGTAATCAACGGATGTACATCCGCCATTTTCTTTTGAAGCAGGAAACGAATCAGATTATCGCATTGTGATACAATGATAGCTCCATATCCCAACATCATCAGAGCGTTCACCCAGCTTCCTACAATCAGGAAGTAGATGGTAATCGGTACCCATACCAAAGCGGTACCCACCAAAGGAATTACCGAAGCAAAAGCTGTCAGCATGGCACTTAGAAATGGGTTAGGAGCATCACAAATCAAATAGCCTCCTAACGATATAAATCCTTGGATAATGGCCAGCAAAGGAATACCAATAGCATTGGAACGTACCATCAGCTGCACTTTCTTCAACACTTCAATCTTATTCTCGGCCTTAAAAGGTAACAGTGTGGATATATAGTGCTCCATGGATTTCCCTTCGTAAAGCATAAAGAACAACAGCATAATAGCCACGCACAGATTAACCAGCAAGTCGCTCACCCCCGTCATTACCGACTGACCAATGGAGGAAGCCTGTGACACAAAGAACGAAAGACTCTTCTCCGACAAAATATCGAAGCCCGTACGGTCTTTGATAAAATCAATTACATGCCATGCCGGACGAATGATGGCCTCCGTATCAAAATGCATCTTCGAAACTTGGCTCACCAAAGCCCAGCTAAACAGAGAAAGTGGTATCAGAATAAAAAGTGTCACTCCAATTGTCACCAGCCATACAGCCAATGCCGGCTTCATCTTGGTCTGAAGCCAGAAAGTGAAGTTACGCAACAGCAAATAAAGCGTAAATCCTCCCAAAATACCGTTCATAAACGGCTGTGCCTGGCGGAACAACAGATAACCCAGTCCAAGGATAAAAACAATCAGTGAATATTTCCAATACCTTTCTTTCATAATTTTTTAATTTATACTGTCACACTAATTCTCCTTTGCTTCTTCTTGCGGAATACGGAAAGCCGTGTAAAGTTCTAGCACTGCAGCCACTGTCAGGCATACAATCCATTCGTTTCGTTTCCACAGCAGCATGATTACCCCTGTCAACACCAGCAACATAGCTCCCAAAAGCTGCTGACGGCGCAAACGACGGATAATGACATTCTTTCCTTTATAATCGGAAACCAGCTGTACGTAGGCAAACAAGCAAGCTCCTGCCAGATACACATACGGAGCCCATACCAGTCTTACGAACTGTAATGCCAGACCAATGAACAATACAATAGCCCCTACTGCAGCCAGTTTATCCTTCATCTTCGATTCCATCACTTATCTTCTTCAAAAATAAAAATATCCTCATTCTCTTTCTTCATCAGGTACTTCTCACGAGCCACCTTCTCCAGTGCTTCTTTATTCGAGGTAATCTCCTTCAGCAATTTGCTGTCCTCCTCGTACTGCTTCCGGTAACGCTCTATTTCTGCATTCAGCTGATGAATCTCACGCTTATGCGCAATGCGGCGTATCAGACTATTTTCATCCAACACTCCGATAATCAACAGAAAAGCACCGATGGTTACCCAATACTTATGCCTTCCTATAAAAACCCATATATTAGCCAATTTACCCATAAAATACACACTTTATTGCCCCTTGCAAAGATAGAAAATATTTCCTAGCAAGCCCATGACAAGAAAGAGATTTTATGTACATTTGCAGAAATATCAAGGAATCAAACAAAAGAATCGACACATGGAAAATTATATCGTATCGGCACGCAAATATCGTCCCTCTACTTTCGATACCGTAGTGGGGCAACGTGCATTGACCACGACCCTGAAAAATGCCATTGCCAATCATAAACTGGCGCATGCCTACCTGTTCTGCGGTCCGCGAGGAGTAGGAAAGACCACCTGTGCACGTATCTTTGCCAAGACCATCAACTGTCTTCACCCGACCAGTGAAGGAGAGGCATGCAACGAATGTGAATCATGCAAGGCTTTCAACGAACAGCGTTCCTATAATATCCATGAGCTGGATGCAGCCTCCAACAACTCAGTCGAAGACATCCGTTCCTTGATTGAGCAAGTACGTATCCCGCCCCAAATCGGCAAGTACAAGGTGTACATCATCGACGAGGTGCACATGCTCTCTACCGCCGCTTTCAATGCCTTTCTGAAGACACTGGAAGAACCACCCCAGCATGCCATTTTCATTCTGGCCACCACTGAGAAGCATAAAATTCTTCCCACCATCCTGAGCCGGTGCCAGATTTACGACTTCAGCCGCATCACAGTCAACGATACAGTAGAGCATCTGGAGAACGTAGCCCGCAAGGAGCATATTGAAGCCGAACCGGAAGCCCTGAATGTCATTGCACAGAAAGCCGACGGGGGTATGCGTGATGCCCTCTCCATCTTCGACCAGGTAGTGAGCTTCACCAACGGGCACATCACCTACCAAAGTGTGATTGAGAACCTGAACGTACTGGACTACGAATATTATTTCAAGCTGACCGATTTCTTCCTGGAAAATAAAGTAGCCGAATGCCTGCTCACGTTCAATGATATTCTTCGAAAAGGATTTGACGGCAACCATTTCATCACGGGGCTGACTTCGCATTTCCGAAACCTGCTGGTAAGCCGCGACCCGTCTACCCTGCAACTGCTGGAAGCCGGTGCTTCTATCCGGGATCGATACCAGGCTCAAGCGCAGAAATGTACGCCACAGTTTTTGTACAAAGCCATGAAACTGTGCAACGACTGCGACCTGAGTTACCGGCAAAGCAAGAACAAACGCCTGCTGGTAGAGCTCACCCTTATTCAGGTGGCACAACTCACAGCCGAACCGGAAGATGCCGGAAGTGGGCATGGCCCTAAGAAACAGTTATCCCCCGTCTTCCATACGGCACAAGCCAGTCAGCCTGTAGCACCAACCGCACAAGCGACTCCGGCAGCTACAGCTCCGGTCTCTCAGCCGACTCCTCAGCCTCAACCGGCGGCAGCAAATGCACAACCTTATACAAGTACCTTGCAGCAACCGGAGGTACCCTACACCAAAAGCAGTCCACTGCCCAAAGTCAGTACGGAAAGAAAGGCACCGGTCATCAAAGCCGGCAGTTTAGGCATGTCTATCCGTAAGACACAGACGGCCTCTGCAGAGCCGGCTGCACGAACAGCATCCAATGCGCCCGTGCAACAGCCCGTGGCAGAGACATGGGAGGATTACATGTTCAATGAAAAAGACTTAGGCTATTACTGGCGTGAGTTTGCCAGTCTGCTACCTAAAGAAGAGGCTGCCAATGCCGGACGCATGATGAACATGCACCCTCACCTGCTGGCCGACCAACAGACATTTGAAGTAGCGGTGGACAATGACATGGTTCAGAAATACATGCAGCAACTGGCACCGAAAATAGAAGCCCACCTGCAAGAAAAATTGCATAACCGCAAAATCAGAATGACTACACGGGTAAGCGAAGCCAACGAAAACGTGCGTGCCTATAGCCACGTAGAGCGTTTTCAGATGATGAGCAAAAAAAACCCCAGTCTGCTGAAACTCAAGGAAGCCCTCGGTTTGGAACTTTCCTGATACCGGAGTATCCATAAAAATACGGGCGGAGAAACATTCACATGCTGTTTCTCCGCCCGTATTCTTTTATATTTCGGCAAACTCCGGCTTACAAATCATGATTCTTCATCCGATACTCAGCCAGTTCCTCGTACTTTGTTCCCGGACGACCGTAATTACAATACGGATAAATGGAAATACCGCCACGTGGAGTAAAGATACCCGTCACCTCAATGTATTTCGGATCCATCAGTTTAATCAAGTCTTTCATGATGATGTTCACACAGTCTTCATGAAAATCGCCGTGATTACGGAAACTGAACAAATACAGCTTCAAGCTCTTGCTTTCCACCATCTTCACATCCGGCAGGTAGCTGATACGAATTTCCGCAAAATCCGGCTGCCCCGTAATCGGGCAAAGACTGGTAAACTCCGGACAGTTGAAACGTACCCAGTAATCATTCTCCGGATGTTTGTTTACAAACGATTCCAGCACCTCAGGTGCATAATCCTGCTTATATACTGTTTTCTTATTACCCAACAAAGTGAGTTCGTCTTTTCTTTCCATACTTACTTATTTTGTTTTGAAGCCAAATATTTTTCCAATCCCTCACGGCGCAATTTACAAGCCGGACAATGTCCGCACCCGTCACCCGGAATTCCATTATAACAAGTCAGTGTCTCATTTCGAACCAAGTCAAGCACTCCCAGTTCATCGGCCAGCGCCCAAGTCTGTGCCTTGTCAATCCACATCAGCGGTGTATGAATCACAAACTGTTCTTCCATGGCCAGATTCAGTGTCACGTTCAGCGACTTAATAAATGAGTCCCGACAATCGGGATACCCGCTGAAATCCGTCTGCGACACCCCCGTCACCATGTGATGGATGCCTTTCTCACGCGCATAAACTGCTGCAATGCTCAGGAAAAACAAGTTTCTTCCCGGAACGAACGTATTCGGGAATGAATCTTTCGGCTTTTCCTCATCCATGTGAATAGACGTATCCGTCAGAGAGTTTTTTCCCAAATGCCCGATAAACGACACATCCATGACTTCAAACTCCACCCCGGCTTTCCGTGCAATTTCACGCGCCAGCTCCACTTCCTTTTCATGCTTCTGTCCGTACAGAAAACTCAGTGCATATACTTTCTCAAAATGCTTTTTTGCCCAGAAAAGACAGGTCGTAGAATCCTGCCCGCCGCTAAATACGACGAGGGCTTCCTTATTATCCGCCATATTCCTTAAATTTCTTTAATTCTTAACACATTATACGAGATATGCTCGTCATATACATCTGTATCATCCACCCGTTTGATGTACTTCACTACACGAACAGTTACTGGCAGTACAATCACTTCATACAAAGTCTTGAGTACCACCTGCACCAGCATCATCTTGGCCAGTTCACTCACCGACATCAGTCCGCCAAAAGCCAGCGGGAAGAAAATCAGCGAGTCGGCTCCCTCTCCGGCTATGGTCGACAATACGGCACGGGCAGAGAAGTTCTTTCCGTGTGAAGCCACTTTCATGCGGCTCATCACATACGCATTGATAAACGAACCAACCAGAAAGGCTGTCAGACTGGCCACCGCAATACGGGGAGCCATGCCGAATACGAAATTGAAGCTTTCTTCTCCCTCCCAGAACGGAGCAGCGGGAAGAGCCACTGCCAACTGTCCCATGGCCACTACCATGAAATTCATGAGGAAGCCCATCCAGATAATCAGACGCGCCTTACGGAAGCCCCACACTTCGGCAATACAGTCATTAATAATGTAAGAAATCGGGAAAACAATGAGTCCGGCAGTTACGGAAATCGGACCCAGCTGTACGACTTTGGTTTCTAACAAATTGGCCGCCACCAGGCAGACACAAAACACAATGCCCAAAACCATAAAAGGCACTGATACGAGATTTTCTTTCTTCATCGCTCCTGTTTTTTACGTGGTGTTCTAGAATACACGACCGCTATTCACGGCATCGCATGTAAATGTTCTCTTTTTAATCGGGCGCAAAGATACAAAGAAATTTCGGGATTAAACTCCATTCCTCTCCAATTATCTTACAAACCTGCGGCAAATATGTGGCAGACATTTGTTTCTTTTTTATGTTTCCCGATGCAGAACCCTATGTTTTCCTTACGAGAACCCTATGTTTCCCGGTGCGGAAACATAGGGTTCGCATAAAGGAAACATAAAAAGAAGAACAACACCCCAAAAACATCACCAGTTCAATCCTCAAATACCGTTTTCTTCTCACACTTACAGAAAAAACAAATAAAAATCGTACCTTTGTGAATAATGTATCTAAATTTATTCCACACTATGGCTCAAATACATATCAATCAGAATACATGCATACGCTGTAAGAAATGCGTCAGAATATGCCCATCTGCTCTGTTTACCCTTCAGGAAGATAAAGGTATTGAAGTGAATGCCGATGACTGCATCAGTTGCGGACACTGCGTGGCCGTTTGCCCGACCAACTCCATTGAGCACGCTGATTTTCCACCCGAAAAGGTTCATACCATCGACCGTAGCCAACTTCCCACTGCCGACCAGGTGGAACTGCTCATCCGGTCCCGCCGCTCGAACCGCGCATTCTCCACAGAAAAAGTTTCGGAAGAGTTGTTACAGCGCATCATAGAGGCTGCCCACCGGGCCCCGACGGCAACCAATGCACAAGAAGTCAAAATGGTATTGGTCACCCGCCCGGAAACCTTGAAGGAGGTCAGCCGTGTCACCATCGGCACTTTTATGTCGATAGTAAACTTGGTGGAAAATCCGTTACTGAAATTAATACTGAAACCGCTCATGCCCTCTGCCTATCGCTACGTGCCGGTGTTCAAAAGGCTGCATGAAGAATTTGAACGTGGCAACGACGGAATTTTAAGAGGAACCACGGCTGCCATCTTTTTCTATACCGATAAAAAAGAACGTTTCGGATGTCAGGACTGCAATCTTGCCTACCAGAATGCTTCGCTCATGGCAGAAGCAGAAGGAGTCTCACAGTTCTATACCGGATTCGTGTGTAGTGCAGCAGGAATGGACCGGAAAGGAAAGCTACAAAAGCTGTTAGGTATTGAAGGTACCGTTCATGCCGGTATTGCATTAGGTATGCCGTCTTTCCGCTTCAATAAATACATCGACAAAAAAGAGATGGTATTGAAACGTATTGATTAAACCGAAAATCCCATGACAAGAAACAACCTGCTAAGCGAAAAGCTGAATTATACGGGAGCCAGCCATACGCCGACTCACCTGTATTTCTGTACATACAACACAGAAATTCTGGAATATCATCAGGGAGCTTCCATCAAAGAGTTTTCTCCTTTCATTCGGCCGGATGCCATCAACTGGGTACAGATTCACGGATTGCAGAATACAGAAATCGTGCAGGAAGTCTGCGATTTCTTCCACATCGACTTTCTTACCACCCAAGATATTCTCAATGCAGAGCATCTGACAAAAATTGAAGAGCATGACACCTACAATGTGGTCATCCTGAAGCAGTTGTCGGTAGACGAAGAAAACACGTACACTCCCCAGCAGCTTTGCATTGTGCAGGGAAGTAATTTCGTACTTACCTTCATGGAACACGACAGCGATTTCTTCAATGAGATTCACACGGCACTGAAAAACAATACCCTGAAAATCAGAAACCGCCAGTCAGATTTTCTGCTGAGCGTCATGCTGAACAGTGTTATGGCCAGCTTTATGTCTATCATATCCCGAATGGAAGACCAGCTGGAAGACATGGAGGAATCATTGCTGTCGCCGGAAACCAGAAGCGGACTGACATTAGAGGATATACAGCCCTATCGAAAGGACGCTCGCCTCATCAAGAAATGCATCCTTCCGCTTAAAGAGCAGATGAGCAAGCTGTTTCATGCCGACAACGTACTGCTTCATAAAGCCAACCGTCCGTTCTTTAACGATGTAAACGACCATCTGCAATTCGTACTACAGACTCTCGACGGCTGCCGCGACATGATTTCGGCCCTGGTAGACCTTTATCTGTCGAACAATGACCAGCGGATGAACAACATCATGAAACAACTCACCATCGTATCGACTATCTTCATTCCGCTGACATTCCTGGCAGGTATCTGGGGAATGAATTTCGAATGGATGCCCGAACTGGGATGGAAATACGGTTACCTGATGGCCTGGGGACTGATGCTGGTTACCGGCATTGGAGTATACCTGTTTTTCAAGCGGAAGAAATGGTATTAATCACAAACTATTCACCTAAATTATTCTACACAGTATGCGAAAAAAAGAACTTTATCAGAAAGTCATCGAATATTTTCAAACGGCCATGCCCGTAGCCGAAACGGAACTACACTATAGCAACCCGTTTGAACTGCTGATAGCTGTCATCCTCAGCGCACAATGTACCGACAAGCGGGTCAACATGATTACCCCTCCCCTGTTCAGGGATTTCCCTACTCCCGAAGCTTTGGCTGCTACCACTCCGGAAGTAGTATTCGAATACATCCGCAGCGTGAGCTATCCCAACAACAAGGCCAAGCATCTGGTAGGAATGGCGCAGATGCTGGTACGCGATTTCCAAAGTACCGTGCCCGACACACTGGAGGAGCTGATTAAATTACCCGGTGTAGGACGCAAAACGGCAAATGTAATCCAGAGCGTAGTATTCAATAAGGCTGCCATGGCAGTCGATACCCACGTGTTTCGCGTAAGCCATCGCATCGGACTGGTTCCCCGCACGTGTACCACTCCGCTGGCTACTGAAAAACAACTGGTAAAATACATCCCTGAAGCACTTATCCCGACCGCACACCACTGGCTGATTCTCCACGGACGTTACGTCTGTACGGCACGTAGCCCTAAATGTGAGAAGTGCGGACTGAACGGGATTTGTAAAAAGTCTTTGAGAAGCAACAAACTCTAATATAAAACAATTACATAACCCCAATCGAATCACTTTCTCTACATAACATTCACAAAAAATATATTTGCATTTTCTACTCCCATTTTATATGTTATAAATATATAAAAACATCCAATATTCTGTTTTTTAAAATAGTTATTTATATATTTGTATTAACTTATTAAAAACTTAAGTCAATTTATGTTTAACCAAATATATTAACTATGAAACTTCACATTGGAGGAGTAAGTCTATTCCTAGCTCTAAGTGGACTACCATCAGGAATAGCAAACGCCCTAGACACAGGCGTACAAAATCTAAGTATCTCACAACAAGAAAGTATTTGTAAAGGAGTCGTAAAAGACAGCAAAGGAGAGACTATTATTGGTGCTTCCGTTGTAGTAAAAGGAACCTCGAATGGTACCATTACCGACTTCGATGGTAATTTCTCTTTGTCAAACGTAAAAAAAGGAGCCACTATTCAGATTTCTTTTGTAGGATTCAAATCACAAGAAATCGTATGGGATGGTTCTTCTATTTCCGTAACATTAAAAGAAGATACTGAAGTGCTGGATGAAGTAGTAGTAATCGGATATGGTGTACAGAAAAAAGCGGATCTTACCGGTTCTGTAGCCAATGTCAGCGCTGAAAAACTGAATACACAGAGTAATGCTACTATCGGGCAAGCACTACAAGGAAAAATCGCTGGTGTAGATATTGTTTCACAAGGTGGGGCCCCAGGTGGTAGCACACGTGTCATGGTCCGTGGTATCGGTACTTTGAACAATTCCGCCCCTTTGTATATTGTGGATGGCATGTACATGTCTGGAATCGACCATATCAATCCAGGAGACATTGAGAGCATTGACGTTTTAAAGGATGCTTCTTCCGCAGCAATTTACGGTTCACGCGCTGCCAACGGTGTAGTAATTATCACCACAAAAAGCGGTACAAATACTGATGGAAAGCCTATTATTGATTTGTCTGCAAACGTGGGTGTTACAGCACCTTCCAAATATCTGGACATGCTTGACGCCGCTGGATGGGCAGAAGTTACCACCATTGCTCGTAAAGCAGCAGACTTACCCCCACTAGAAATGGCTACCGATTTAGCTTCCAAACCAAACAATGACTGGCAAGATATCATGCTCAACCCAGCATTAATGCAAAACTATAACCTTTCAGTAAAAGGAGGAGGAAAATACGCAACTTATTATAACAGTATAGGATACACTAATCAAGACGGTGTAGTAAAAGGAACCAATTTCCAGCGTTATACTATGCAAAGTAAAGTTGATTTCAAAAAAGGTATCTTCCAAGCTGGAACAAACATCATCTTATCATACGACCAAGATAAACCTTTGATGTCGGATATCCGTGGGGGAATGATTGGTCACATTATACAATCTGTACCAACCCTGGAAAAATACAATCCAGACAATATAGGAGGATATGGCAGCATGTATGGTGATGTAACCAATCTTACTCATCCTCTTGTAATGGTAGATGAAAATCTGATGGATAGAAATCAAGATAACATAAAGGTTTTTGCTAACGCTTATGTATCGGTAGAGCCAATAAAAGGTTTAAAATACAAATTAAACTTTACCCCTGATTTTCAGTTCTATAGAAATAGCAGTTATACCGGTTTATTTGACTGTGGATTAAGTAAAAAAGAACTAACGTCTATTTCTGACCAACAAAGACGTACTCGTAACATCCTTGTCGAGCACTTGTTGACATTCGACCGTACATTTGGAAAACATAAAGTATCATTATTGGCAGGATATTCTTACCAAGACACACAAGTGCGTTGGTTAGAAGGTTCAGCCCAAGGCATGCCGGAAGGTATCAAAGAAATTGATGCAGCTTCTCAGGGTTTTGCAACTAAGGGAAACCTGACAAGAAGCGTACTAACCTCTGTCTTGGGGCGAGCCTTCTATTCATACGACAACCGTTATCTTATCACCGCAACGATACGTCGAGACGGCTCTTCAAAATTTGCTTCGTCCAACCGCTACGGTAACTTCCCGTCAATTTCTTTAGGTTGGAACATTGCTGAAGAAAAATTTATGAAAAACAATGTACCTTGGCTTGAACAATTGAAGCTTAGAGGAGGTTACGGTGTATTAGGTAATCAGGAAATTTCAGATTATCAATTTGTTTCAGTTGTAACTTCTGGAATCAATTATCCTGATGGAGATGGCGGGCTTATTTTAGGAGCTTTCCCTAAAGACTTTGCCAACCCGAATATCAAATGGGAAGAAACATCCATGACCAATATCGGTATTGACTTCCTGGCCTTACACAACCGGCTAAGCTTGACTGCCGACTGGTATGTAAAAAATACTAAGGATATCTTACTGAGTGTGCCTATTCCTATTTCCACAGGTGGTGCCAATGACCCAGTTCGTAACGCAGGAAAAATTCAAAACAAAGGTTTTGAATTTAACATCGGATGGAATGATTATATCAATAAAGATTTGTCATACGGTATAAACTTTATCGGCAGCTTTAACAAGAATGAAGTTATCAATATGGGTACCGACTCACAGGTTATCAACAGTGGCGCAACCAATCAAAACATTAATACTTGTAAAACTCTTGCAGGTTATCCAATTGGCGGTTTCTGGTTAATTCCTGCTTTAGGATACTTCAATAACGCAGAAGAAGTACAAGCATATCAGAAAGACGGTCAATTAATTCAGCCGAGTGCTGAACCTGGAGATATTAAATTCCAAGATACCAATAATGATGGGAGTATTACAGATGATGACCGTGTTTACTGCGGAAGTCCTTTCCCCAAATTTACCTATTCTATCAATGCCAATTTAACATATAAGAATTTTGACTTTTCTATAGGGCTTCAGGGGGTAACCGGAAATAAAATTTACAACGCTACCCGCCAGACACTTGAAGATGTAACGAAAGGTACTAACTTCCTGGCAAGCTGTCTGGATTATTGGACACCGGATAACAAGGATGCTGCACATCCACGTTTAATCTGGACAGACCCGAACCGTAACACACGTGCCGAATCAAACCGTTATCTGGAAGATGGTTCTTACTTCCGTCTCAGAAATATCCAGATTGGATATACCTTCCCCAATTCATGGTTCAAGGGAGTGGTACAAAAAGCACGTATATACGTGAATGCTGAAAACTTGTTTACCATCACTTCGTACACAGGCTACACTCCTGACGTAAATGCAACTAGCGTTTACTCACGTGGATTTGACGAATTTATCTATCCATCTAATCGAACTTTCATGTTAGGATTAAATGTTACATTTTAAATAAAAATATTTATGAAAAAGCTATATACATTAATAACCTGTACATTACTCTCAGCAGGTTTAACCTTCACCTCATGTGAAGACATGCTTGATCAGGTTAATCCCAACAAGCAAACAGAAGATACTTTCTGGAGAAATGAAACCGATTTTGAGCTAGCATTAACCTCTTGTTATACTCCACTAAAAAATGCATTGGGAGGAGGATATTATGGAACACGTGGAGTGATGTTAAGGATATGCCGTGCTGATGAAGTAGAATTCCGCAATGACATCAGCGAAATATTCCAGGCTATGAACTTTACGAATACAACCTCCAATTCATTGACACAAGGTATGTTCTACCAGTTCTATAATGCATTATATAGAACCAATTCTATCATGCAGAAATTGGAAGAAAAAAAAGGAGATTTCTCTGAAGATTTTATTAACAAAGTAAAAGGAGAATGTCTTTTTATCCGTGGTTTCTATCTTTTCCAATTAGGCAAAGAATTTAAAGATGCTCCACTGCGAATGACAGCCTCACAAGAACCTTCTACATTTCCGTTGGCCAAATCCAGCCAAGCGGATATTTGGGCACAAGCGATTGCTGATTTGACAGAGGCAGGCAGACTTCTTCCTCTTAAAAATGATGTAATAGGAAAACCAACCAGAGGGGCAGCTTATGCTACTATTGGAAAAATCTTGGTATATCAAGAAAAATTTGATGAAGCTATTGATGTATTAGAACCGCTTACCAAATCTCCGTACACATATAAATTGGTTGACGATTTTTCCTGGAATTTTGATGAAGCACATGAACATAACGAAGAAAGTATTTTCGAACTACTTATGGAACAAGTGGGTGGAACCGACATTTGGGGAAATGGCGAACTGGCTAATTCTACCCAAACCAATACACGCCCACGAGAATATGCAGCATCAGAAGTCAGTGGATGGTACGAAGCCAATCCTACGCAACAAATGATGGATATATTCAGGAAAGAGCCAGACAAAAATGGCAATGTAGACATTCGTGCACGAGAATCTGTAGCATGGAACTATCCTGGCTGTATGTATTACCAAAAAACGTTCCAGGAAGTCTTTGGACCAAATAACAAACTGGATACTTACTGGATTTTAAAATACCAAAATTCAAAAACGATGACAGCCGAGTCTGATCCTCCAAAATCTTCTATCAATGAAAGAGCCATCCGCTATGCTGACGTTATCTTATTGTTAGCTGAATCTTATTTAAAAGGAAGCACTAAGAAGAACTTAGATACGGCTATTGGATACTTAAATGATATCAGAAGACGAGCTAATTTGAACGACTACTCCGGACCAAAGACAGACGAAGGAGTATTTGCAGATTTGGAACATCAGCGTGCTATAGAATTCTTTGTAGAAGGTGAACGTTTCTATGACCTGCGCCGCTGGGGTTTACTGGAAGAACGTATAAAGACTTGCAACGAAGTGAGATACAGACAGCTCATAACCGGTCAGACTGGTAATACCAACAGATACTACTATTATCCGATTCCGGCAAAAGAAATTGAAACAAACGATTTATGTACGCCGAACGAAGGATGGTAATCTTAAAAAGTGCTGTACGATAATGTACAGCACTTTTTTAATCTTATATTTGTCAGACAAAATAAAACCTCAGATTCACCATGAACAAAATATCGCTTATCCCATTTTTGTTGTGTGTCCCCCCCTTTTCATCACATGCCCAAAATACACAGCAACCCCACATCGTGCTTATTCTATGCGATGACATGGGATTCTCCGATTTAGGATGCTACGGCAGTGAAATCTGTACCCCCAATATTGATAAGTTGGCTCAAGATGGCATACGCTTCAGTCAATTCAAAAATACGGGAAGAAGTTGTCCAAGCAGGGCAGCCCTACTTACCGGCAGATATCAGCACCAAGTGGGAATGGGATGGATGGCAGAAGTGGACGAGCACCGCCCGGGATACAGAGGACAAATAGATAAAGAATACCCGACCATCGCTGAAATTATGAAAGCAGGAGGATATCATACTTACATGAGCGGGAAATGGCATGTCACTACCACTGGAGGATATGATGCTCCCAACGGCAGTTATCCTGTGCAAAAAGGATTCGACAGGTATTACGGTTGTCTGCACGGGGGAGGAAGTTACTATAAACCTGACCCGGTATACAATGATTTAAAAAGAATCACTCAACTGCCCGACGATTATTACTACACAAAAGCCATTACCGATTCTGCAGTAAGTTTTATCCATACCCATGATACCGACAAGCCCATGTTCTTGTATCTGGCCCATTATGCACCTCATCTGCCTCTTCAGGCTCCAGCAGAGTATGTTGAAAAATGTATGGACCGATATAAAGTAGGATACGATGTGCTACGAAAACAGAGATTTGAAAAACAAAAGAGCCTGGAACTTATTCCTGCCAATATGGAATTGCCTATCTTCAACAAAGAATTCAACGGTAAACGTCCGTCATGGAATGAATTGACACCAGAACAGCAAGAGAAATGGATAAAGGACATGGCTACGTATGCTGCCATGATTGAAATCATGGACGAAGGTATCGGACAAGTCATAAAAGAACTCAAAAAGAAAAACATGTATGAAAACACAGTGTTTCTCTTCATGAGCGACAATGGAGCTACCAACGAAGGAGGATTTATTGGGCAGCTGATGTCTGACCTGTCAAACACTCCCTATAGAAGCTATAAGAAATGGGTATTTCAAGGTGGAACCAGCAGTCCGCTGATTCTTTGTTATGGCAGTAAAAACAAGAATCTACAAAAAGGAAAAGTATGCAATCAGCCTGCCCATATCATTGATATAATGCCTACTTGTATGGCATTGGGAAACGTAGCATATCCCAAAACATTCTCACATGCAGACCTACCAGGGACAAACCTGCTTCCGGCTATAACCGGCCAATCCATTCACAAGCGAACGCTGTACTTTGAACACCAGAGTTCATGCGCTATCATAGAAGGCAACTGGAAACTGGTAAGGGCCGACAGAAACAGTCAATGGGAACTGATAGAACTTGACAAAGATCCATTTGAAACACATGACCTCTCTGCCACATATCCAGAAAAGGTAGAGGAACTGGAAAGTAAATGGATTGAATGGGCAAATACTCATAAAGTTTTCCCCCTAGAAGATAAGCCATGGACAGAAAGAATTAATTTCTATCATAAAAAGAATTCCTTTCAAAGAGGAGATTATTAATTATTAACCTTAAAAACAAGTCATATCGTATGAAGAAACCATTTTTGAACATTCGAACTGCCCTATGTAGTTTGATACTCATGGTTGCCCAACTAGGATTTGCCCATCAACCGGAATTTTCTACGGCCGGTTTCTTTGAGCTTCCTAACACCGGAAGAACCGTTTACAGCATGAACCCCGCATGGCGTTTGCATAAAGGCAGTGCGGATGGAGCCGAACGTCCGGATTTCAATGACAAGGAATGGAATCTGGTCTCTCTCCCTGACGGCATAGAATATGTGCCTTCCGAAGCCAGTGGCTGCATCAATTATCAAGGCGAGGTATGGTATAGAAAACACTTTACCCCGGAAGAAGCATGGAAAGGTAAACAACTCTTTCTGCATTTTGAAGCCATTATGGGAAAATCCAAGGTATGGGTTAACGGACAACTGGTAAAAGAACACTTCGGTGGCTTCTTGCCTGTCATCGCAAACATTACTGAATACCTGCGCTACGGACAAGACAATGTGATAGCAGTATGGGCCGACAACAGTAATGACCCGTCTTATCCTCCCGGAAAGCCACAGGAAGCACTTGATTTTACCTATTTTGGGGGAATTTACAGAGACTGCTGGCTCATTGCACACAACGACATATTCCTTACCGATCCTAATTATGAAAATGAGACTGCCGGCGGAGGATTGTTTGTCTCCTTCAACCAGGTATCTGAGCAGTCTGCCGATGTAAAACTGGATGCACACATCCGGAACATGTCCGGAAAATCATTCTCAGGAAAGGTAGAATACCAACTGTTTGACACCGCACAGAAGCTGGTTGCTCAGGCGGAAAAAGCATTCTCTGTAAGCAAAGGAAAAGGACGGCAGACATCCCTTGTTCTACATGTGAACCAACCTGAATTATGGGAACCTGACTCTCCTACATTATACCAGCTTCACGTCATGATAAAGGATAAAGCAGGAAACATCATCGACGGATACCGCCGCCGTATTGGAATCAGAAGCATTGAGTTCAAGGGGAAAGACGGTTTCTGGCTGAATGGAAAACCTTACCCTTACCCATTAATTGGTGCCAACAGACATCAGGATTTTGCCATTATCGGTAACGCCCTGTCAAACAGTCTTCACTGGAGAGATGCCAAAAAGCTTCGTGATGCAGGATTAAGGGTCATCCGCAACGCACATTATCCACAAGACCCGGCATTTATGGATGCTTGTGATGAGCTGGGACTGTTTGTCATTGTCAACACACCTGGATGGCAGTTCTGGAACGATGAACCCATCTTTGCACAAAGAGTATACAGTGACATCCGCAACATGGTCAGACGCGATCGAAATCACCCTTCTGTCTGGATGTGGGAGCCGATTCTCAACGAAACATGGTATCCGGAAGATTTTGCCAAGAATGTAGTAAGCATTCTCCATGAAGAATATCCCTATCCTTATTGCTATGCAGGCTGCGATGTGACCGCTAAAGGACATGAATATTTTCCCATTCATTTTACACATCCTGTCAATGGGGCTGGAGGGGCATTTAACACATCAGACTTAGACCCTAACATCTCGTATTTCACCCGTGAATGGGGAGACAACGTAGACGACTGGAATTCTCATAACTCTCCCAGCCGGGTAAACCGCTCCTGGGGAGAAGTTCCGATGCTGATACAAGCTCAGGGATATGCTAAAACAGATTACCAGTACACTTGTTACGATGCGTTATATCGTAATCCACGCCAGCACATGGGAGGATGTTTATGGCATTCTTTTGACCATCAGCGCGGGTATCACCCAGACCCGTTCTATGGAGGTATCATGGATGCGTTCCGCCAGCCCAAGCTGTCCTACTACATGTTTTGCTCACAGCGCCCGGCCGAAAAAAATGAAAAACTGATTGCCGAAAACGGGCCAATGGTTTTCATTGCCAACGCCATGACTCCGTTCTCTCCCAAAGATGTAACCGTATATAGTAATTGTGAGGAAGTACGCCTTACCTGTTGCAAAGGAGGAAAACAATCTATCTACAAAAAGGAAATCAAAGGAGAAGGTATGCCTTCACCCGTCATTACTTTCAACAATGTATGGGACGTAATGCACGACAAAGCGTTGGCCAGAGCCAATAAACATGAAGAATCATATCTGCTGGCAGAAGGTTTTGTCAACGAGAAACTGGTAGCAACTCATAAAGTTGTTCCTACCCGACGTCCTTCTAAAGTAATTCTTTGGGTAGACAACGAGCAGACAGAAACCACGGCAGACGGTTCTGATCTGATTACCGTAGTAGCAGCAATTGCTGATGACAACGGAAACATCAAGCGGCTAAACAACTATCATATTCAGTTTGAGATTGAGGGACCGGGTGAACTGGTAGCCAATAATGAAACCTTTACAAATCCTCGTGTTATCCAATGGGGAACTGCTCCGGTATTGGTTCGTGCCAAAACACAGGCTGGAGAAATAAAGGTAAAGGCATCGGTTGTATATAACGGTATACATACTCCTGCACCGGCTGAAATCACTATTCAAACGGTAGAAGCCACACATCCGCTTATTGCTGACTCTAATGAGCTGAAGCTTTTACAAAATCAGTCAAAGAACGGCAAAAGATTTATGCCACTCAATAAGGTAAGCCAGGAAGCACAACAGCAAAGCCGACTAAAACTGAAAGAAGTAGAAAAACAACAAAGCGATTTTGAATAAACAGTATTTTCAATAGGATGATACTTTTGCAGACTTTTATCAAAATAAGTATCAATATTTTAAGTAACAAGATAAAATTCTGTAGTATCTAATGCAAGATAATATATAACCAATTTATTTGTGCAATAAAAAATTATTACACAAATAAATTGGTTTTTCAAATGAATATTTTATTCATGCCAATCAAATCTATATTCAATAAAGATGAAAAGAATTACAGTTATTTTATTTCTTATTTTTATATTCACTAAATCATTCTGTAATAACAAATTACATTATGATACGATATGCTATGCCAAACGTAGTGGTATTGAGTTGAATATAGAATTAATATCCTCTTACAAATTTAACCATAAAATGCCCGCCATAATATTTTTTTATGGAGGAGGCTGGATAAAAGGAAATAGAGAGCAATTTAGACCTCACGCAAGATATCTGGCCCACAAAGGCATTATAGCTATTCTCGCAGATTACAGAACTAAAGAACAGTGTAATGCAACCCCCTTTAATTGCGTGGAAGATGCAAAATCAGTAATACGTTTCGTAAAAAATAATGCTGATAAATTTAATGTCGACACCACTAAAATAGTAGCAGCAGGAGGTTCTGCCGGTGGACATTTAGCTGCATCATGTGCTTATATTTCCAATTATAATCATCTTAAAGATGATCTTTCAATCTCTCCTCGACCAACAGCATTAGTACTATTTAATCCCGTTATTGATAATGGGAAAAACGGATTTGGCTCTGATACTATCAAAAAAAACTATATGACATTTTCTCCACTACATAATATCAAAAAAAACAATGCACTACCGACATTATTTATGGTGGGAGATAATGATAAACTTGTTCCCTTAAAAACTGCTCAAAAATTTAAAGATTTAACAGAAGAAAATGGCGCTATCTGCATACTAAAAGTATATAAAAAACAAGAGCATGGTTTTTTTAATTATAAACCTAATAGTAATAATAAATACTATAAAATCACACTGAAAGAACTGGAATCTTTCCTTTGCAAATTAGGCTATTTACAAAAATAAATTTACACGCTATATGATCAGGTTTAAACGCTATAATATCTATAAAATAATCATTGTATATACATATTTAATTACCCAAGTTCTTTGCATAGAAGCACAGATATTACCTTTTCCCAATTCATATTCCAACTATTCTGATACTTTAAAGATTAACAATATAGTAAGAATCTCAGGTCATATCCCCAACAACTACATAAAAAATGTCTTAGAACAAGATATCTTTAAAGGTATTAAAGTTACCTATACAACTTCTCATGGAAATATATCTTTTCAAAATGACAATCTATTACCAGCGGAAGCATACAATATTGACATTAACAATAAAGGTATTATCATTAAATCATCATCATTAAATGGATACATATATGCTATCCAGTCACTTCGACAAATTGTAATCCATTCATCACCCAATACTAGAAGTTTTCAGTTCACATCAATAAAAGACAAACCTCGCTGTAAATATAGATCTTTCATGTTAGATTCAGGACGCCAATATCAAAAGATTGAAACCATCAAAAAATATATTGACTTAATGAGTTTACTAAAAATGAATTATTTTCACTGGCACCTAACTGAAGGATTAGGATGGAGAATAGAAATTAAACGCTACCCTAAACTAACCTCAATAGGCTCTAATGTCGCCCGTGGAAAAGAACAACAAGGATACTATTCTCAAGCAGAAGTAAAAGAACTCATTATTTATGCAAAAGAAAGAGGCATTACAATCATACCTGAAATAGACATTCCAGGACATTCAGAAGCGGCATTAGCATCTTATCCTTCTTTAGGCTGTACCCAAGATAGCATTATCATACTAGAAAATGGATTTACAGATCAATTGTTTTGTGCTGGAAATGACTCTACTCTTCTTTTTTTAAAAAACGTATTCCTAGAAATATGTAACTTATTTCCATCTCAATATATTCACATAGGAGGAGATGAAGCCCCAAAAGGAAAATGGAATACATGCTCGCTCTGTCAAAGTAAAATACAAGAACTAGGCTTAAAAAACAGTAATCAGCTACAGTTATGGCTTATGATACAAATTGCAGAATATCTAAAAACTCAAGGGAAATATGCCATCTGCTGGGAAGACGTTATACATCATGATTTTACAAAAGAACTACCTAACAATCTTATCATTCACTGGTGGAATTGGAGAGGGCATAAGGATGAAGCCTTTAATAAAGCTTGTACACTGGGAATTCCTGTAATATGCGGGACAAATTATTATACCTATCTAAACTTCCCGGAAAAACCTTGGAAAGGATATGCACAAGATAGAACTTCCAGCGTATATGACGTATATTATAGAAATGAATCTATATCAAAATTAAATCATAAGAACACTTTAGGAATGAGCTGTTGCTTGTGGACTGATTATGGTTTAACCGAGGACTTATTAGATCAAAGATTATTTCCTAAAATATTCATATTAGCAAACCAAATGTGGAGTAATTCCACCATAACCTTAAATGATTTTCTTACAGTTCTTATTAAAAAGAAGAAATTTTATTCTCCATTAGGATATACATACACCATAAATCGTTACTCAAAAAGTGATTTCAATAAATCAACAACGCCATAACTTAAAAAAAATAATGGCATGCAAAGCAGCTTACCCAAAAGCTTTACATGCCATTATTCTATTATACTACAAAAACTCAAGTCAGATAATCCAGTTCATTCCGCATGCTCACCAGCTCCTTGCGGATACGCTTCAAACGCTCTACCACATTGGCCGTCTGCATGGTTCCTTCCTTGTTCTGCCGTAACCGCTGCCTGGCGCCAGATAGCGTCAACCCCTTTTCTTTCACCAGATGATACACCAGGCGAATGTTCTCAATATCTTCTTTACGGTACTGACGTACATTTCCCCCTGTTTTCTTAGGAGAAATCATCGGAAACTCTTTTTCCCAATAGCGCAGCAACGATTCATTCACATCAAACATTTTTGCCACTTCGCTGATGGAATAATAGAGTTTCAATTCTTTATCTGTTTTCAAAGCCATAACAAGCAATTCTTTTTTAATCAAATACACGACCGTGGTTGGCAGCCAGTTCAATCATCTTTTCGTAATCGTCAGCATTCAAATCCATAAAATAATAGTTCACCGGATTGACAATCTTTCCCTTTACACGCACTTCATAATGTAAATGCGGACCGGTACTCTTTCCCGTAGAGCCTACCTGACCAATCACTTCTCCACGTGCCACATTCTGTCCCACTTTCACTTCAATCTTATTCAAATGAGCGTAACGGGTCACATAACCAAACCCATGGTCAATGATGATACAATTCCCATACAGTCCATCCCATCCGGCCTGTTTTACCCTACCGTTTCCTGTAGCATATACCGGCGTACCGATATTGGCAGAGAAATCCATCCCTGCATGAAACTTCACGGTTTTATAAATCGGGTCAACACGCATGCCGTACCCCGAAGCAGTCTGTTTCAGATTCTTGTTTGAAACCGGCTGGATGGCGGGAATACAGGCCAGCATCTTGTCATGCTGTTTACAGAGCCCCACCACTTCGTCGAAAGATTTGGACTGGGCATAAATCCTCTTCTCCAAATCATCCATTTTCTGTAGTGTATGGATAACCAGACGGCTGTTGGCCATGTCCATCAGTTCATTATAACGTGCATTATTTGCGGTAGCCGAACGCTGCTCATCCGGTAACGGGTCGGCCTGCATCATTACGCGATAGATGTTGTCGTCACGTTGCTGCAGGCGTTGCATCACTCCTTCCGCCTCATCCAGGCGAGAAGAAAGAATGGCATATTGCGACAAAAGTCGGGAGTTTTCCGTACGAAGGTCTTTTTCCGAAGGAGAACCGAAAATCCACAACAGCAGGATAAAGCTGCCGGCCCCCAGTCCCATACCGACAAAGAGTTGACGCAGGTAACTCAAAGCCCGCTGGCGCACGGTGGGATAAATACGGTCGTAAGTACGAGTTTTCGGATTGTAGATATAATAGACTTTACGCATGTGGTTCGATTTTGGAAATTTTTAAGCAACAAAACATCAAGTTTTTGCACCAAACATACAGACAAAAATAATAAAACCAATTATCTTTGCAAATCAATTTTGAGAATATTAACTACAAGACAATATAACGATTATGTTGACAGCAAATGAAATCCGCGACTCATTCGTGAAATTTTTTGAGTCGAAAGGACATCAGATTGTGCCTTCTGCACCAATGGTTATCAAAGATGACCCTACCCTGATGTTCACTAATGCCGGTATGAACCAGTTCAAGGATATCATACTTGGAAACCACCCTGCTAAATACAAACGCGTAACTGACTCACAGAAATGTCTTCGTGTGAGCGGAAAACATAATGACTTGGAAGAAGTAGGCCACGATACCTATCACCACACCATGTTCGAAATGTTGGGTAACTGGTCATTCGGCGACTATTTCAAGAAAGAAGCTATCAGCTGGGCATACGAATACCTGGTAAGCGTACTGAAGCTTGACCCGAAAGATTTATATGTGACTGTGTTCGAAGGTAGTCCAAGCGAAGGCATCTCACGTGATGACGAAGCTGCAAGCTACTGGGGACAGTTCTTCCCTGAAGACCACATCATCAACGGAAACAAGCATGACAATTTCTGGGAAATGGGTGATACAGGTCCTTGTGGTCCGTGCTCTGAGATCCACATCGACTCTCGTTCTGCAGAAGAAAAAGCAGCTGTTCCGGGACGCGAACTGGTAAACAAGGATCATCCGCAGGTTATCGAAATCTGGAACCTGGTATTCATGCAATACAACCGTAAGGCAGACGGAACTCTGGAACCGCTTCCTGCGAAAGTAATTGATACCGGTATGGGATTTGAACGTCTGGTACGTACACTACAAGGAAAAACATCCAACTATGATACAGACGTATTCCAGCCTATCATCAAAGTGATTGGTGATTTGTCCGGTAAGAAATACGGAGATGATGAAAAGACAGACGTGGCTATGCGTGTAGTTGCTGATCACATCCGTACCATTGCTTTCTCTATCACTGACGGCCAGTTGCCTTCAAATGCAAAGGCTGGTTATGTTATCCGCCGTATCCTGCGTCGTGCTGTTCGTTACGCTTATACATTCCTCGGACAGAAACAGGCATTCATGTACAAGCTGGTTCCGGTGTTGATTGAAAACATGGGTGGTGCTTATCCTGAACTGAAAGCTCAGCAGGCTTTGATTGAAAAAGTAATGAAGGAAGAAGAAGAATCATTCCTCCGTACACTGGAAACAGGTATCCGTCTGCTCGAAAAGACAATAAACGAAACCAAAGCTGCCGGCAAGACAGAAATCAGTGGAGTGGATGCCTTTACACTGTATGATACATTCGGATTCCCATTCGACTTGACAGAACTGATTTTGCGTGAAAACGGTCTGACTGCCGACGTAAAAGGCTTCGAAGCTGAAATGCAGAAACAGAAAGAACGTGCCCGCAATGCTGCTGCAGTAGAAACCAGCGACTGGGTTACACTGAAAGAAGGTGAAACAGCTTTCGTTGGTTACGATTATACAGAATATGAAACCAGTATCCTGCGTTACCGCCAGATCAAACAAAAGAACCAGACTCTCTACCAGATTGTATTGAGCGAGACTCCGTTCTATGCAGAAAGTGGTGGTCAGGTAGGTGATACCGGTGTATTGGTAAGCGAATTTGAAACTATCGATATCATTGATACAAAGAAGGAAAACAACCTTCCAATTCACATTGCCAAGAAACTTCCGGAACATCTGGAAGCTCCGATGATGGCATGTGTAGATACAGACAAGCGTGCTGCTTGTGCTGCCAACCACTCTTGTACGCACCTGCTGGACGAAGCTTTGCGTCAGGTATTAGGTACTCACGTAGAACAGAAGGGTTCTCTGGTAACTCCTGATTCACTGCGTTTCGACTTCTCTCACTTCCAGAAAGTGACTCCGGAACAGATTCGTGAAGTAGAACACCTGGTAAATGCCAAGATTCGTGAAAACGTACCTTTAACTGAATACCGTAACCTGCCGATTGAAAAGGCTAAGGAACTGGGTGCTATCGCCCTGTTCGGTGAAAAATACGGTGACGAAGTACGTGTCGTACAGTTCGGTTCATCTATCGAATTCTGTGGAGGTACACATGTATCGGCTACTGGAAAAATCGGTATGGTAAAAATCATTTCTGAAAGCTCTGTTGCTGCAGGTGTACGCCGTATTGAAGCTGTAACTGGTGCGAAGGTAGAGGAAATGTTCGATACCGTACAAGATACAATCAACGATTTGAAAGCACTGTTTAACAATGCACCCGATTTGAAGGCTGCTATCTCCAAATACATTGAAGAAAATGCCGGCTTGAAAAAGCAGGTGGAAGAATTCATGAAGGAGAAAGAGATTGCCGTCAAGAACAAGCTGATTGAAGGTGCTAAAGAAATCAATGGCGTAAAGGTTATCAAAGCTGTACTTCCAATACCAGCTGATGCGGTAAAAAACATTGCTTTCCAGTTGAAAGGACAGTTCACGGAAAATCTGTTTGTAGTCATCGGTAGTGTATTCGAAAACAAACCATTGCTTACTGTAACCATGAGCGAAGACCTGGTGAAAACCGGCTTGAATGCAGGTCAACTGGTACGTGAAGCTGCTAAACAGATTCAAGGCGGCGGCGGTGGTCAGCCTCATTTTGCCACTGCTGGCGGCAAGAATCCAGATGGATTGAATGCTGCAGTTGACAAAGTAATTGAACTGGCTGGATTCTAATTTTCAGCAGACTATATCAGTACTTTTTTTACATCCCCCTTATTTGCCTAAAAATGGGCAAATAAGGGGGATTTTTTTCGTACTTTTGCCCACATTCTACAAGTATACAGTTTATGCCTCAAGATAAATATACGCTTATGACCACGACACCAGTGCCTCGCCTTATCCGGGGACTGGCCGTTCCAACCATCATCAGTATGCTGGTCACTTCTTTCTATGTCATGGCCGACACCTATTTTGTCGGGAAAATCAATACCCAGTCTACTGCGGCTGTAGGCATTTCTTTTTCCATCATGGCCATCATTCAGGCATTCGGTTTTTTTTGCGGACACGGTTCGGGTAATTTTATTTCCAGAAGATTAGGTGCACGCGACTACCGCAGTGCGGAAAAGATGGCGGCTACAGGCTTCTTTAGTGCATTCCTCATCGGTTGTGCCATTGCGCTTGTCGGTCTGCTTTTTCTGGACCCTATCTGCCGGGCATTGGGTTCTACCCCAACCATTCTTCCATACGCCAAAACCTATTTAGGAATTATCCTGTTGGGAGCCCCTTTTATGGCCTCCTCTCTGGTACTCAACAACCAGATGCGATTCCAAGGGAACGCCGTTTATGCCATGATTGGCATCATTGTGGGAGCCGTGCTCAACATCGGACTTGACCCGTTATTAATATTCGTATTCAACATGGGAATTGCAGGAGCCGCCTGGTCGACCTTCATCAGTCAAGTATGCAGCTTCACCATCCTGCTTTTCATGGACCGGAAAGGAGAAAATATCCGTATCCATTACCGGCACTTTACTCCGACTCCCGCCTATCTGAAAGAAATCGTATACGGAGGAAGTCCTTCTCTCTGCCGTCAAGGACTGGCCAGCGTGTCAACCATTCTACTGAATGTAGCAGCCGGAAACTTTGGAGATGCCGCCATTGCCGGAATGTCCATTGTAACTCGCATCTGCATGTTCATCAATTCCTTTGTCATCGGTTTCGGACAGGGATTTCAGCCGGTATGCGGATACAACTATGGAGCAGGGTTAAACCAACGGGTCCGTCAGGGATTCTGGTACTGTGTGAAAGTAGGCGTTATCTTTTTAGCCATCTGTTCCCTCATCGGATACATTTATGCCCCAGGAATAGTCTCCTGGTTCCGGAAAGAAGACCCGCAAGTTATCGCTGTAGGAGCCGAAGCCCTGCGCTGGCAACTCATCACGCTCCCATTAGGAGCCTGGGTGATACTGTGTAACATGCTGCTACAAACTATCCGCCAGCCTCGTCGGGCCGTCATTCTTTCCTCCTCTCGCCAAGGTTTGTTCTTCATCCCCTTGATACTAATTCTACCTTACTTTCTGCAGTTGCAAGGTGTGGAAATGTGTCAAGCCGCAGCCGACCTATGCTCTTTTCTGCTGGCTCTTCCTCTTACCATTCCGGTACTGAAATCACTGCGCATAGACAGAACTTCCATAAAAGAAGGAGACGCATGATATACACAACCTTCCCTATTCGTCTTTTCTTCGATAATCATTAGGAGTCATTCCTGCCATGCGTCGGAAATACTTGCTGAAAAATGACGCATTGGGAAAATTCAACTCATCGGCAATCTGATAAACCAACTTATCCGTGTGACGCAACATCAGCTTGGCTTCCTGCATTACCGCCTCATTTACCCAGTTCATCACCGTGCGTCCGCTAGCCTGACGGACCAGTGTACTCAAATAACGCGGTGTCAGAAAAAGCCGGTCGGCATAAAACGTAATGCTCCGCTCACGAGCCGCATATTTATTGACCAACTCTAAAAAACGAATGAAAACGTCCTCCTGCCGCGTGTGTTGCTGCCTTTCAGTAGATTGACTGCTTTTCCTGACAAAATCCAGTTGATGAAAGCACAGAGAAATCAGACTCTGCACGGAAGCTCTCGGAAAAGGCCGATCGTGCACCACTTCCCATAACAAGGCAAACAACTGCTCCATGCGCTGCACTTCCTTCGCAGTTAAAGACAGATGCAAAAACAATCGCCCCTGCAAATAAGTCTGCAACAAATCCTCTTTCTGCCAATTCTCCATCAAACTGTTTGAAAAAGCCAGCATAGCCAAATCTAAATCGGGAGATACATAAAGAAACTCAAACACCGTCCCGGGAGACACCGCCAGCAAATCGCCCGCCTTAAATTCCACTTCACGAAGATTGATACGTAGCCGAAGCGTCCCCGCACGAAAAAACACCACTCGTCCCTCGGTCAACCGATAGGGCTGCCCTTCCATCGGGATAAAATGAATTACGTCGGCTATTCCCTGAATGGAACGAAGCAATCCCAATTCGGAAGTAAGAAAGCGGGAGGTGTTCGTTCCTTCCCCCACATGTTCACGCACTTTTTTCAACGCCAGCAGCAACAGATGATTCGATTTCATTTGACACAGTGTGTTATTTTCCCGCAAAGATAATATTTCAGGCCTTTTTTACGATATAAACAAGTATTTATCGAACAAAAAGAACATTCCGTCACACATATAGGACCGAAAGATTACCCCAAACCCTCTATCTTTGCCATACAACCTTTTAATAAATACCCAACGCCTATGATACGAACATTTCTCCTTTTGTGTGCATGGAGCCTGAGTGTGATAAGTCAGGCACAAATCACCTTGGAAAGTTGCAAGCAGCAGGCCCGTGAAAACTATCCGCTGGTACGACAATACGACTTGATTCAACTGTCCGAACAATATACGCTCTCAAATGTGGCAAAAGGCAATCTGCCCCAAATCAGCATAAGTGGAAAAATATCTTATCAAAGTGAAGCTACTACCTTTCCTTTCGAGATTCCAGGATTGGGCATGAAGGGACTACCCAAAGACCAATATCAGGCATTGATTGAAATCAAACAGAATATATGGGACGGAGGAAAAATCCGCAACCAGAAAGCTCAGGTCAAAGCCGAAGCCGAAGAACACGAGCGACAGCTTGATACCAGCTTGTATGCACTGGAGGAAAGGGTGAATCAGGTGTTCTTCGGTATCCTGTTACTGGACGAGCAACTGGCACAAAATGTATTATTGGAAGAAGAGCTCGCACGCAACCAGAAAACGGTGGAGGCTTACCGGATAAACGGCACAGCCAATGAGGCCGACGTAGACGCGGTAAAGGTAGAGATTCTTCAAACCAAGCAGCAACGTATCCAGTTGGAGAACAACCGTATGGCCTATCTGCGTATGCTGTCTTTACTTACAAGAAATGAATTTCCGGCACAAACCCGGTTAGTACGTCCAACCCTTGTGGAAACGAATACATCTGAATTCAACCGTCCTGAACTACGGTGGTATGAAGCACAAGAACAGACTGCCGCTGTACAACGAAAGGGATTGCAAACGGGTTATCTTCCAGCTTTTAGTCTTTTTGCGCAAGGAGCCTACGGCAATCCGGGACTGGATATATTGAAAGATAAATTCAGAACCTACTACTTGGTCGGAGCCCGGTTTACCTGGAATTTCGGAAGCCTGTACACTCTGAAGAACGACCGGAAAAACCTGGACAACCGTATCCAGCAAATTAGAAATGAACGCGACTTATTCTTATTCAACACACACTTACAACTGGCAGAAGAAGACGGCACCATCCAAAGTCTTCGCCAGCAAATGAAAGAAGACGAGGAGATTATCCGATTACGGGAAAACATCCGACGGTCTGCCCAGGCCAAAGTAGCAAACGGCACGATGAGCGTCAGTGACATGCTGAAAGAAATTACAGCCGAGAATCTCGCGCGCCAAACCAAAGCCGCACATGAAGTGCAATTGCTCATGCATCTACACCAAAGAAAACACCTGACCAACTAACCCGTTTCACACTAAAATACTCAAGCGTATGAAAAAAAGATATGTATTTCAAACTCTGCTGCTGATTTGCCTGACTGCCTGTGGGTCCAAAGACGAATTTGATGCTACCGGCACCTTCGAAGCGACAGAAATCGTAGTATCTTCCGAGGCTAGCGGGAAACTTTTTTACCTGAATGCGGAAGAAGGTATGCACTTTACACAAGGAACCGAAGTCGGACTGATTGATACGGTGCAGCTTTATTTGAAGAAACGACAGCTGGAAGCGCAGATGAAATCGGTAGAGAGCCAGCGCCCCGACATCCACCGGCAAATAGCTGCCACAAAAGTACAGATTGCCACGGCACAGCGGGAACGCGACCGGGTGGAGAATCTACTTAAAGCACAGGCTGCCAACCGTAAACAACTGGATGACTGGGATTCACAATTGGCGGTACTCAACCGACAACTGGAAGCGCAACTTTCTTCGCTAGGGAATACCACCGCCAGCCTGACAGAACAAAGTTCATCAGTCGCCATCCAGGTGGCACAAGTGGAAGATCAATTAAAAAAATGTCACATCACCGTTCCCATCAACGGAACCATCTTAGCAAAGTATGCCGAACCCAGTGAACTGGCTACAGTAGGAAAACCGCTGTTCAAGATAGCCGATATGGAGTATATCTTCCTGCGGGCATACCTCACCTCTTCACAGTTGGAGTCGGTGAAATTAGGCAACGAAGTCACCGTTTTTGCCGATTTCGGCAATGCACAACTCAGGAATTACCCCGGCAAGATAGTCTGGATTTCCGAAGAAGCGGAATTTACGCCCAAAACTATCCTGACCAACGATGAACGGGCCAACCAGGTATATGCCGTCAAAATAGCCGTAGAAAACGACGGACACATCAAACTGGGCATGTACGGGAAAGTCAAATTCTGAAAACCGAGAGTGACATGAAAAACCTTATCGAAGTCAGTTATGTAAGCAAAAGCTACGGAAAGGTGCAAGCCCTGCGCGATGTATCCTTTAGCGTAAAGCAAGGAGAACTGTTCGGCCTCATCGGTCCAGACGGAGCCGGGAAAAGTACCCTGTTCCGCATCCTGACCACCTTGCTGCTGCCGGACCAGGGAAGTGCCCGGGTACTGGATGCAAATGTACGGGCCGATTTCCGGACGATACGGCAGAGCGTAGGTTACATGCCGGGGCGCTTCTCCTTGTATCAGGACCTCACGGTAGAAGAAAACCTGCGTTTCTTTGCCACCATATTTCATACGACTGTTGAAGAAAACTACGAGCGGATACGCGCCATTTATGAACAGATTGCCCCCTTCAAGCAGCGTCGGGCAGGTGCATTGTCGGGAGGAATGAAGCAGAAACTGGCTTTATGCTGTGCACTGGTTCATGCGCCGAAAGTCCTCTTTCTGGACGAACCAACTACCGGAGTAGACCCCGTTTCACGCCGGGAGTTCTGGGAGATGTTAGCACATCTCCGACAGGAAGGCATTACCCTTGTCGTATCCACTCCTTTCATGGACGAAGCCTTGCGGTGCGACCGGGTGGCGTTTCTTTATGAAGGAGAAATTAAAGGCATCGACCGTCCGGAAGCCATACTGAAGCAGTTCAGCGAGATTCTATGCCCTCCCGGCCTGCAACGAAAAGCCGTCAATAAACATACTCCGCCCATTATCCAGGTGGACAACCTCGTCAAACGATTCGGCTCGTTCACGGCCGTCGACCATATTTCATTTTCGGTACAACGGGGAGAAATCTTCGGTTTCTTAGGAGCTAACGGGGCCGGAAAGACTACTGCCATGCGCATCCTGTGCGGGCTCAGTCTTCCCTCCGAAGGAAAGGCTGAAGTGATGGGTTTTGACGTACGGACACAAAGCGAGGAAATCAAAAAACAAATCGGCTACATGAGCCAGAAATTTTCACTTTATGAAGACCTGACCGTACGTGAAAACCTCCGTCTGTTCGGAGGTATCTACGGTGTCAATGCCAAAGAAATCAGCAAGCGTACGGAAGAAACCTTACAGCGTATCGGACTTTACGAGGAACAGCATACCCTGGTCCGTTCGCTGCCTTTAGGATGGAAGCAACGGCTGGCCTTTTCTGTAGCTATCTTCCACCATCCGGAACTGGTTTTTCTGGACGAACCGACCGGAGGAGTCGACCCGGCTACCCGCCGTCAGTTCTGGGAACTGATTTATCAGGCTGCCGACCAGGGGATTACCATTTTTGTCACGACGCACTACATGGACGAAGCTGAATATTGCGACCGTATCTCCATGATGGTGGACGGACATATTCGGGCACTGGATACTCCCGACGGACTGAAACACCGTTTTGATGCCCGAAACATGGACGAAGTCTTCCAGAAATTAGCACGTGAAGCCCAACGAGGAAAACATGCTTTTACTCACATGCAAACGGAACAGCCATGAAACAGTTTATCGCTTTTGTCAAAAAAGAATTTCACCATATCCTGCGCGACCGACGTACCATGCTGATATTGATAGGCATGCCGATTGTACAGATTATCCTTTTCGGCTTTGCCATCTCGACCGAAGTGCGCAATGTACAGACTGCCATCCTTGCACCTTCCCTCCAGACGGATATACGGAAAGTGATGGAACAACTGGATGCCAGCGAGTATTTCACGGTGAAATATGTCGTCCAGTCACCCGACGAAATCGAACGGCTGTTCCGGCGCAACCTCATAGAACTGGCCATAGTCTTTCCCTCCGACCTGCATCGCCTGCGTTTCGATTCGGAAGATATACAGATTTTAGCTGATGCCACCGACCCGAATCTGGCCGTCACACGGAGTACGTATGCCCAGACAATTCTGAGACAAGCCCTACAAACCATCCGGCAAGCTACAACCACCCCAGCCTATTCACAACCGGATAAGCAGCCTGTCATGGTGTACAATAAACTGCTCTATAACCCGCAGATGAAGAGCGCCTATAACTTTGTACCGGGAGTTATGGGATTGATTCTGATGCTGATTTGTGCCATGATGACCTCCATCTCTATCGTACGCGAAAAGGAAACAGGCACGATGGAAGTCCTGCTGGTCTCTCCCGTCAACCCGCTGTTCATCATTCTGTCGAAGGCAGTTCCCTATTTCGTGCTTTCCCTGCTGAACCTGACGACCATCCTGCTGCTCTCCGTCTTCGTGCTCGACGTACCAATAGCCGGAAGCCTGCCTGCCCTGTTAGGCGTATCCCTATTGTTCATTTTCGTATCCCTGGCATTGGGACTGCTTATCTCCTGCATCACCCATACGCAAGTAGCTGCCCTGTTAGTGTCGGCCATGGTACTGATGATACCCACCATCATCCTGTCGGGCATTATCTTCCCGATAGAAAGTATGCCGGGCATTCTGCAGGTTCTCTCCTGCCTTATTCCCGCACGCTGGTACGTAGAAACCGTCCGCCGGCTGATGATTGAGGGTGTACCACTGGTATATGTATGGAAAGAAGTGACAGTGATGTGCCTCATGGCAGTGGTACTGATTACGGCTACTGCCCGCAAGTTTAAGAACCGACTGGAATAAACCGCCAAGCCTATGATGTTACGTTACCTGATAGAAAAAGAATTCAAGCAGTTGAAACGCAACAGTTTCCTGCCCCGCCTCATCCTGCTTTTCCCCTGCATGATGATGCTGGTTATGCCCTGGGCTGCCACATTGGAAATAGAGAACCTGCGCATTGCCGTCATCGATAACGACCGCAGCCCTTCTTCCGAAAGACTGGTACACCGCATCGAAGCTTCCCGTTATTTTCAACTGACGGCACTTCCTCCGTCCTACGCACAAGGCCTGAAAGCCATCGAGAAAGACCAGACCGACATGCTGCTGGAAATTCCACGCGGCTTTGAGAAAGCGCAAGCCAACGGACAAAGTCCAGCGGCACTCATTGCAGTTAATACCGTCAACGGCACGAAAGGCGGACTGGGCAGCGCTTACCTGCAACAGATACTCAACCCGTCTTCTTCGCAAGATTCTGTCCGCTACCGGTTCAATCCTTACCTGAACTATAAAGTATTCATGGTTCCTGCACTGATGACTATGCTATTGATTACACTTTGTGGATTTCTGCCAGCTCTAAACATTGTAAGTGAAAAGGAAGCGGGTACCATCGAACAAATCAACGTGAGTCCGGTCAGCCGCTTTACCTTCACCCTTGCCAAACTGTTGCCTTATTGGGCCATCGGGTTTGTGGTACTGAACCTGTGCATACTGTTGGCCTGGCTGGTGTACGGATTAACTCCGGTAGGAAACGTGCTGACCATCTACCTGGCCACCCTGATTTTCGCACTGGTCATGTCGGGACTGGGGCTGGTCATATCCAATTACTCTTCTACCATGCAGCAGGCCATGTTCGTCATGTGGTTCTGCATGCTGATTTTCATCCTGATGAGCGGACTGTTTACCCCCATCAGCAGCATGCCGGAATGGGCACAAGGCATCACCTATCTCAATCCGTTGCGCTACTTTATGGAAATCATGCGCATGGTCTACCTGAAGGGAAGCAGCATCTGCGATATCGGCTTCCAACTTTCCGTACTTTCGTCCTTTGCCCTTCTGCTCTACGCATGGGCCATACGCAGCTACCGCAAGCAGCAATAAGCCCAAATGTGCTTGCCATCTTACCTCGACACGTACGTGCGGATCCCTCATCACGTTCGTGTCAAGGTCTCGTCACCTTCGTGTCAATATCTCGTCACGTACGTGTCGAGGTATTTACGATAAGAAATTTTTTCAAAAATGCCCTTTTCGTGGGTAAGAATTGTAAGTCAATTATTTCCACCACACAGAATTATTCAGTAACTTTGCCCGAATCTCTTTACATAGGAACCATTTTAATATGAGCGAAGATACTTTTGACAAGGACGAAAAGGAAATGGCAAACTTGCCCGAGAAAGAAGAACACTCTGACTACAAACCGGTATCGACCACTGACGAAGCAGTAAAGCACCAGTTGAGTGGCATGTACCAGAACTGGTTTCTGGACTATGCTTCGTACGTTATCCTGGAGCGTGCCGTACCGCATATCAACGACGGATTGAAACCGGTGCAGCGACGTATTCTCCACTCCATGAAACGGCTGGATGACGGACGCTACAACAAGGTGGCCAACATTGTGGGACACACCATGCAGTTCCACCCTCACGGAGATGCTTCTATCGGAGATGCCCTTGTACAATTGGGACAAAAAGACCTACTCATTGACTGCCAGGGAAACTGGGGTAACATCCTGACGGGCGACAGTGCGGCTGCTCCCCGTTACATCGAAGCCCGGCTTTCCAAGTTTGCGCTGGATGTGGTGTTCAACCCGAAAACGACCGAATGGCAGGCTTCCTATGACGGTAGAAACCGGGAGCCGGTCACACTTCCAGTCAAGTTCCCGCTGCTGCTGGCCCAGGGGGTAGAAGGTATTGCCGTGGGACTTTCCTCCAAGATTCTTCCACATAACTTCAATGAACTGTGCGATGCGGCCATCGCTTACCTGCACGGAGAAGAGTTTCAGCTTTATCCGGATTTCCAGACAGGTGGTTCGATTGACGTGTCACGCTACAACGACGGCGAGCGAGGGGGCGTAGTGCGCGTGCGTGCCAAAATCTCCAAGATAGACAACAAGACCCTTTGCATCAGTGAAATCCCCTATGGAAAAACTACGTCTTCGTTGATTGACTCCATCCTGAAAGCCATCGAGAAAGGAAAAATCAAGGTAAGAAAGGTGGACGACAACACGGCTGGAAAGGTAGAAATCTTAGTACACCTTACTCCTGGTGTATCGTCCGACAAGACACTAGATGCCTTGTATGCCTTTACTGACTGCGAGGTGAACATCTCGCCCAACTGCTGCGTCATCGACAACAAGAAACCGCATTTTCTTTCAGTAAGTAAGGTGCTGAAGAAGTCGGTCGACAATACGCTGGCACTGTTACGCAAGGAACTGGAGATACAACGGGACGAAACACTGGAAACTCTGCACTTTGCTTCGCTGGAAAAAATCTTCATCGAGGAACGTATCTATAAAGACAAGCAGTTCGAACAGGCTGACTCCATGGATGCGGCTTGCGAGCACATTGACGAACGCCTGACGCCTTACTATCCACAGTTCGTACGCGAAGTGACCAAGGAAGACATTCTCCGACTGATGGAAATCAAAATGGCGCGTATCCTGAAGTTCAACAAGGACAAGGCGGATGAGTTCATCGCACGCCTGAAAGCGGAACTGGAAGAGATAGACAATCACCTGGCACACATCACGGAATATACCATCGACTGGTATCAGCGCCTGAAAGAAAAGTATGGTAAAAACTTCCCGCGCCGCACGGAAATACGCAACTTCGATACCATTGTGGCTACCAAGGTGGCTGAAGCCAACGAAAAACTATACATCAACCGTGAGGAAGGTTTCATCGGTACCGGACTGAAGAAAGACGAATATGTATGTAACTGTTCCGACATCGACGATGTAATCATCTTCTACAAAGACGGTAAATACAAGATTGTCCGCGTGTCCGACAAATTGTTCGTCGGAAAGAACATCTTGTACGTCAACGTATTCAAGAAAAACGACAAGCGTACCATCTACAACGTCATCTACCGTGACGGAAAGGAAGGTTATTATTATATCAAACGTTTCAATGTCACTTCCATCATTCGTGACAGGGAATACGACGTAACGCAGGGCACTCCAGGTTCTAAAATCGTGTACTTCACCGCCAATCCGAATGGAGAAGCAGAAGTCATCCGTGTAGTGCTGCGTCCTACGCCCCGCATCAAGAAGCCTACGTTTGAAAGGGATTTCAGTACCATCAATATCAAGGGAAAGCAATCCATGGGTAACTTGCTGACCAAGGCTGAGGTACACAAGATTTCTTTGAAACAGCGAGGAGGTTCTACACTCGGAGGCAGAAAGGTGTGGTTCGACCACGATGTGCTCCGACTCAATTACGACGGAAGAGGACAATACCTGGGAGAATTCCAGAGTGAGGACAGTATCTTAGTGGTACACAAGAATGGAGAGTTCTATACTACCAACTTTGACCTGAGCAACCATTACGATCCGGATATTCTCTGCATTGAGAAATTCAATCCTGACAAGGTATGGACAGCTGTGCTCTATGACGCCGACCAGCAGAACTATCCGTACCTGAAACGCTTCACCTTCGAAGCAACCACCAAGAAACAAAATTTCTTAGGTGATAACAAGCATACACAACTTATCCTGCTGACCTGTCAGGTGTACCCGCGTATCCAAGTGGACTTTGGTGGACACGACAGCTTCCGCGAAGCACTCATTCTGGAGGCAAGCGACTTTGTAGGCGTGAAGAGCTTCAAGGCAAAGGGTAAGCGACTGACCACTTATACCGTCGGCCAAATTACGGAGCTGGAACCAACCCGCATGCCGGAACCGGAGCCGGAAGAGCCTGAAAAGGAAGAAGACGGCATGGAGGAAGATGAAAGCCAGGAAGACGACGGACAAATGAAACTCTTTTAAAACCGTATGAAACTACGAATTTACCTTATACTTTGCGCATGCTGGGCTGTTTTTTCGCTTTACGCACAAGAAGACAGCCTGCGTGCCACACGTTACGTAATGCGTTCCGTGCTCTATGGAGCGGGAATGAGCAACGTGCTCGATACGTACCTTTCCCCTTTGGAATACAAAGGACCGGAGATTCGTATCCTGCGCGAAAACATGCGTATGACTCGGTTAATGAACGGAAACGTTTCGGCACAGAATCTGTTGCAGGCCAATGTGTCGTACACGCATAATCCGAGCCAGACCGCCAATATGTATGCCGGACTTGTGAACTGGACCTATGCACTGCACTATCAGTTTCGCCTGAACGAGCAACTGAAACTGCTGGCAGGCCCGATGATTGACCTGAACGGGGGATTCGTGTACAACACACGCAATTCCAACAATCCGGCACAGGCAAAAGCATACGGAAGTGTAGGTATATCCGGAATGGCCATCTACAAGTTCCGTATCGGAAACTATCCGCTGGTAGCACGCTATCAGGCCAATCTTCCGCTGTTGGGAGCCATGTTCTCTCCGGAATTCGGACAGTCATACTACGAAATGTTTTCCTTGGGATACAAAGGAAAGAACGTGCTGTTCACTTCGCTTCACAACAACCCGTCGCTCCGACAGATGTTGACGCTTGATTTTCCCATCCGGAAAGTCACCATGCGCGTGGGGTACATCTGCGACCTCCAGCAAGCGAAAGTCAACCACCTGAAATACCATACTTATTCACACGATTTCATGATTGGCATCGTGAAAAACTTCTACCTGCTGAAAGGGAAGAACCGTATTTCCATGCCTTCAAACGTTACGCCTTATTGATATGAAACGGATTTATCATTGCTACTTATATAGCCTTCTGCTGACACTGTCCTGCTGCATGTTCTCTTCCTGCATACGGGAAGACATTCAGGGCAATTCTCCGGAAGCCAACTTTGAATCGCTCTGGAAAATCATCGATGAGCAATATTGCTTTTTGGACTATAAGCACGAGACGTATGGACTGGACTGGGATGAAGTGCATACCCGCTATGGCAAACGTATTTCTTCCTCCATGAGCTGGGAGTCACTTTTCGAAGTCTTGTCGGAAATGGTCAATGAATTAAGAGACGGACACGTCAACCTGAGCAGTTCACTGGGTACATCGCAATACCGGGAATGGTTCGATGCTTATCCACGGAATTTCAGCGACAGCATCCAGAGCAACTACCTGAAAAAGGATTACATCATTACTTCCGGACTGACCTACCAGATTCTGGGAAACAACATCGGTTACATCTATTGTGAAAGTTTCTCCGACGGTATCGGCGACGGAAACCTGGACCAGATGCTGAAGAAACTGGAGATTTGTGACGGACTGATTATCGACGTACGTAACAACGGAGGAGGTAACCTGACTACGGCACAGAAACTGGCTGCACGGTTTACAAATGAGAAAGTACTGGTCGGCTACATCCGCCATAAAACAGGCCCGGGTCATAATGATTTCTCGGACCCTGAACCAGTATATCAGGAACCGTCCAACAGTATCCGCTGGCAGAAGAAGGCAGTGGTATTAACCAATCGCCGTTCTTACAGTGCCACAAACGACTTTGTGAATACCATGCGTCAATTCCCCAATGTAACGACTATGGGAGATACCACCGGAGGAGGATCAGGTCTCCCCTTCAGCTCGGAGATTCCCAACGGATGGTCCATCCGTTTCTCTGCCAGCCCGATGTTCGACCCCGACATGAACCAATTGGAATTCGGTATCGAACCAGACGTAAAAGTAGATATGACCAGCGAAGACATGCAGCAAGGAAAAGATACTATCATCGAAACCGCCATCAAAAAGTTAAAGAATTAAGGTGCAGTATTTGGAGAATATGAAAATTCTTCCTATCTTTGCCCTCGCAAAACAGAAATACATATTTCTGCATGCGCCTGTGGCGTAATTGGTAGCCGCGCCAGACTTAGGATCTGGTGTCGTGAGACGTGTAGGTTCGAGTCCTATCAGGCGCACACGAGAATGGATTTAATAAAACCGAAAAAGAGGTTTATTAAATCCATTTTTA